>NZ_CAXAPL010000020.1:0-106550 GCF_963970845.1 Pseudomonas sp. RA_105y_Pfl2_P56
TTTGCCAATGTCGATACCGAGAAGCGTTATCGTATTCATGAGAGATCCTCCGCCGAAAACGAGAAAAGCCCTGCAAGCGTAAACCTGCAGGGCTTCTCGGTCAGGCTGACCATCTCATTAAACCCGGCATCAGCCGGGTTTCTTCTCTGGCGCGCAGCTTAAGCGGTGAAGGTTTTGCCTTCGAACTGCTCAGCGACGAACTTCCAGTTGACCAGGTTCCAGAACGCTTCGACGTACTTGGGACGAACGTTGCGGTAGTCGATGTAGTAAGCGTGTTCCCAAACGTCGCAAGTCAGCAGCGGGGTGTCGCCGCTGGTCAGCGGGTTGCCGGCGCCGATGGTGCTGGCCAGTGCCAGGGAACCGTCAGCCTTTTTCACCAGCCAGCCCCAGCCGGAACCGAAGGTGCCGATCGAGGTTTTGCTGAACTCTTCCTTGAACTTGTCGAACGAACCGAAGGCTGCGTTGATTGCATCAGCCAGCGCGCCGGTTGGTTGACCGCCGGCGTTTGGCGCCAGGCAGTTCCAGTAGAACGTGTGGTTCCAGACCTGAGCGGCGTTGTTGAAGATGCCGCCCGAGGAAGACTTGACGATTTCTTCCAGGGTCTTGCCTTCGAACTCGGTGCCCGGCACCAGGTTGTTCAGGTTCACGACATAGGTGTTGTGGTGCTTGTCGTGGTGAAATTCCAGGGTTTCCTTGGAAATGTGCGGCTGCAGGGCATCGTGTGCGTAAGGCAGCGGCGGCAATTCGAAAGCCATGATGATTCTCCTAATCAGGTCTGTTGCGGTGAGCGCAAGGCCGATCACGGGCGGCCAGAAATGCGACGACGAGTTTTTACTCTTTGCGGCGCAGGGTTCGGATCATAGCACCGGGGTTGCGGCTTAACCACGCAACAACTGTGTGGGATAGAGGTTCCAGAGCCTTTTGGAATAAATCACGGAGCGAGTATCAATTGTCCTGCCACCGCGAACATCATCACCGCCACCAGCAGATCGAGGATCCGCCACGTACTCGGCCGGGCCAGCCACGGCGCGAGCCATGCCGCCCCCAGCGCCAGCGTGAAAAACCACAGCAACGACGCACTGGCGGCGCCCACCACATAAGCGCCCGGCACCGATTGTTGGGCGCCAAGAGAGCCGATCAACAACACGGTATCCAGATAAACGTGCGGGTTGAGCAAGGTCACTGCCAAGGCGCTGAGCATCACTGCCCGCAGCGAGCGCACGGTCTGGTTTTCGCTCTGATCCAGGCGCTGTTTCGAGAACGCCCGGCGTAGCGCCTGGCTGCCGTACCAGATCAGGAACACCGCGCCACCCCAGCGCGCCACCGCCAGCAATGTCGGGTTTTGTGCCAGTACCGTGGCAAGGCCGAACACCCCGGCTGCCACCAGCAGCGCGTCGCAGGCAACGCAGAGTGCGGCGACCGGCAAGTGATGCTCACGACGCAGACTTTGTGCCAGCACAAAAGCATTCTGGGTGCCGATCGCCATGATCAGCCCCAACGCCACCAGCAACCCGTTCACATAGCTTTGCCACATAGAATTCACTCCGCGTTGGCTGCGAGATCGCGCAGCACGTGCATGGCGCGTTCGGCGTCGGCCTGACCGACAAACAGGTGATCGTGGTAGTAACCGGCGATCACGTTGCAACTGATCCCGGCCTTGCCCAGTGCGGTGGCGAATGCGGCAGTGAGGCCTACGGCCTCGAGCGCCGAGTGCACGTTGAGGGTGATCCACGCGGCCACGTAATCGAAACTGAAGCCGGCCTGTTCGGCCAGTGAGCGTTGCAGAATCACGGTCAGACCTTCTTGTTCACGAAAGCAGCCGACAATCTCCAGGCCAATTGGCAGTTGCCCGTCGGGCAAGGTGCAAAACACATAGTCGCCGGCGTTGAGCTGCGGGCTCATGCTGCGCAGCAGAGTCGAGAGTGAGGTTTCGCCAGCCATGGAAAGGTCCTTGAGAGAGAGTGCTTGCTGGCTATTCTCCAGTCGGACGCGTTATAAGAAAAACCAATAATGCTGATCGCTCATTAGGAAAAGTGATGTTCGATTACAAATTGCTGTCTGCTTTGGCCGCCGTGGTCGAGCAAGCCGGATTCGAGCGCGCGGCGCAGGTGCTGGGCCTGTCGCAATCGGCGATCTCGCAGCGGATCAAACTGCTTGAGGCGCGGGTCGGCCAACCCGTGCTGGTGCGCGGTACGCCGCCGTCGCCGACCGAAATTGGCCGGCGCCTGCTCAACCATGTGCAACAGGTACGTTTGCTTGAACGTGATTTGCAGACCCTTGTGCCGGCGTTGGATGAAGAAGGTTTACCCGAGCGACTGCGCATTGCGATCAATGCCGACAGCCTCGCCACCTGGTGGGCTGAAGCCGTGGGGGATTTCTGTGCCGAACAGCATTTGTTGCTGGATCTGGTGGTGGAGGATCAGACCGTCGGCCTCAAACGCATGCGCGCCGGTGAAGTGGCGGCGTGTGTTTGCGCCAGCGAGCGGCCGGTGGCCGGCGCCCGCAGCGTCTTGCTCGGCGCCATGCGGTATCGCGCGCTGGCCAGCCCGGCGTTCATCGCCCGGCATTTCCCCGATGGCGTGCGTGCCGAACAACTGCCGCGCACCCCGGCGCTGGTGTTCGGCCCGGATGATTTTCTTCAGCATCGCTATCTCGCATCACTGGGTGTCGATGGGGGATTCGAGCACCATTTGTGCCCATCCTCTGAAGGTTTTATCCGCCTGACTGAAGCCGGGCTCGGTTGGGGGCTGGTGCCGGAACTGCAAGTGCGTGAGCAATTGCAACGCGGTGTACTGCGCGAACTGTTGCCAGATAAACCGATCGACGTGCCGCTCTACTGGCATCATTGGCGCAACGGCGGTCAGTTGCTGGGCTTGCTGACCGAGCAATTGGTGCGATCTTCGCCACAATGGCTGGTGCCGTTGGACTGACGGCCAGCGTCAAGACACACGAATCAGGCAAATCGAAAGACAGCGGAGCTTTACATGAAAATTCTGGTCACCGGCGCAAGCGGCTTCATTGGTGGACGCTTTGCGCGTTTCGCTCTGGAGCAGGGCCTGGATGTGCGGGTCAACGGCCGCCGGGCCGAGAGCGTCGAGCACCTGGTCCGCCGTGGCGCCGAGTTTGTCCCTGGTGATCTGACTGACCCGGATCTGGTGCGCGAACTCTGCACCGACGTCGAAGCGGTGGTGCATTGCGCCGGTGCCGTCGGGCTGTGGGGGCGCTATCAGGATTTTCATCAAGGTAACGTGCAGATCACTGAAAACGTTGTCGAGGCCTGCCTGAAGCGACGGGTTCGACGGCTGGTGCATTTGTCGTCACCGTCGATCTACTTCGATGGCCGCGACCACCTGAACCTGACCGAAGAACAAGTGCCAAAGCGCTTCAGGCATCACTACGCGGCGACCAAATATCTGGCCGAGCAAAAGGTTTTCGGCGCGCAGGAATTCGGTCTGGAAACCATCGCCCTGCGCCCGCGCTTCGTCACCGGTGCCGGCGACATGAGCATCTTCCCGCGCCTGTTGAACATGCAGCGCAAGGGCCGTCTGGCGATCATTGGCAATGGCCTGAACAAGGTCGATTTCACCAGCGTGCAAAACCTCAACGAAGCCATGCTCAGCAGTTTGCTGGCCGCCGGTTCCGCGCTGGGCAAGGCCTACAACATCAGCAACGGTACGCCGGTGCCGCTGTGGGATGTGGTCAACTATGTGATGCGCAAAATGGAGATCCCAGAGGTCACCCGGTATCGCTCCTACGGGCTGGCCTACAGCGTGGCCGCGCTCAATGAAGGGGCGTGCAAGCTCTGGCCGGGACGTCCGGAGCCGACGCTGTCGCGGCTGGGGATGCAGGTGATGAACAAAAGTTTCACCCTCGACATCAGTCGCGCCCGGCATTATCTGGACTACGATCCGAAAGTCAGTCTGTGGACCGCCCTCGACGAGTTCTGCGGTTGGTGGAAAGCTCAGGACATTCGTTGAAACGAATCGGCCGACCGGCAATGAACCGCACTACAGGTTGAGGGTCAATCCCTGCGGCTGTGGGGTTTATACTTCGCCCCCATCTGCCATCACCGCGTTTCACAAAGGTTGCCTCAATGTCCATGCGTAATGATGCCCACGACGATTTCGATGATGTACCGAGCCTGCGTGCCGACACTTTCGACGACGATGACATTCCGACCACCGCCCGCACCTCCGTGCACTCGCGTACACCGCCCGTGGTCAAGGTCAAAGCGGCAAGCACCGGGCCTTTGTGGGCGCTGGTTGGCGCATTGTTTTTCGCCTTCATCGGCCTTGCCTGGTGGAGTTTTCAGCAGATCTCGCTGATGGAGCAGCAACTGGTCGCAACCCAGGAAAGTTTCGCGCGCATCAGCGAAGAAGCGGCGGGGCGCCTGCAGGACATTTCCGGCAAGGTCGTCGCCAGTCAATCCAACGTCACCAGCGACAGCGAAGCGTTGAAGCTGCAGATCAAGCAACTGGAAGGCAAGTTGCTCGATCAGAGCAAACAGCAGCAGGGCGTTGCCGGCCAGACCAGTGAACTGGACAAGCGTCTGGCGCAGATGAGCGCCCAGACCAGCGAGCAACAAAACGCCAACAGCCAGTTACAGGCACAGGTCAAAGCCCTGAGTACAGAGCTGACCACGCTGAAAAACGCCCCGGCCGATACCAGCAAGGTCGACGCCCAGCTCAAGGGTTTCGATGCGCAGCTCAAGAGCCTCGGCGCGGACATCGCCGCACTGAAGAAACAGGGCAATCCGAGCGCGGCAATTGATCGACTGGAGCAGGAAATCGTCGTTCTCAAAAGCGAACAGGACAACCGCCCGGCAGCACCGCAAGGTGCCGCCAATACCGCTGAGTTCGATGCGTTCCGTCGCCAGATGACCCGCAACATCAACACGCTTCAGGCGCAGATCCAGAACTTGCAGCAGCAGATCAATGCCCGGCCTTAAAGCCTGATCAAACGTGTGGCGAGTGGGCACGTTCCCTCGCCACAGCACGGTGTAATCTCCAGAAACCTTCTGAATGTCCCCGCATCATCCCAAGCCGTCTACGCTCTTGAAACACCAACAAGAACGAGGGATGCGCTATGGGTTTTTTGCATAAAGTGGCCTGGCTCGGCGTGATGCTCCTGGCCGGGTTCGGCCAGGCCAACGCCGCGACCACTGCCAAGGATGACAGCCAGGCCGCCATCGCCTTGCTGGAAAAAGCACTGGCCTACTACCACGACAACGGCGACAAGGCGTTCGCCGCGTTCAGTCGCCAGGGTGAGTTTGTCGACAAGGACCGCTATGTGTTTGTGCTCGACACCAAGGGCGTCATGCTCGCCAGCGGCGGGCCCTCGTCGGAGTTGATCGGCCGTGATGTGAGCGAGGTGCTCGGGCCGGATCTGCAGAAAGCCTTCAAAAATGCCTTGAAAGTGCCCGAGGGCAACGGCATCCAGCAAGCCGAGTACCGCTGGCAGAACTGGTCGGATGGCAAGGTCGAGCGCAAGCATGTGTTTTACCAGCGCATCGGCCAACGGATTCTGGCGGTCGGTTATTACCTGCCGCGGGCGTCGGCGGAGCAGGCGATGGCGTTGCTGAACAAGGCGGCTACCGATCTGGGCAAAGACGAGAAGGGCACATTGACGGCGATCAACTCGCTCAAGGGCGGCTATTTGCAGGATGACCTGTATGTGTTTGTCGTCGACCTCGATACCCGGCGCTATGTCGCCCACGGCACCAATCTGCGCTTGATCAATACCGACTTCAGCAAGGTCAAGGACCCGGAAGGCAAACCGGTGGGTGAGCCGATACTGGCGCTGATTGCCAAACAGGATGATGGCGAATACGAATACCGCTGGAAAAACCCGGTGACCGGCAAGGTCGAGGACAAGCATGCCTACCTGAAGAAGGTCGGCCATTTTCTGGTAGCGGTCGGTTACTACAGCCCTTGATCAGCCAGATCCTGTGGGAGCGGGCATGGCTGCTATTGGGTGCCGTGCTCTCTGCCGCGCAGCAAGTTGTTCGGCATCGCAATCGCCGCCGTCAGCCCCAGCAGCGACACCGCCGCACTGACCCACAGCAAATGCCGGAAGGTCACCGAAAGCTCCGTGCGCAAAGCGTTTCGAGCATCACCCGGCGCCGCGTTCAAACCATCAAGCAACACATTGCCCGAATGTCCCTCGCTCATCAGCGAACTGCTCGCCAGGTGGGCGAAACTGGAGTCCTGCAACAACGCCAGCAACAGCGCCGACATCAGCGCCACACCCACCGCGCCGCCGAGCGAGCGGAACAGGTTGGTGGTGCTGGTGGCCACGCCAATGTCGCGTTGCGCCACCGAGTTCTGCGTGCCTACCAGAGAGGTAGGGAACTGCATGCCGCCGGCAATCCCGCTGAGCAACATGAACACGCCGCTGAGCAGCGTGGCCTCTGGCGGACTGAAGGCCATGCCCAGGATCGAGATCGGCATCAACATCGCGCCGGTCAGAATCTGCGGTTTGTAACGACCGGTCACTGAGGTGCGACGCCCGGCAAAGTAGGCGCCGATTGGCAGCCCCATGGCCAAGGGCAGCAAGTGCAACGCGGCGCTGTCGGCCCCGGCACCGGTGACGCTTTGAAAACGCAGCGGCATCAGCACAATCAGCGAAATCGCCTGGAAACTGGTGAAGAAAATCGTGCACCAGCACAGCAGGGCGTTGCGGTTGGCGAACAGGTGCATCGGCAGCAAGGGCTCACGCGCGCGGCGTTCATGCCAGACAAACAGCGCCAGCACCAGCACCGCACACGCGAACAGCCCAAGCACTTCGCTGCTGCGCCACGAATGACCCTGACCGATCTGGGTGATGCCGAGCAACAGAGCGGTCAGGCCAATGATCATCAGCAATGTGCCGAGGTAATCGATGATCGGTTTGCGCTGCGGGATCGGCAGGCCGCGCAGGTTACGCCGCGCCACCCAATAAGCACCCAGGCCCAGCGGCAGGTTGATCAGAAACACCCAGCGCCACGACAGGTACTCGGTCATGTAGCCGCCCAACACCGGCCCGGCGACGCTGGCCACCGCGTACATGCTGCTGAAGTAACCCTGATAGCGTCCGCGTTCGCGTGGCGGCACGATGTCGCCGATGATCGCCTGACTGACCGAAATCATCCCGCCGGCCCCGATGCCCTGGAGAATCCGCGCCAGCACCAGTTGCTCCATGCTTTGCGCCATGCCGCAAAACAATGAGGCGAGGGTGAACAGGCTCATGCCGAACAGCATCAGTTTGCGCCGGCCATACAAATCACCGAGCTTGCCGTAGATCGGCACCGCCACGGTCATCGCCACCATGTACCCGGAAATCACCCAGGCCAACAGGTTGACGTCTTTGAATTGGTCGGAAATGGCCGGCATCGACACGGCGACGATGGTCTGATCCAGTGCGCCAAGAAAGATCGCCATCATCAGCGCGACCAGCACGCTGCGAATGGCCGGTTTGGGCGTTTCGGGATGATTGAGATGGGGCACGAACAACACCTGCGGGCAGTGAGAGTCCCGCAAATGGCCAGGCGAGCGGGGAGGCTCGCCAGTGTAAGTCGGTAGGAAGCTATTCGATAGCCTCATAAGGAAGTCCGACGTAATTTTCTGCAATGGTTTTTCGCCCTGCTTGCGAGCTGACAAAGTAGTCCAGTTCCGAGGCGCTGATGCGCTGGCTGAAATCATCGTGATCGTCGAAGCGATGCAGCATCGACGTCATCCACCAGGAAAACCGCTCGGCCTTCCACACCCGACGCAGGCAGATTTCGGAATATTTCTCGAGCAGGTCGACGCGTTCTTCGCGATAGACCTTCAGCAGAATATTGAACAGTGTGCTGACATCGCTGGCGGCCAGATTCAAGCCCTTGGCGCCGGTAGGCGGGACGATGTGCGCGGCATCGCCGACCAGAAACATCCGTCCGTATTGCATCGGTTCGACCACAAAACTGCGCAACGGCGCGATGCTTTTCTCGATCGACGGCCCAGTGACCAGGTTTTCTGCAAGCGCCACGGGCAGACGGGACTTCAGTTCATCCCAGAAGCGCTGATCGCTCCAGTCATCGACGTTTTCATCCGCCGGCACTTGCAGGTAATAACGGGTGCGAGTTGCCGAACGCATGCTGCACAGTGCGAAGCCGCGTTCGTGCCGGGCGTAGACCAGTTCTTCATGCACCGGTGGCGTGTCGGCCAGAATTCCCAGCCAGCCAAACGGATAAACCCGTTCGAAGACCTTCAGGCTGTCAGCCGGAATCGACTGCCGGGCCACGCCGTGGAAACCGTCGCAACCGGCGATGTAGTCGCAGTCGACGCGCCAGGTTTCGCCGTCCTTTTCAAAGGTGACAAAGGCTTCGTCGGTTTTCATGCCGTGAGGAACGACATCGATCGCCTGATAAATCGTCGGTGCGCCCGCGTCCCGACGAGCGGCCATCAGGTCGCGGGTGACTTCGGTCTGGCCGTAGATCATCACGGTTTTGCCGCCGGTCAACGCGTGCAGATCGATGTGCACCTGGCGCCCGTCCAGCGCCAGATCGAAACCGCCGTGAACCAGACCTTCGGCGTCCATCCGTTGACTCACGCCCGCCTGGCGCAACAGCTCTACCATGCCTTGTTCAAGCACGCCGGCGCGGATTCTGCCGAGTACATAATCGGGTGTCTGGCGTTCGAGGATGAGGGTGTCGATGCCAGCGTTGTGCAGCAACTGGCCGAGGAGCAATCCGGATGGACCGGCGCCGATGATGGCGACTTGGGTTTTCAGCGTTTTCATTGTTTTTATGACTCGCAAGCTTCACACGGCCAAGACCGTTGAATGATTTTTATGGATCGAGTGCTTGCATTTTTCCCTTGCGGGTCTGTCAATTGAAGGTGAAAACTGAGCCGATACCTGTACATTCTGCCAATCGGTGCGATTATCGCCCACAACCCCGAGGCCTGGATTGAAGTGATGAACAAGCCTGAGCTGCCTTCGATTCCGGTGTTCAAGCTCTACGGTGAAAGCCTGGACTGGCCAACCCCTGACTTGCTGCACTGTGAAACCATTTCTTCACGCAGTCGCGAACATCAATGGGAAATCAAACCCCACCGCCACGCCGATTTGTGCCAATTGCTCTTCGTCTTCAAAGGTCAGGCAGAGCTTGAAATCGAAGGTCAGCGCACACAACTGCACACGCCCGCGATTCAGGTGCTGCCACCGCTGTCGGTGCACGGCTTCCGTTTTTCCGAGGACGTCGAAGGATTTATCGTCACCCTCGCCACGCCGCTGATCCATCATTTGCAGGCGCAACTGGGCGATTCGGTACACGCTCTGGCCCTGGCTGAAAGCTATTCGGCGGGCAAGGACGGCGATTACCTGAACAGCCTGTTTACTGCGTTGCAGGCCGAGTACAACGGCCACCAACCGGCGCGGGAAATGCTCATGCATTCGCTGGTCAGCGTGATTATGGTCTGGGTCAGTCGTCAGGCGATCGTGCGCCATAACGCCAGCCAGCGGCCGCAGCGCCAGCGTGAATACCTCAACGGTTTTATTCAATTGGTGGAAGAGACGTATCGCCAGCATGTGAAGGTCGAAGACCTGGCGCATCGGTTGGGGATTTCGGTGTCACACCTTAATGGCACTTGCCGTGAACTGGCGGGGCAGCCGGCGTTGCAGATCATGCACGAGCGCCAGTTACTGGAAGCCAAGCGCTTGCTGACGTACACCAGCATGACGATTTACGAGATGTCGGAGTTGTTGGGGTTTTCCGATCCGACCAACTTCACGCGCCTGTTCCGGCGCCGGGTGGGGATTTCGCCAAAGGCTTTCCGCGACCGCCTGAAGGCCGAGCAGTAAACCTGTAAACACCTCAATCCCTCTGTGGGAGCAGGCCGCGTTTGCGCGTTGTTACATCAACGCAACGCATTCAGCGTGGCATTGTGTGGAATGCAGTGCTCCAGGTTGCAACTGGCGTATTCGCGAGGCAGTTGTCGCAGTTGCTCGACCCGCCAGGCTGCAGTGCCGTACAACGCCAGTGTGGCGGCGCAGGTGATGAAAATCGCGAGGTATCTTCTTGTTTTGATGTTCATGGTGTCTGACCTCTGAACGTATACCCTTGGGTACTACTTTGAGCATAGGTCAGCGGTGACGACTTGCCAGCGTCAGCGTTTGCGCATCTAGCGTGACATTCAGAGCCGTTATGACCGGGGTTACAGGTCGATATCCCACGTCGGGTTTTCTGGGAATCTGAGTACCAGAAAATCCAGCATGCTGCGCAGCGCCGCCGGCATGTGCTTGCGTGAGGCATAGACCGCGTAGATGTTCATCTGCCGCGGTTCGGCGTGGGGCAACAAGCGAATCAACTCTCCGGCATGAATATGCACCCCGGCCTGATAGGTCGGCAGCATCGCCACCCCCGCGCCGGCCAGCGTCGCGCGCAACAATGTGCTGGCCTCGTTGGCGCTGATGTTGCCCTGTACCGGCACCGACACCGGTTCGCCATCCTCTTGGAAATGCCACAGGCTCTTGCCGAAATACGAGTGGGTCAGGCAGTTGTGTTGACTCAACTCTTCCACCCGTTGCGGCGCCGGATGTTCCTGAAGATACACGGGAGCCGCGCAGACCACCGAACGGCAAACGGTCAGGCGCCGGGCAATCAGGTTCGGGTCCAGATCATTGCTGGTGCGAATCGCCAGATCGATACGCTCATCCACCAGATTCACCGTGCGGTCGAGCATCTGCATATCGATGCTGACACCGGGGTAGCGCTTGACGTAGGCGGCCATCGCGTCGGCCAGTTGTGCCTGGCCGAACGAGGTGCTGACGCTGATCCGCAGCAACCCGCGCGGTGCATCGTGGGGCTCGCTGACAGCGGCCTGCATGTCAGTCGACAGCTCGATCATCTGCCGGCAGCGCGGCAGGATTTCACTGCCGGCGGCGGTCAGGCTCAACTTGCGCGTGGTGCGGTGCATCAGGCGTGCGCCGACCCAGTCCTCCAGTTCCGCCAGATAACGTGAAACCACCGGGCGTGAAAGGTCCAGATGATCGGCCGCCGCTGACTGGCTGCCCAGATCCACCACTGTGACGAACACCCGCATTGCTTGGAGACGATCCATGATTTGCCCGCTTTCAGAAACAAACTATGTCCAAGCATCGCATTTTTTGTACTGACTCATGCAACTAAGCTCTGTCCCATCGCCAGACACGGCATTCGGACACCGGAGCAACAGATGATCGGTTTCACCACTCTCAAACGCGTTTTGCTTGCCACTGCCACCCTCGGTTTCGCCGCGCATGCCGCTGCTGCCAACCTGACCCTCGATGTCTACAATCCTGGCACCCAAGCCATTTTCCCGGTGACTTCGGTACTGGTCAGTGGCGAAAAGGACGCGATCCTGGTCGACGCGCAGTTTGGTAAATCCCAGGCCGAGCAAGTCGTCGAAAAGATCCGCGCCAGCGGTAAAAAACTCACCACCATTTACATCAGCCACGGTGATCCGGATTACTACTTCGGCCTCGATACCCTGACCAAAGCCTTTCCTGACGCCAAGGTGCTGGCTTCGCAGCCGACTGTCGATCACATCAATCAAACCGTCGCCGGCAAACTCGCGTTCTGGGGGCCGAAAATGGGCGCCGACGTACCGGCCAAAACCATTGTGCCGGGCGTGCTCAAGGGCGACAGCCTGATGCTGGAAGGGCAGAAATTGCAGGTGATCGGGCTGGACGGCAAGCAACCGGATCGCAGCTTTGTGTGGATTCCGTCGCTCAAGGCTGTGGTCGGTGGTGTGGTTGTCGCCGAGAACATCCACGTCTGGATGGCCGACACCCAGACCGCGCAATCCCACGCCGACTGGCTGCAGACCCTGCATTCGATTCAAACCCTGAAGCCGAAAATCGTGGTGCCGGGTCACTACCTCGGTGACAGCAGCCGTTCGTTGGCCAGCGTGAAATTCACCGCCGACTACATTAAGGCTTTCGACACAGAAACCGCCAAGGCCAAAGACTCCACCGCATTGATCGCCGCGATGAAAAAGCGCTACCCGAAACTGGGTGAAGAAAGCTCGCTGGCGCTGAGCGCCAAAGTCGCCAAGGGTGAGATGCAGTGGTAACCCGATTCTGAAAACGCAGCACTCTCAAGCCAACTGGAGAATGTCATGAGCAAGATCGCAATCATTGGTGCCACCGGTCGTGCCGGTAGCCAATTGCTGGAAGAAGCCCTGCGCCGCGGCCACAGCGTCACCGCCATCGCTCGCGATACCTCGAAGATCGGCGCCCGTGCGGGTGTGGCCAGCCAGAATGTCGATGTGCTGGATTCGGCGGCGCTGCAAGATGCCGTTGCCGGTCACGACGTGGTGATCACCGCCGCGCACTTCACCACGGTGCCGGCCAGCGCGATTGTCGGGCCGGTGAAGCAGGCGGGGGTGAAGCGTCTGCTGGTGGTTGGCGGTGCCGGTTCGCTATTGCTGCCGGACGACACGCGGGTGATCGACAGCGCTGGTTTTCCGGCAGAGTACAAAGTCGAAGCCAGCGTTGGTGCCGCGTTTCTGGATGCGCTGCGTCAGGAGACGGAACTGGACTGGACGTTCCTGTCGCCGTCGGCGGAGTTTGTCGAAGGTGAGCGCACCGGCACATTCCGGGTCGGCAAGGATCACTTGCTGGTGAGTGCCGAAGGTCGCAGCTGGATCACGTTTGCCGATTACGCGATTGCGCTGATCGACGAAGTTGAGGCGCCGAAGCATTCGCGTCAGCGGTTTACGGTCGGTTACTAAGCAACAGCGCAGAACAAATGTGAGAGCGGGCTTGCTCGCGAAGAGGGAGTATCAGTCAACCTGATGGGTGACCGATACACCGCTTTCGCGAACAAGCCCGCTTGTACATTCGATTAGGGTGTTCAGCGGGTGTGGGCCTGCTCCACCAGCCAGATCATCAGTTCTTCCAGCTTCGGTGATGGCTCCCCGCCTTGCGGCAACACCACGTAATACGCCAGCCCCGTCTTCACCTTCAGCTCAAACGGCATCACCAGTCGTCCGGCACGCAAGTCATCGCCGATCAGCGACCAATCCCCGATCGCCACACCCGTCCCGTGGGACGCCATCGACATCGCCTGATCCAGCGTCTCGAAATGCTGGCCCATGTTCACATTGCTCAATTGCAGATGGGCGGCCGTCAACCACACGGTCCAGTCCTGAGTGTCTGCGGTCGGATGCAGCAGCAGATGATGTTGCAGATCGGACGGTGCGGATAACGCCGGCGGGCCTTTCAACAACGCGGGCGAACAGACCGGTGTCAGTTGCTCATCAAACAGATGCAGGGCTGTGGAGGAGTTGTCCGGCGGCGCTCCGTAAATCACCGCCGCATCGAATGGCTCGCGCTGGAAGTCTACGCCATGGGCCAGCGTGGTGGTCAGTTTGACCGGCACGTCAGGGCGTTCCCTCTGCCATTGCAGCAGACGCGGTACCAGCCAGCGCATCACGCAACTTGGCGCCTTGATTTGCAGGGTTTGGCGCTTGAGACCGATCTGCTCGGTACCTTCGCTGATCAGGCCGAAGATTTTCTCCACCCGTGGCAGCCATTCGCGACCTTCACTCGTCAGCGCCAGGCCACGCGCCTGACGAATGAACAGCTCATAACCCAGATGATCCTCAAGCCCGGCGATCTGTCGGCTCACGGCCCCCTGGGTGATGTGCAACTGCTCGGCCGCCCGGGTGAAGTTGCAGCACTGCGCGGTGATCAGAAAGGTGTGCAGGGCGGGCAGGGGAGGCAATCGCTTCATTGGGATCCAAGGTATGACGTGAGGACATGGCTAGTATGACTTTTAATCGATTGTTGCCGCTACCTGCTGCCCGTTCAATGAGCCCATTCCACGGCCCGCTCCCACCCAGGGCCCTGTGTTTCAACTGAATATAAAGGGCAATCGACATGGCGACGTGTGGCGAAGTACTGGTCAAGTTACTCGAAGGTTACGGGGTCGAGCAGGTGTTTGGCATTCCCGGGGTACACACCGTGGAGCTGTATCGCGGGCTGGCCCGTTCGAGCATCAACCACGTCACGCCACGGCATGAGCAGGGCGCCGGGTTCATGGCCGACGGCTATGCGCGCACCAGTGGCAAACCGGGCGTGTGTTTCATCATCACCGGCCCGGGCATGACCAACATCACCACGGCGATGGGCCAGGCTTACGCCGATTCGATACCGATGCTGGTGATCTCCAGCGTGCAGTCGCGCAGCCAGTTGGGAGGCGGGCGTGGCAAGCTTCACGAGTTGCCGAACCAGGGCGCATTGGTCGCGGGCGTCGCGGCGTTCTCCCACACGCTGATGTCGGCCGCTGAGTTGCCGGTGGTGCTGGCGCGCGCCTTTGCGCTGTTTCAGGCCGGGCGACCGCGTCCGGTGCATATCGAAATCCCGTTGGACGTGCTGGTTGAGGAGGCTGATGAATTGCTCCTCAGCGTCCCGGTCAACATCGACCGGGCCGGCGCTGCGCCGGCCGCCGTGAGCCGCATGACCGAGTTGCTGGCCGGCGCCCAGCGTCCGTTGATTCTTGCTGGAGGCGGTGCCATTGATGCTGCCGCTGAACTCACCGAACTGGCCGAGTTGCTCGACGCGCCCGTGGCACTGACCATCAACGCCAAAGGCATGCTGGCGTCCAGTCATCCGCTGTTGATTGGCTCGACGCAAAGCCTGGTTGCCACTCGTGCACTGGTCGCCGATGCCGATGTGGTGCTGGCGATCGGCACCGAACTGGCCGAGACCGATTACGACGTCACGTTCGCCGGCGGTTTTGAGATTCCCGGCAAGCTGCTGCGCGTTGATATCGATGCTGATCAGACGGTGCGCAACTACCCGCCGCATCTCGCGTTGGTCGCCGATTCGCGCAACGCGGCACAGGCGCTGCTCAGTGCGTTGTCGCACAAACCATTGGCCGAGCGCCGCAACGATTGGGGCCAGATGCGTGCGGCACGTCTGCGTGATGATCTGGCCGCGACCTGGGATGCCCCGACCCTGGCCCAGACGCGTTTCCTCGAAACGGTCCTGGACGAATTGCCGGACGCGGTGTTCGTCGGCGACTCCACGCAACCGGTGTACACCGGCAACCTGACCTTCAACCCGGAGCGTCCACGCCGCTGGTTCAACTCGTCGACCGGTTACGGCACCCTCGGTTACGCCTTGCCGGCAGCCATCGGTGCGTGGCTTGGCGGCCACTGCGACAACGGTGCGCGCCCGCCAGTGGTGTGCCTGATCGGCGACGGCGGTTTGCAATTCACCCTGCCGGAACTGGCCAGCGCCGTCGAAGCGCGCACGCCAGTGATCGTCTTGCTGTGGAATAACCAGGGTTACGAAGAAATCAAAAAATACATGGTCAACCGCGCCATCGAACCGGTCGGCGTCGACATCTACACCCCGGACTTCATTGGCGTGGCCAAGGCGCTGGGTTGCGCGGCCGAGGCGATCAGCTCGGTTGAGCAATTGCGTGGTGCGCTGCGCGCCGCGACGGATCGTCAGGGGCCGAGCGTGATCGAAATCGACCAGCACCAATGGATGCAGGCGGTGGCCAAATGATGAGTTTTCCAACCACACTCGACGGCCTCTACATCAACGGCCAATGGTCGGCCGGTCGCGAGCATTTGCGCGTGATCAACCCGGCCACCGAAGCGCTGCTGACTACGGTCAATGGCGGTGATGAGCGGGCCGTCGATCACGCGGTGACCGTGGCCGCCGAAGCCTTCAAGGATTGGTCGACCACCACGGGGGCCGAACGCGGCGCGATCCTGCGCAACATCGCCAACGGCGTGCGCAATGGCCGCGAGGACTTGATGAAGTTGCAATCGAGCAACAACGGCAAACCGCAATTCGAAGCGGGCATCGATGTCGACGACGTGATCGCCACCTTCGAGTATTACGCGGAACTGGCCGAGGGCCTCGACGCGCAACAAGACACGGAGGTGCCGCTGCCCAGCGATGATTTCAGCGCACGTCTGCGCCGCGAACCGTGCGGTGTGGTCGGGCTGATCGTGCCGTGGAATTTTCCCATGGTCACCACCGCATGGAAGCTCGCCCCGGCCCTGGCCGCCGGTTGCTGTGTGGTGCTCAAACCGTCGGAAGTCACGCCGTTGCCCGAGTTGGAACTGGCGGCAATCATCGCTGAATCGGGCCTGCCCAAAGGCGTCTTCAACGTGGTCTGCGGTACCGGTATGGCCGTGGGGGCGCCGCTGTCGGCGGATCCGCGTATCGCCAGGATTTCCTTCACCGGTAGCAACGCTGTCGGTGTGCAAGTGATGCAGCGCGCCGCCGAGAGTGTGAAGGGCGTGAGCCTGGAACTGGGCGGTAAATCTTCGCTGCTGGTGCTCGAAGACGCTGATCTTGATTTGGCGGTGGAACTGGCCTGTGGCGGAGGTTTCTTCAACGCCGGGCAGATGTGCTCGGCCACCAGCCGGGTGTTGGTCGCCGATGAATTGGCGGACGCGTTTCTCGTGCGCCTGAAGGCCCGCGCGGAAAAAATCCGCGTGGCCGAACCGTTCGATCCGGACGTGGAAATGGGCGCACTGGTCAATCAGGCGCAGTATCAGCGTGTGCTCGGCCACATCGACCGTGGGTTGAGTGCCGGGGCGAAGCTGGTGTGCGGTGGTAACCGTCCGGCGGATCTGCCGCGCGGCTATTTTTTACAGCCGACGATCTTCACTGACGTGCCCCTCGACAGTGCGCTGTGGTGCGAAGAGATTTTCGGCCCGGTGCTGTGCGTGCGCCGTTTCAGCAGCGAAGCCGAGGCGATTGCCCTGGCCAACGACAGCCAGTTCGGGCTGGTCGCCAGTGTGGTGACGCGTAACGCCGAGACCGCCGACCGGGTCGCCAACGCTCTGCAGGCGGGGCTTGTGTGGCTCAATGCGCCGCAGGTGATCTTCCCGCAGACGGCGTGGGGCGGTTACAAGCAGAGCAGCATCGGCCGCGAATTGGGGCCGTGGGGCTTGTCGGCGTTTCAGGAAATCAAGCATGTGATCCGGGCGCTCTGAAATTGAGTGGCCCGGACTGACGCCATCGCTAGCAGGCTCCCACGGGGGTTCGTAGTGAACACAGATGTTGTGGACACCACCACTGTGGAAGCCAGCCTGCTGGCGATGAGGGCAGCGAACACAGTAAAAAGTCTGGATCAGACCGACTGCCGCAACCGCGCCAGATCCCGCAACGGCGGCGCGCCGAACAAACGGCTGTACTCGCGGCTGAACTGTGAGGGGCTTTCATACCCCACGCGATACCCTGCCGCCGACGCTTCCAGCCCTTCGGCCAGCATCAGACGCCGCGCCTCTTGCAGGCGCAATTGCTTCTGATACTGCAGCGGGCTCATCGCCGTCATCGCTTTGAAACGATGATGCAGTGTCGACACGCTGAGGTTCACTTCCTTGGCCAGATCGTCAATGCGCAGCGGTTGCTCGAAGTTGCCGTTAAGCCATTTGATGGCCTGGCTGATGCGGTGGCTCTGACTGTTGGCAATCGCGATTTCATACAGTCGATGGCCCTGCGGGCTGCGCAGCAGGCGATAGAGAATCTCCCGACGGATCAGCGGCGCGAGCATGGCGATGTCTTTCGGCGCATCCAGCAAACGGGCCAGACGCAGCACCGCGTCGAGCATCGCACTGTCGATTTTTTCAACGTACAAACCGCGTCCGGTCGGCCGGGTCGGTACACCGAGCGGGCCGGCGTCGGCGATCAGTGCGGTGATCTCAGCCGGGTCGATGTCCAGACGCACGGCGAGGATCGGATCTTGCGGCGACACGTTGACCACGCGCCCGCTCAACGGCATCGAGACCGAGACCACCAGATAATTGAGCGGATCGTAATTGAAGAACTCGTCGACCAGTCGCACCTCTTTGCGACCCTGAGCCATGATGCACAGGGCGGGTTGTGCCAGCACCGGGGCGAAGTCGTGGGACTTTGTGTGGCGCGACATGAACAGCGAGCCGATGGCCGTGGCGTAACTGCCATCGTCCGTGGTGTTGCGGCGAATGATCGCCGCCAGTTCAGCGCGTTGCTTTTCCATGTCGGCGTCGAGTGGGGCTTGAATCGGATCGAATGACGTCATGCACGGCATCCTCGGCAAGGGATGTGGAGTGGAGCAGAGCATATGTTTGTGCAAGCGTGAACGGTAGACACATTCTGCGAAATGCTTGCCTGATTCTGCGCGGTGTTGCTCATGTTCCCGCCCATAGCGGGACGCAGAGCCTGGAACTTGCTTGAAACGCATGTGACAGCCATGTGACGAGGTTTTGCAGACGGTTGCAGCGACAACGCGCAGTCTCGCAGGATTGTGCAACGCGACGGCAGGAATCGACTAACGGCCCCTGGCGCTCGCCCCTTAATCTTGGATCCTGTCGCAGCCCGTCCCCGGCTGCCACGCGACTCCCTGGGAGGGTTGAACATGTCCAAGCAGATTCCCGTCAGTCATATGGCCTTCGTTCGAGCGCGCGCCGGACGCTCGGCGGAACTCGGTGTGCGCCTGAGCGCATTGATCGAACCGTCCCGCGCCGCGCCCGGTTGCCTGAGCTTTGCCTTGCAGCATTCGCAGTGTGATCCCGAGTTGTGGCTGGTCTGCGGTTTCTGGAGCAATCAGCAGACGATGACCGCGTATTTCAGCAGTCCGTCGATGGAAATCTTCGCCGAGTTGGTGCAGGAGCTGGTGGTCAACAGTCTGGATTTCCACACCTTCAAGGATGTCTCGGCAGCCCAGGCCCTTGGCCAGTGTTCGGCACCGGTACACAAACTCGCCGGTTGAGGGTTTAATGTCCGGCTTAATTGACTGAGCCAGGACTTGCGACATGGCACGTAAAGAGTTCGAACACTTCGAAGCAGTATCCGCAGTCGTCCCCGTCGAACTGGGTGGCAACAAGGGTTATTACGCGGCAATCGCGGTCAAGGCCCTGGTGGATGGCGGTGCACCGCGCTTTCACAAATTGCTGGCTGATCAGGTATTCCCCGGCGCCATCGCCGCCGATGACGCCGCCATCAATGAGCTGGATCGCCTCAAGGGCGTCACTGAAGACGCCGAGCTGATCTGGTAATCCGTTACTTGGCCGCCCCCGGTCGCCACATCTTGAACAGGGCTTCAGGCCCCAGCTGGAAATAATCCGCCGGCCCGCCGCCGCGCAGAATCGGTTCTGCCGCGGCGGTGTCGTAGATCCCATCCTTCAACAGCCACTTGGCGATATGCACGGCGACCACTTCGCCGAGGATCAGCCAGCTCGGCACTGTCTCGCCATCGGCACGTTGCAACTGAATGATCTGCGTGACCTTGCACTCGAAGGACACCGGGCTTTCGGCGACGCGGGGCACGGAAATCACCTTTGACGCGACTGTCGTCAGGCCTGCCAATTCAAACTCGTTGACCTCAGGTGCAACCATCGCGCAGCTCTGGTTCATCTGCTCGGCCAGCGGGCGGGTGGCGAGGTTCCAGACGAATTCGCCGGTCTGTTCGATGTTGTTCAGGCTGTCTTTGCGTCCGACGCTGGAGAAACCAATGATTGGCGGAATGTAGTTGAAGGCGTTGAAGAAGCTGTAGGGCGCCAGATTCAACTGGCCGTTGGCATCCTGCGAAGAAATCCAGCCGATAGGGCGGGGGCCGACGATGGCATTGAACGGATCGTGGGGCAGACCGTGGCCGTGGGCGGGTTCGTAGAAATGGATGTCATCGGGCATGGCTTGGGATCCTGGAGTGCATTGGGTAGGGGCAATAGTGCAAGCCGGGTGATGCAATTTCCAGACAAATGCAAATCTTGTGGAGTGGGTTTGTTTGCGAAGAGGTCGTGTCAGTTGCCATCAGTATCGACTGAACGGACGCCTTCGCGAGCAAGCCCGCTCCCACAGGGTTTTTGTGTGGAACCCTACATTTTGTTTGCCCCAGAAATGACTAAGCCCGGCCGAAGCCGGGCTGTGCGCTGGTTAATGAATTATCAGCTGATCGAAGCTGATTGGGTGCGGTCGTAGCCATCTTGAGCGACGGTGGCGGAGCCGGTGCGGTCGTAGCCGTCTTGAGCGACGGTGGCGGAGCCGGTGCGGTCATAGCCGTCTTGAGCGACGGTGGCGGAGCCGGTGCGGTCATAGCCGTCTTGAGCGACGGTGGCGGAGCCGGTGCGGTCGTAGCCGTCTTGAGCGACGGTGGCGGAGCCGGTGCGGTCGTAGCCGTCTTGAGCGACGGTGGCGGAGCCGGTGCGGTCGTAGCCGTCTTGAGCGACGATGGCGGAGCCGGTGCGGTCGTAGCCGTCGGCGGCAATGGCCGAGCCGGTGCGATCAAAACCGTCGGCTGCGAAGGTGTTGGCGGCCAGTACGGACAGGGTCAGGGCGAGGATCAGTTTGGTTTTCATGTTCGTTACTCCAGATTCGTTGGGGGTGTGTCTTGCATGGGTTGAATGCTACGCCAATAAAGCTGATTAAAAAGCGCAAAATAATGCTAAAAACAATCGATTAATTTGATGTTAAGGGCGGCGCATTTAAATCGCTTACGTCTTCGCAGCGAACGACACGCAGGTCATCGATCAGGTGTTGGCAGGATGCAGCGCCAGGATTAATCAGCGATTAATCGCTGTTTTGCCGTTTGTGACAGATTTTTCATGAATTCCCGACCGCTTTTTCACCGCTGCAACGCCAGTCTGCCCTCGGCCAGAAAACCAAGAACCGGCCGTCACACAATGGAGCGTTACCCGCGATGAATAAACTGCCTCAAATCACCCTGGCTTTCTGGATCATGAAAATCTGCGCGACGACCCTGGGGGAAACCGCGGGGGATTTGCTGTCGATGACCCTCAATGTCGGCTACGCGATCAGCTCGTTGATTCTGATCAGCGTGTTCGTCCTGACGCTGATCACGCAATTGATGGCCAAGACCTACAAGCCGCTGCTGTACTGGATCGTGATTTTGTCCACCAGCACCGCCGGCACCACCATGTCCGACTTCATGGACCGCACGCTGGATTTGGGTTACGCCACCGGTTCGATGATCCTGATCGCGATTCTGTTGGCGATCTTCTCGGCGTGGCGACTGAGCGGTGACTCGCTCAATGTCAGCAAGGTGCAGACCTTGCGTGGCGAGATGTTCTATTGGATGGCGATTCTGTTTTCCAACACCCTGGGCACCGCGCTTGGGGATTACCTGGCCGACGATTCGGGGCTTGGTTTTGCCGGCGGCGCATTGCTGATCGGCTCTACCATTGCTGTGGTGGTGCTGCTCAAGTACTTCACGAAGATTTCGACAGTGTTGTTGTTCTGGGTGGCGTTCGTATTGACGCGGCCGTTTGGCGCAACGCTGGGCGACTTGATGACCAAGTCTCATGAGAAGGGTGGGCTGGACTTCGGCACCATTGGTTCGTCGGCGGTGCTGGCGGGGATTCTGCTGGCGATGATCGTGGGGGCTTCTTATGCGCAGAAACGTTATGGCACACAACACGCTACTGCCGAGTTGACTTGATACCGAGTTACCCCTTCGCTGGCAAGCCAGCGAAGGGACCCGCACAGCCACCGTTGCAGTGGCTGTGAAACCCGATCAGTCCGTCACGATCCGCGAATGCTTCTGGGTGTCTCTCATGGTGATGTACACCAGCAATGACACGGCGATGCACGCGGTGACGTACCAGTAATAACCGCTTTCCATGCCAATGCTCTTGAACCACAGCGCGATGTATTCGGCAGTACCGCCGAAGATCGAGACGGTCAGTGCGTACGGCAGGCCGACGCCCAGCGCACGGATTTCAGTCGGGAACAATTCCGCTTTCACCACGGCGTTGATCGAGGTGTAGCCGCTGACGATGATCAGCGCTGCCATGATCAGGAAGAACGCGCCCCACCAGGTTTGAATGGTGTGCAGGGTCATCAGGATCGGCACGGTGAAGATCGTACCGAGCACGCCGAAGGCGATCAGGATCGGACGACGACCGATCTTGTCCGACAGGCCACCGATGATCGGTTGCAGGCACATGAACAGGAACAGCGTGGCCGCGGAAATGGTGGTCGAGTCGGAGATGCTCATGCCGACGGTGTTCACCAGGTACTTCTGCATGTAGGTGGTGTAGGTGTAGAACGCCAGTGTGCCGCCCATGGTCAGGCCGACCACGGTCAACAGCTCTTTGGGGTGACGCATCAAGGTGCGCATGGCGCTTTCCTTGGCTTTTTCTTTTTTGGTGAACGACTCGGTTTCTTCCATGCCGCGACGCAGGTACAGCGCAACGACTGCGCACAGCGCGCCGATGGCGAACGGAATACGCCAGCCCCACGCGTACAACTGCTCGGTGGTCAGGGTCTGTTGCAGCACGATCAACACGCCCAGCGCGATGAGCTGGCCGGAGATCAGGGTCACGTACTGGAAGCTTGAGAAGAAACCGCGACGTTCCTTGGTCGCCATCTCCGACAGGTAGGTGGCCGAGGTGCCGTATTCGCCGCCGACCGACAGGCCCTGCAGCAGACGGGCAAACACCAGCAGGATCGGTGCACCGATGCCAATGGTTTCGTAATTGGGGCTCAGGGCGATCAGCAAGGAGCCAAAGCACATCAGGTAAACCGAAGCCATCAGGGCTTTCTTGCGCCCGACTTTGTCGGCGTACAGGCCCATCAGCCAGCCACCGATCGGGCGCATCAGGAAGCCCACGGCGAAGATCGCGGCGGTGTTCATCAGTTGCGCGGTGGAAGAGCCCGCGGGGAAAAAGGTCTTGGCGAAGTACAGCGAGAAGGCGGCATAGACGTACCAGTCGTACCACTCGACCATGTTGCCGACGGAACCGCTGAAGATCGACTTGATCCGGCTGGCGGTGGTTCGTTCTTTGACCGGCACGGCAGCCGACCCAAGAGGCAGGGCGTTGGAGTTATCCATTGAAGGATCCTTCGTTTAATTGTTTTTGTGGAGCGCGTAGAAACGCAGCCTGCTGGGGCTATAGCAGGAGCTGTGCCAACGGGGAGAGGGCCGGTTTAGAGGGGGTGGCGGTTTTTTTTGAGCGGAAATCCGCTTATGGCTGGTGGGTGGTGAGCGGAAAATTGCTCATTGAGGTGGGCAGGTCTTTATTGCCTGTGCCGGCCTCTTCACGGGCAAGCCACGCTTGCACCGGACAGACCGTGTGAACACTGCCGACCACTGTGGGAGCGGGCTTGCTCGCGAAGTGGCCCGAACCGGCACCGCAACATTCAACTGCCTGGAACAAACATCTCCCGAGTCAGCCCATGGCGCTGCATCTTTTCATTGAACGTGCGGCGCGGCAGTTGCAGCTCTTCGAGCACCGCTTTCACATCGCCCTTGTGCCGGGTCAGCGCGGCGCGCAAGCACTGCGCTTCAAACGCCTCCTGCTGCGCTGCCAGCGACTGCCCCGGATCAATTCCCGGTGCCGGCTCATCCAGCCCCAGCACCTGACGTTCAGCAACGTTGGCCAGTTCGCGCACGTTGCCCGGCCAGTCGTGGCTGAGCAGATGACTCAACTGCGCACCACTCAAGGGTGGAAAGGTGCGGCCCAGACGCAGAGCGGCATTCTGGGCGAAGGTCTCGAACAGCAAGGGAATGTCTTCGCGGCGATCTCGCAACGGTGGCAGGCGCAGCTCGGCAATGTTCAGGCGATACGCCAGGTCTTCGCGAAAACGTCCGGCCCGGGCTTCATCGAGCAAGTCGGGTTTGGTCGCCGCGACGATCCGTAAATCCACCCGAATACTCTGGTTCGAGCCCAGGCGCTCAAGCTTCTGCTCTTGCAACACCCGCAGCAACTTCACCTGCTGAGCCAGCGGCATGCTTTCGATTTCATCGAGAAACAGCGTGCCGCCATCGGCGTATTCGAGCTTGCCGATGCGCTTGCCGGACGCCCCGGTAAACGCACCGCTTTCATGGCCGAACAGTTCGGCCTCGAACAATTGCTCCGGGATCGCCGCGCAGTTGAGCGCCACGAATGGTTTGTCCGCACGCGGGCCGAAATCGTGCAGACAACGCGCCACCAACTCTTTGCCGCTGCCGGTTTCGCCACGGATCAGCACGTTGACCGGCAACGCTGCCAGATCCAGTACCTGCCGGCGTAGCGTCTGCAACCCACGGGACACGCCGAGTAACGTCGCATCGAGTTTGGCGCGGTTGTCGGCCTGCTCGTGCAGGGCGCGGTTTTCCAGGATTAACCGGCGTTTTTCCAAGGCCCGGCGCAGGCTGCCGAGCAATGTTTCCGGGCTGAACGGTTTTTCCAGAAAGTCGTAGGCGCCGTCGCGCATCGCGTCGACCGCCATCGGCACATCGCCGTGACCGGTGAGCAGAATCACCGGTAAGTCGGCATCGCGGCGCTGCACCTCGGCCAGCAGTTCCAGACCACTGAGACCGGGCATGCGCACATCGCTGAGGACCACTCCGGGAAAGTGCGCGGGCAGTGCGGCGAGGCATTCTTCGGCGCGGCTGAACAGTTGCACCTCAAAGCCCGACAGGCTCAACCACTGCTCGACTGCGCTGCGAATGCTGCTTTCGTCATCGACCACCATTACCGAATTGAGCATCAGATACGTGCCTCCAGATCGATCGGCACAGACAGGGTGAACACCGCACCGGTCTCGCCATTTTCCACACTCAAACGTCCACCGGACTCATGGACGATGGCGAAAGATACCGCCAGGCCCAGACCCAGACCGTCGCCCACCGGTTTGGTGGTGAAGAACGGATCGAATACCTGGTTCAGATGCTCTGCGGCAATGCCGCCACCATTGTCGCTGACGCTCAGTTGCCACAGTTGCTCATCGGCCTGCAGGCGTATTTCCAGACGCTTGCACGGTTTGCCTTGCATCGCATCGAGCGCATTGCGCAACAGGTTGATCAGCACTTGTTCCAGACGGATCGCATCACCGCGTACCCACGCCGGACGAGTCAGGTGCAGCACCAGACTGACCTGTTCGTCGCGCAGCCGCGCATCGAGCAGTTGCAGGGACTGATCAACCACCGTCGCCAGATCCAGGCGCTCGCGCAAACCGCCGGGGCTTTTTCTGGCGAAGGTTTTCAGGTGGCCGGTGAGGGCGGCCATGCGCGTGAGCATATCGTCTACCGGTTTGAGTGCCTTATAGGCGTCATCGACCCGGCCATGGTCGAGCAGCAGGCGCAGCGTCGCCAGTTGCATGCGCTGAGCGGTCAGCGGTTGATTGATTTCGTGGGCGAGTGCGGCGGACATCTGGCCTAATGCCGCGAGTTTGGCCGATTGCACCAGACCGTCCTGTGCGGTGCGCAACTCGCGAGTGCGTTCCTCGACCAGTTGCTCCAGCTCTTCACGGTTGCGCTGGCGGATTTTCGACAGGCGCCAGCGCTGGTTGAGAAACAGCAGCAGAAACACCAGCGCCAGCCACACGCCGGCAGCGGCGAGCCCGGCGTTGCGCAGGTCTTCGAACGCCACTTGCGGGCGACGCAAAAGGTGCAGCGTCCAGCCTTCGGCGGCCAGCGGCAGCGATTCCCACAAATAATCTGCTGTGCCTTGCGGACCTTCGACCCGGCGCAGTTCGCTGTTGTCATCGAAAAGGCGTAGCGACAGATGGGTCAGTTGCACCAGCGACTGTTTGTCGTACTGACGGGTGGCCTTGATCTCGGCCAGATCGCTGGCGCTCAACGGTCGCAACGAGCGATAGCGCCAGCCGGGCTGGTTGGCGATGAAAATGATGCCGCGCGCATCGCTGACCAATAGCGTGTCGTTGCCCTGGCTCCATTCGCGTTCAAGTTCGGGGAATTCCAGCTTGACCACCATCGCCCCCAGGAACTCATTGTTATCGCCGAGCACCGCGCTGGAGAGGAAGTAGCCGGGAATCCCGCTGGTCACGCCCACGGCGTAAAAACGCCCGCTGCCCTGGGTACGGGTCTGACTGAAATAGGGGCGAAAACCGTAGTTGTGGCCGACGTAACTGCTCGGCAGCCGCCAGTTGCTGGCAGCCACGGCGAGGCCGGTGTGGTCGAGCAGTTCCAGGGTCGAGGACTGCGCCGCACCGTTGATCTTTTCCAGCTTCAGATTAAGGGCCGCTTGTTCCTCGGCATCGACCGGGCCGGCCAGTGCCGACCGCAATTGCGGGTCCAGCGCCAGCACATCGGGAAGGGCGCGATAGCGGTCGATCAGGGTGTGCAATGAATTGGCGTACAACGCCAGTTGCTGGTTGGCGCGGGTCGCGTCCTCCTCCAGCGCCTGCCGTTCGGCGTGGCGGATGGCCAGAGTGGCCGCGAGCGCGGCACCGGCGATGATCAGCAGGGTATACAACGACAGACGCAAAGTACGGGAAGTCGGCAGCATGCTGGGCAGACGGGTGGCAGGTCGGGCGGGCACGATAGCATGGGCGGGGGTGGACCGGCGCGCTGATCGGAGCGGCCATGGATGTCACACGACGGTTTCGCCGACAGACGCCCGACGAATGAATTTCGTCCGGGGTTTGGGCACGGGCCTGGTCATGGGTTGCGCCATCGGCTGCGCAGCGATGTTGTCCATCATCGCCTGGAGGCGATGGTTCGCTTGCTCTGCTTCACTGAGGTTGTCATGTATTTCCTGGACTGCTTCCAGTCCGTCCTGAATGCCGCGAGATGCCGCCGCTGCCAGACCTGATACTGAGCGGTATGCGTCAGCGATTGAGTGGCCAGCCTCCACCATTTCTGTGAATTCAAGTTGATCCAGCGGGGACATCTCCTTGACCTTTTCCAGCAGCGCCTCTGTGGCTGATTGCCGGATCTGGTTCAGGTTGTCCTGAATGATCTGGGGGATTGTGCCGTTGGCGACATCGTTGGCTCCTTCGGCGACGGCCTGTATGGCATCACGGATGTCAGCAGTGTGTAGGGTTTCTGTCACGCGGATGCCACGCTTGAAAAAGCGGTAACGGACATACGCCGCCCCCAATCCACCCACTAAACCACCGATGAAGCCGCCTATCGTATTGCCGATGACGGGGGCGAATGATCCGGCCACTCCGCCGACGACGCCCCCGACCGTGAACCCCAGACTGAAGGCTCCCATCCCCTTCTTGGAGAAAAGGAAGCGGCGGAAGGTCATGTTGTCACGGATTTCCTGGCTGACATCCGCTTCATCATCAGGACCATCAAATCTGTCGGCAGTGTCATGTACCTGGTTTGCGACACTGGCTGTGGTTCGAAACAGGCTCGCGATCCGATTGAAATCGAACCCCTTTTGTCCATCAGGATCAACGTAAATCATCGGGTTGTTCGACACGAAGGTGTACAGATTCAAACCCTGCACATCGCCGGCAGGATCAGCGCTGATCCAGCGTTGCACCCATGGCGCGTAATAACGGGCGCCGTAGTAATAAAAACCGCTGGCGTCCATCTCCTTGCCCGAATAGCGAATGAATTTGTAACTGACCTCAATCGCCGATCGGGTAGCCATCCACGCCGTGGCACCAAACGGGTAATAGCCTTCGTGGCTGATCACTTGGGCGTTCTGATCCAGTTCCATCACGCAGGAGCCCAGGTGATCGTCGAGGCTGTAGCGGCGTTGATTGTTTTCGGCGCCTGGCGGGGGATTTTTCGTCCAGTGCAGGCAGCGCACATTGCCAACACTGATGACGTGCAACACCTCGCCATTGTCCTTTGTGCGAATTTCCAGCCCCGGTAAATAGCGCACCTGATGGAAGTGTTCGGCGGTGTCGGTAAAGGTTTCATGACGTTTGAACACCCGTACGCCTTGGCTGTAGTGGTAGTGCTCGGCGTCGTCGCGAGCGTCTTCACGGTGGATCAGCGTCACGCAGGCCAGCTCGTCTCGCACGTTCCATTGCATGTCCCCGGTAGCCAGCGTCTGCAGATTGCCGTGGCGGTCGAACAGCTTGTCGAAGTCAGGGGGCGGGTCGCCCGGTTTCCAGCGCACGCCGCGGTTGCTGGTCGAGTCGATACACATCTGGACGGTGTGATTGGCTCCGGCCCGTACGTGGCACAACTTGATCAGGTTCCCACCGGGGTCGTACTCATAGGTCTGGGTGTAGTTGAGGCGGTTGTTCGGGTCGGTCGGTTGCGGCAGGCCGGGAATGTCCGAGAGCGGGCCGTCGTCATAGCCGGTGGCGCAGGTCAGTCGGTACAGCGAGTCGTAGCAGAAATCACGGTGACCCTCGATGAGCTGGTTGGCAAACCACACCGGCTGGAAGGCGTGGTCTTCAATGCGGGTGATATTGCCGACCGGGTCGTAAAAGTATTCGAAGTCTTGCAAGACCGCACCGGCAGCTTTGCGGCTGCGCTGGGTGTGCAGGCGACCATCGGCCGGATCGTAAGTCCATTGGCTGAGCACGCCGTTACCGGCCTGCTGTTCGATGATCTGGTCGGCGGCGTTGTATTGCGCATCGAGCAGAACCGGCTGCCAGTCGGGCTGGCCGTTGATCAGCAATTGCACCTGCTTGAGTTGCCCGGCCAGGCCATAGCGCGACTGCTGCCGATGGTCGCCGGCATCGGTCTGTTCCAGTACGGCACCCAGGGGGCTGAACACCCGTTGACTGGTGAAGGCTTCGCCATCGCCAAAGGTGCGGGTTTCCTGCATCGGCTGGCCGGACAGGGCGAAGCTGTCGGTGTGCAGCGTGCCGCCATTGTCTTTGTGCGCCAGCAACTGACCGCGCAGGTTGTGCCCGGCATCGGCCGAGGCATCGGCGTAGGTGAAAGCTTCGACCTCACCGTTCTGTTCGATCGCCACCACACGCAACTGGTTATCGAAGGCCGTGAGCCATTGGTGGTCGCGCTCGTCCCAACGCTTGCGCGGCTCGCCCGCCAGCCCGGGCAGGTTCAAGCGCCAGCCGGCGTCGACACTGTCGGATTTCAGCGCGGCACCGCTCAAGGCATACACCGTGGTCTGGCACGGAACCAACAGGCGCGGATCCCACTGCGCCACCAGCCGTCCCACCGCATCATGCTGCTGACGGTTCACCAGAGGCGTGGTTTGTGCAACGGTACGCAAGTAAGCGACCTGCCGAACAGGCAGGCCCCGGCCGTCGCTCACCGAGAGCGTGGGTGTACGCCAATGCTCACTGGCGGTCATGACCGTGGAACCATTGTTTCGGGCGAAGGCTCGGCGGTGTCGTTGAAGTCTTCGCTGATGTGGTACCAGGGATGGTAGGTCTCGCGGGAGAACTCGCCTTTGGCGTTGATCAGTTTTATCTGCCGTCCCAAAGCGTCATAGAACAGTTGATCGAAGTAGCCGAGTTCGCGAAGGGATTGATCCTTGATGTAGCCATGCACATTGGCCAAAAACGCTCGGAACTGGCGATTCGGTTCCCCCTTGTTGTTGTATTCCACGCGTTGGCTGATGCGCCAGCGCGGATCGGCATGTACCTCGACATACTGGCCGTCTTGAACGACGAGTGAGCCATCCACCACCTTGTACGCCATGCCCGGGTCTACAAGTTGCTGGGTTTGCAACGCCCGGCCAAAACCATCGACGCAGGCCTTGATGATCTGGATTTGTGCGGGGATCTCGTCGTCGGGGTAACGGTCGGCGCTCAGCACGACGCTGTGCACCGGCTCCCGGTGAGCCGATGTGATCGCTTCAAGCAAGGCCTGTTCTGGTGACGTCAGCGTGTTGCGTCGTGCAAGCCTTTGACGCGCGCTAGCCCGAATATGTCCGCTGGGCAACAGGTATCCCTCGTTCACCCACGGCTCGGTCGCAGCAACGACACCCATCCAGCTGAACAAGTCCTTGCGCAGGGTGCTGGCGGCTTTTTGCACCGCCAGCGCCGGATTTTCGATGGCCGGGTCCGGGTGATGATCCGCCGGACGATCGTATTCGCTCAGCGGTCTGAAACCCGCGGCGACACCCTTTTCGGTGCCGTAAAAACTGGTGGCCAACGGTTGCCCGGAAGGTTCGTAAATCGCCTCTTCAACGTTGTCGTTGGGATCGATGATGCGCAGTGGTTGCAGGGCGTGATAGTCGTAATCGATGCTGGTGGTGCAGCCGTCGGGCAGCACGATACGCGTGAGTGCCAAATGGTAATCGTCGTATTCGGCCCTGGTCGTGCCGTGGCTGGGGGTTTCGCGGTAACCGAGCACTTTGTAAAAGCCTTGGAGGTCGGCGTATTCGGCGATGGAGAACGTTGACGACCACAAGTCGTGTTCCGTCCCAGTCAAGGGGGGGGACCAGAACAGAAACTGCATTGGCGTGTAACCGATCCTCTCCAGTTCGGCGCGGATGTCGAACGGCGGCGGCAGGACGCCGTAAGCGTCCAGTGCAATCTTGTCCAGTTGCGCCAGTTCCAGCGGGCCTGCCAGTGCTTCGAATTCGGCAACGCCGTCGGCCAGCAGCGTGCCGTCGGTTTTCACGTAGCGCTGCACGGACTGGGTCGTCAATACGCGCTCGGAGTTCCAGTGCGGCGAATCCTGATGATCCCTCAGTTGGTCGAAAGAGACCTGTGCCGGCGAAAGACCGGTCGGCAGCGTGCCTTTGGGCAGAACCAACGCATTGCTGCGCAGTTGGTATGGCAAGCCCAGTCGCCAATGCTGAGGATCTTCATTCAGGTCGATGAAGCAGGAACGGGTTTCGCTCAGATAGAACAACTGCTGCGCCTCGTCATGGGCGTCGCGCCACCACTGTTGTTCATCCGGGTCGGTAAATGGCGGCGAGTCTTCACGGGTCAGGCGACGTGCATAACTTACCGTCAGTGCGTGGGTCGACAGCCCGTACTCGTTCCAGCGCAGGTTGACCTCGTGACGGCACAGTGGATCCTCGATAAACCGGTCGTACTGGTAGCTGATTTTTTCCAGCATCAGCGGCAGTAAAGTCGCTGCCGCATACGAACCCTTGGGGCGCACTTCGCGTACCAGATAGCGCATCTCCTGCACAGCATACGGCGTGGCAATGCCTGGTTCGTCGACCTGGGCATCGGCATAGGTTTCGATGCGGGTGACCGCCCCGACCAGCGCCCGGGAAATCTGGTATTGGCTGTCGGCGTCGTGTGGCTCGATCGGTTCGTCGACTTCGTCGGCAGCGTGATAACGGCTGAACAGCGTCTTGCCCAGTGCAACAGCCTGTGCGTCTTCGTTGAAATAAAAGTCGCGGGGCCGATCCATCGATTGCCCAGTATGGAACCAGGTGCAGACCCGTACGGGGTCGCTGAACCCGACATCGTCATCGCCGGTGGCGCTTTCGCTGTCGGTCTGCTGCAACTGACCAAAGCCACGGAACTCGCGGTCCTTGCTGTCGTAGACACCTTCGCGCCAAGTAAATGTCTGGGTCAGGCAGTTCCCGGTGACCTCATCCAGTTGCTGCTGTTTTTTCACCACGGCCACCGGGAACGGCAGGTTCGAGACCGGTATTTGGTTGAGTTCCAGTATTCGTTGTTTTTCATCGAGCCATTCCTGTGCGGAACTGCGATAGACCACGCTGGCACTGCAGCCCATATTGTTGTTGCTGGACGTCAGCAGATAAGGCTTTGCCGGCACGAAGTCGTAACGCCAATGCTGCGGTTGAACGTACGGCACCGTCAGGATCAGGCTGGCGCAGCCCAGCCCTTGCAGGTCGGCGAAGCTCACCTGGCAAAGGCGGTCATAACGCACGCCTTCGGGCCACGGCACGGTGACGGGAATCTGCTCCAGACCATTGCCGCCGCGGTTCAGATAAATCTCGAAAGTGTCGGATTGCAGATAGATCAGCGCCGAGGCACCGGAGCCGTCGAGGTCGGCGAGGCGTACGCGCGACGAATCGAATTGCTCGTAAGTGAAGGGCAAGTCGCTGATCTTGCGACCTTCGCCAAACGTACCGTGGCCCAGATTGGGCCAGCATGTGATTTCGTCATGGCGGATGCGGCTTAGCTCGGGCATGTCGCTGCCCAGCAAGTTGCCCAGCAGTACCAGTTCGGTGGGTGAATCACTGAACAACGGCAAGCGGTCGTCGTCAGGCTTGTGATCGACGTCTTGAGCCGCGGCAAAGCCCTGCTCGCGGCGGTTGGCGTACAGCCGCACCGAGTTCGGGCCGATCAATGCAACGGAACTCAAACCGTCTCCACTCAAGTCGCCGAGTGTCGACAGGGTGTTGAAAAACTCCAGCGGGAATTTGTCGAAGGGGACGAAGTCGGCGAAGTTACGCTGTGCATTCAGCGTACGGAAACCACTGATGCCCGGCTGCGCAGTGATCCAGTCCAGGCGTCCGTCACCGGTCAGATCGGTGAGCAATTGCTGTACCGCGCGGTTGCGATCGGCCACCGGGATCTTGTCCAGTTGCCTCCAGGGCCCGTAGTCGATGTCGTCGGTTTGCGGTGTGGCACGCAATGGTTCGCGGTAATACCAGCCCTGGTCATAGCGGCAGAGAAACCCAGGAATGCCTTCACCGTAGAGGTCAACGCACTGGTAGAAGTTGCCGTCTTCAATGCCTGGCTGGGTTTGTGACTCGAACAAACGAGCTGAGGTTTTATTGAGGTCGAAGGGCGAGTAGTCGAACTCCACCGGCGGCGAGTTCTCGACAAAGCCACTGGCATCAAAGGCCTGATAATGGGCCGCAGCGATCTGGCTGAAGGCCCATTGCGTCACGGTTTGCGGGTCGCGGTATTCCAGCAGCAGACGACGTACCAGTTTCGGCGAGTCGTCCGCTTTCGTGGGGAAGCGGTGGAACATCAGCACTTGCTGGCAACGCCTGCGGGTGCCCACCTCAAAGCCCTGCCCGTAGGTCGAGAAGCGGTCTGCGCGGTTGAGCCACGGCTTGAGGGTAGCGCCGTCATACACCGGAACCTCGGTCAGCGACGTGGTGCGCTCACCGTAGTCAAACAACAGCTGAAAATGCCACTGTGGCGGCGCGGTATCCTCCAACTCCCAGGCATACAGTTTTTGGCTCGCGGTGAAGTTGCCGTAGTGCACCCGCTCCAGATAGCGCTGGGCACGGTAGTCGTGGACGGGGTCGGGATCCTGATCATCGGCCTTGTACACGTAACCGATGTGTTCACCGCGAGCGTTCATGCTTTCGCAGAGCAGCCAGGCGCCAATGCGCTGCGGGTCGTCCGGGTCTGCGCTGCGTGAATTCTCTGTTTTGCCGTAGACATGCAGCGAACCGTCGGCGCCGTGTATCAGCCAGAAACCCGGCGCAACCCCCTCTCCTGAACCCGGCGCGCGCTGCCAGTATTCACGCAACGCAAAATCACCTTCCACCCGTGGCCAGTAGCGCACCACGCTGTGCGGGCCGACGTCATCGCCGTCATAGGTGGATTCAAGGCGCGACTTGATCGTGCCGTCGGCTTCCAGTTCCGGCATCCACACCTCACCATCGGCGCCGATGATTTCATCGTGATCGGTGTAGTGCGGCACGCCCTTGCTGGTACGTCGGCTGATCTCACTGAGGCCCAGTCCCCAGCCGATGCCGAATGGACCATTGCCGGTCTGGCTGCTGTAGGACAGGGACAGTTGCGGATCCCAGCCTCGCCCGGCGGATGTCGGCAAAGGCAGTACGAATGAGGCGGCACCCGTAGGGCCGACCGCGCCCCAACTTTTGCCGATCGTGGCGATCGTCGAGCTTTTGGCAATGGAGGGTGTAACGATGCTCAGCTCTTGTTCGGCCATGATTGCGTCCGGTGCACTTGGGGTGGCGTAGTTGATTGGACGCTACCAAGAATCGGACGAGGCGTAACCTGTCAGATCTGACAGGTCAATAAGATCAAATTGTGTGCATTGGCGCGGTTTTTATCGCCAAAGCAATGGTTGGGGCCGGATGTCGGGGGCGTAGGCACAAAAAAACCGGCCCGTCGTGAGACGGGCCGGCTTCGTTTGCCGCGATGAAACGCTTACTGCACTTCTACCGCCAGGCTTTGGCTGATCTTCTGTTGCCAGATCGCAGGGCCGGTGATGTGTACCGACTCGCCTTTGCTGTCGACAGCAACCGTCACTGGCATGTCCTTGACCTCGAACTCGTAGATCGCTTCCATGCCCAGTTCGGCAAACGCCAGCACTTTGGACTTCTTGATCGCTTGCGCCACCAGGTAAGCCGCGCCGCCGACCGCCATCAGGTACACGGCTTTGTTGTCCTTGATCGCCTCGATCGCAGTCGGGCCGCGCTCGGACTTGCCGATCATGCCCAGCAGACCGGTTTGCTCAAGGATCTGACGGGTGAACTTGTCCATCCGCGTTGCCGTGGTCGGACCTGCCGGGCCCACCACTTCGTCACCGACCGGATCAACCGGGCCGACGTAGTAGATGAAGCGACCTTTCAGATCCACCGGCAAGGTTTCACCCTTGTTCAGCATCTCGACCATGCGCTTGTGCGCCGCGTCGCGACCGGTGAGCATTTTGCCGTTGAGCAGCACGGTTTCGCCCGGCTTCCAGCTCTGCACGTCTTCCGGGGTCAAGGTGTCGAGGTTGACGCGACGGGCCGACGGGCCGGCTTCCCAGACGATTTCCGGGTAGGCGTCCAGCGGTGGCGCTTCCAGCGAAGCCGGGCCGGAACCGTCGAGCACGAAGTGCGCGTGACGGGTGGCAGCGCAGTTCGGGATCATGCACACCGGCAGGGAGGCGGCGTGGGTCGGGTAGTCCATGATCTTCACGTCGAGCACGGTGGTCAGGCCGCCGAGGCCCTGGGCGCCGATGCCCAACTGGTTGACCTTCTCGAACAGCTCCAGACGCATTTCTTCGATGCGGTTCTGCGGGCCACGGGCCTTGAGTTCGTGGATGTCGATGGATTCCATCAACACTTCTTTAGCCATGACCGCGGCTTTCTCGGCGGTGCCGCCGATGCCGATGCCGAGCATGCCCGGTGGGCACCAGCCAGCGCCCATGGTCGGAACGGTCTTCAGTACCCAGTCGACGATCGAGTCGGACGGGTTGAGCATGGCCATTTTCGATTTGTTCTCGGAACCGCCGCCCTTGGCCGCCACGTCCACTTCCACGGTGTTACCCGGGACGATGGAGTAGTGGATGACTGCCGGGGTGTTGTCCTTGGTGTTTTTACGAGCGCCCGCCGGGTCGGCGAGGATCGAGGCACGCAGGACGTTTTCCGGCAGGTTGTAGGCGCGGCGCACGCCTTCATTGATCATGTCGTCCAGGCCCATGGTGGCGCCATCCCAGCGTACGTCCATGCCGACGCGCACGAACACGGTGACGATACCGGTGTCCTGGCAGATCGGGCGGTGGCCGGTGGCGCACATGCGCGAGTTGATCAGGATCTGCGCCATCGAGTCACGGGCCGCTGGCGATTCTTCGCGCAGGTAGGCTTCGTGCATCGCCTGGATGAAATCCACGGGGTGGTAATAGGAAATGAACTGCAGGGCGTCGGCAACGCTCTGAATCAGGTCGTCTTGCTTGATCACGGTCATGAGTCGCGCTCCTCTAAAAGACGGGAACATTTTAATAGGGCAGCTTTGAGCTTCGAGCTTCGAGCGGCAAGTCAAAGGCAGTACGTGGACTGTTTGAGCTTGCGGCCTTGAGCTTGCAACTTGAAGCTGGCCCTTTGGGCCGGGCACGCCGGGGCTGCTGGCGCGACGCTAAAAAGGCGCGGCAGTATACCGCGCCTCGGTGGGGCATACACGCGCCGGGATTCATTCGTTGGTCGAATGGCTTGACGGGGGGCGGGGGATTGCATTGGCAAATCGAGATCCTTGCCCTTCAGTCAGGCCCTGTCTCCCAGGGCGGTGAGGGGCTTTTGAGGCCACGCTTTTGACGCCAATTATCCGGCCCGAAAATCAATGGTCATTTATCGACTACGCCACTAAAGTGGCAGCCGGTCTGTAGGGTAGGACACTCGGTCAGCCTCCAATCGCACGGTGAGTCAACGATTGACCCATAACGCCATTCAACGTCTTTTGCTTAAACGCTTCGCCCTCGCTGCAGCCACCTATGGATTGGCTTTGCTGCTGCTGTGGCTGGCGTTTTTTACCGGTCATTTCGGCGAGTCCCTGCGTGCTGTGACCATCGGCAGTACGCTGGTGGTGATCAGCCAAGCCACCTTGTTCGGCCTGTTCTGGAGCGGACGCAATATGCGTTTTGCCGACCCCAGCCTGACCGAAGCGCAAGTGCTGCTCGGGCTCGGCTGGCAGACGTGGCTGATCGCTCATCTGGACGAGGCCCGGGGCGCGTTTTTGGTGTTCTACGTGCTGATCCTGCTGTTCGGTCTGTTTCATCTGAGCCGACGGGCGTTCATCCGCTGTGCCCTGTTGGTGTTCTTCAGTTTCTGCGCGATTACCCTGTGGGACGGATACCACTTCCGCCTGCCGGAGCCAGCGCTCGCCGTGCTGCAAGTGTGCATCCTGGCGATGGTGCTGGCGTGGCTGGTGATTTATGCGCGCTTTGTTCAGGTTTCGCGTCAACGCATACGCCAGCGCCGGTTTGCCTTGCAGGCACATCAGGACACCTTGCGCGGGATGATGCGCCAGCTCGAAGACCTGGTCGCCACCGACGAGTTGACCGGGCTGTTCAATCGTCGACACTTTTTGCGTCTGGCCTCGCGTGAACTGAATGCGATGGACAGCGAAGCGGTGCACGGCCTGGCGCTGATCGACCTCGACCATTTCAAGCGCATCAACGACCTGCACGGTCACGCCGCCGGCGATCAGGTGCTGCAGGCCTTTGCCGGTGTCGCCCAAGCGTGTCTGCGCGACGGCGACGTATTGGCGCGTTATGGTGGTGAGGAATTCGTGGTGTTGCTGCCCGACTGCGACGCCGAACGCCTGACCGCCTGCTGCGAACGTCTGCGCGTGGCCTTTACCGACGTCGAATTGGTCGGCGTGAATGTGCGTGATCTCAGCCTCTCGGCCGGCATGACCCTGTTGACCTTGGGCGATGATCTGGATGACGCCTTGCAGCGCGCCGACCAGGCGCTCTATCGAGCCAAGCGTGACGGGCGCAATCGCTGTGCGGCAGCCTGGGAGAACGTAGATGCCTGAGCTTCGTGTGGGTCAGCAGAACTGGTCGGTAGCGGCGGGTAGCAACCTGCTCGATGCCCTCAATCAGAACGGCGTGCCGGTGCCATATAGCTGCCGCGCCGGCCGTTGTCATGCCTGCCTGGTGCAGTGCGTGCAAGGCCTGCCGGCCGACAATCGCCCGGATGCCTTGAGTGCCGAACAGCGCCAGCAGGGTTGGCGGCTGGCTTGTCAGTGCCAGGTTGTCGAAGACTTGCAGGTGCACACCTTCGATCCGGCGACGGACGGACGCCCGGCAGTTGTCGAGGCGCTGGACTGGCTGAGCGACAGCGTTCTGCGTTTGCGTCTGAGTCCGCAGCGCCCGCTGCGCTACAGCGTCGGGCAACATCTGGTGTTGTGGATCAATCACATCGCACGTCCGTATTCGCTGGCCAGCCTGCCGGAAGAAGACCGTTTTCTGGAGTTTCACCTCGATTGCCGCCAGCCCGGGGAGTTCAGCGACGCGGCACGTTGTCTGCAGATCGGCGACCCGATCCGCCTCGGCGAACTGCGCGGTGGTGCGTTGCAATACGACGCCGACTGGCATACCCGACCGTTGTGGCTGCTGGCGGCGGGTACAGGCCTCGGCCCGTTGTTCGGTGTCTTACGTGAAGCGCTGCGTCAGGATCACCAGGGCGCCATCCGCGTCATTCACCTGGCCCATGACGCCAGTGAGCATTATCTGGCCAAACCCCTTGGCGCACTGGCCACCCAGCGTGAAAACCTGACCGTCGAGCTATGGACGGCGGCCGAGGCGCCCGCCGCTTTGGCGCAACTGCGCCTTGTTTCCCGGCAAACCCTGGCCTTAGTCTGCGGCTCGACGGCCAGTGTCGACGCCTTCGCCCGGCGTCTGTACCTGGCCGGATTGCCGCGCAATCAACTGCTGGCCGACGTATTCCTCAGCCGTGGTTGAGCGCTGATCCATCAGACGCGAGACACGCCATGACCGAAGCCATCCTGCTGGAACGCGAGCGCGGTTTACTGACCCTGCGCCTCAATCGCCCGGACAAGAAAAACGCCCTGACCCGCGCCATGTACAGCCGTCTCGCCGAGGCGTTGAAGCAGGCCGACAGCGACCCCGACATCAACGCCGTACTGATCACCGGCAGCAGCGAATGCTTTACGGCCGGCAATGACATCGCCGACTTCATCCAGCAACCGCCCAGTGACCTCGACAGCCCGGTGTTCCACTTCATGCAGGGCCTGCTCGAATGCCGAAAACCGGTGATCGCGGCTGTGGCCGGCGCAGCGGTGGGCATCGGCACCACGCTGTTGCTGCATTGCGATCTGGTCTATGTCAGTCGCGATGCACGGTTGTGCATGCCATTCGTCAACCTTGGGTTATGCCCCGAGTTCGGCTCCAGCCTGATCCTGCCGCGCTTGCTTGGCCAGGCCAAAGCAGCAGAGTTGTTGTTGCTCGGTGAAGGTTTCAGCGGTGAGCAGGCCGCGGCCTGGGGCATTGCCAGCGAAGCGTTGGGCAGCGGCGAAGCGGCATTGGCCAAGGCGCGGGAGATGGCGCTGCGCTTCGACGAATTACCGCCCGAAGCGGTGCGCATCAGCAAACAATTGATGAAAGCGCCGGATCGCGAGCAGATCCGCCAAGTGATCGAAGAGGAGGGCGCACTGTTTACTCAGCGGTTGCGCTCACCCGAAGCGCTGGCGGCGTTGACCGGGTTTATCAAGCGGCATTGAATTTTCGCTGACGGTAGCGGCCTTTCGGGAGCAAGCGTCCTCCCCAATCTGAAATTCATTCCCCTGTAGTGAGCAGGCTCGCGATTGCATTTGATCAGTCAAAACCCCTCTGGGATCAGAAAGACAAAAGCCCCCCGCCATTCACATGACGGGGCGACATTGAATTGCAGACAGACTGTGTGTCGGCTTCAACTCTTCCCGTGGAAACGAAGGATCACGCCCTGAGTCACCGACGTTGACAGAAAGCCCGCGATCACGATTTTTCCAGCGATCCTTCAGGCAACAAGCGGCCCAATATGTAGTGCCCTCCGGAATCATGAAAAGCATCGCCAGTAAAATAAAGGCGTTCCAGTGTCGAAAGGGATTGCGCTGTAACGTCTAAAAGTGTGGTTTGCGACCGCAGGTTAGGGATGTTCAGGTGCCAAATGCCTTTCTCACCAAAACTTTCATCCAGTGAACCGGCTTGTCGGACTGATGGGCTTGGAGTGGCCATGTAACGCTCCTTGAATGGATTGTTTTCGGCTTTAGTAGCTGCCCATCATCCTGCCGCGTCTACTGGCAGGTCTGACAGTTGACACTGGTTTGTTCGTTGTGCGTGCCGCGCCTCACGGTCAAGGGGCGCTGCCTTTCGAGCGCCGCATGCAGGATGTAAAAGCCCCGTCATTCATCGGCCGGGGCTTTTGCTTTCTGCTCGCTTGAAGTGACAATCAGCCAAGTCCGTGCAAGCGCAGTACCTGACCTTGAAACTGCGGGGTAGTCCCGGTTCCTGCCACTACGATCTTTCCATCCTTCTGTAGCGTGACAGCGTAGAAAGTTGTTCTGCCGCCAACGTCCGTACCCACCCAACCGACGCCCGCGAATGTTGTATCAAACGAACCGTCACTGAGTATTCTTGCGACGACGGCTGGCGCTGTGTCATCCAGTTGCTTGCCTATCAAAACGATCTTGCCATCCGGTTGCATGAGTCCGCCGGCCCAGTAGGTGGGCTCATTATTCAATCGGGTGAGCAAGGGTTGACCTCGATTGAACTGGAGATTGGCGCTGCCATCCGGTTCCAGACCGATCAAGAGACCTTGGGGCGTTTCGGTTCTGCCGATGCCCAGCAGACGGTTGTTCGGTTGTTGAATAATGGCCACCAGTCTGGCGGACTCCGACACTGGCACAATGACAAACCCGCCATTGCCAAAGCCTTGATCGAGGCTGCCGTTGAGTCCGTAGCGCGCGAACAGAGGCGCCGACGTGCCTGAGCGTGGCGCCAGTTGGCCGCAGACGACAATGTTGCCGTCCTGATCGATCAAACCGCCATGCACTTTGACGTCAGCAGGATCGGCACCCGGATAAATGACCTGGACATACCCCTTGTCATTGAAAGAAGTGTCCAGCGAACCATCGTTGTTGAGCTGGAAAATAAAGGCGCGGGTGTCCGCCAGATGAGTGATGACGTAAGAATTTACGATCAGGATTTTTCCATTGTCGAGGGGCAAGACGTTTGCCGGCACGCTCTGATCTTTACCTCCCCCCACGTCTATGAACATCAGGGCATTGAGCTCTTGAGGTCGCGGAAGTACGACATGCCCCGCCATTCCAAATTCGACGTCCAGCGTTCCGTCGGGCAGGTATCGGGCCAATGCCGGATCACGTGCGCCTCCTACAGACCCGGTCACGAGAATTTTGCCGTCACTGAGAACGCTCACGGCGTTCCCCCGGGACTCGTTTGTTCCGGCAAAAAAACCGGTCACGACGCCATTCGTGCCAAAGCGGTTGTCCAGCGTTCCGTCAGCCAGCAAGCGCCCCAGCAGGTAGGGCGAATGGGTGACACCACGTCGTATCTGACCGGTGAAATACAGGTGCTCCAGGGCTGTGGTGACGCCGAGGATGGTTGTTTCAGAGCCCAATTGCGCGAGGTCGAGACGAAAAATACCTGCATCTGCAAAACTTTCATCAAGCGACCCTGCGGCCTGCACAGATCGATCTGAGTGGTTCATGTGGCTGTCCTTGAGTAGGGGGCGACTCAAGTAGCTACCCCTCACCATCCCCCGTCTACTGTCAGGTCTGACAGTAGACGGGGGATGTCACTCTGTGATTTACGCTTGCTGTGTCAGCGATGAGGCCGGCACAGGCGCCACACCTGCCTGAACCGGACGCAAAAAGTCCCGCCATTCAAATGGTGGGGCTTATTTTTCAGAAAGTCAGGTGGACCCATATCCTGACGCCATCGATACCCATGGTTGAAGAGGTTGTCAGAGGTGATTGCATACCTTCAACCAAGCAGGCCGCGCATGATTTTGATGTTCGTATCGGTTGTCCAACTGAAAAACAGTACGTTGTCAGGCATGAACGCGATGGCGAGTGATGAGCCCGTGGTCTGCGGGAAACGCAGGGAGCCGGTGCCTTTGCCGAATGAGCTGTCGAGTGTGCCGTCACTGATCAAGCGAGCGATCACAACGTTCCGTGTGGCCTCCATCGGCAAGTCTGCTCTCCCTGCCACGAGAAGTTTTCCGTCGCTCTGCGCTGTGCCCGCAAGCCACCCGGTTTCTGCATAGTCGAGCACTGTCTTGAGCGGTTGTGTGCGGTTGAACTGAATATTGGCTTTGCCGTTTGGCTCTCGACTGATCAGCAATCCTTTTCTGACGCTTGCAGAAGCTTCACCGATGGCAAAAACGCGTTGATTGGGCTGCAAGGCCAATTGATGAATTGCAAAGTATTCCTTTTTTTTACCAACGCTCAGATAACCCGTTTTGTTGAAAGTCTTGTCCGGCGAGCCATCGCTGTTCAGCACAGTGATGACGCCGAATGGGCTGTCCAGGTTCTGCAGCAAAAGGATTTTGCCATCGGGCATTACTGATGCCTGAGCCTGATCGTTATTGGGTTGACGGTCAGTTGCAGGTGTTGATGCGCAGCGGGTGGCCGGTAGATCGACGATGACTAAACCATTGTTGCCGAAGGTAGCGTCCGCAGTACCGTTCAGCGCCATCCGAAACAGTGCTTTTTCGATGGGGTGCCGCTGGCTCTCATCTGTTTGGCTTCAGGAAGGCAAGGCCTTCTTTCGTTCTTGATGGGATGCAGGCATCGACCTTGGCAGGCTCCTTACTGTAAGACCTGACAGTTGACGCATGAATAATTGCAGTGTCGGCCTTTACAGGGGCGAAAAAAAACCGCCATTCACATGGCGGTTTTTTTCAGCATCCGGTCACTCAGACCTGCGGGTCGCCCACGTGCAGGATCTTCATGCCGTTGGTGCCGCCGGTGGTGTGGTAGCTGTCGCCCTTGGTCAGGATGACCCAGTCGCCTTTTTCCACAACGCCGCGTTTGACCAGTTCGTCGATGGCCTTCTGGCTGACTTCGTGCGGTTCCAGCGAGGCTGGGTCGAACGGAATCGTGTACACGCCACGGAACATCGCCGCACGCGCCTGAGTCTCGCGGTGTGGCGAGTAAGCGTAGATCGGCACCGAAGAACGGATACGCGACATGATCAGCGGGGTGTAGCCACTTTCGGTCAGCGCGATGATCGCTTTGACGCCCGGGAAATGGTTGGCGGTGTACATGGTCGCCAGCGCAATGCTTTCGTCGCAGCGGGTGAATTCCTTGCCGATGCGGTGGCTGGAGGTTTTACCGGTCGGGTGCTTCTCAGCGCCGACGCAAATGCGCGCCATCGCTTGCACGGCTTCCAGCGGGTACAGGCCAGCGGCGGATTCGGCCGAAAGCATCACGGCGTCGGTGTAGTCGAGCACGGCGTTGGCCACGTCGGACACTTCGGCGCGGGTCGGCATCGGGTTCTGGATCATCGACTCCATCATCTGGGTCGCCACGATCACAGCCTTGTTGTGGCGGCGTGCGTGCAGAATGATTTTCTTCTGAATGCCCACCAGTTCGGCGTCGCCGATTTCCACACCGAGGTCACCACGGGCAACCATCACCGCGTCGGAGGCCTTGATCAGGCCGTCGAGGGTTTCGTCGTCGGCCACGGCTTCGGCGCGTTCGATCTTCGCCACCAGCCAGGCAGTGCCGCCGGCTTCGTCGCGCAGTTGACGGGCGTAGTTCATGTCGGCGGCGTCACGCGGGAAGGACACCGCCAGGTAGTCGACTTCCATTTCAGCGGCGAGCTTGATGTCGGCCTTGTCTTTTTCAGTCAGGGCCGGAGCGGTCAGGCCGCCACCGCGACGGTTGATGCCTTTGTGGTCGGACAGCGGGCCGCCGATGGTCACGACGCAATGCAGTTCGGTGGCCGTGGCGGTTTCAACGCGCATCACCACGCGGCCGTCGTCGAGCAGCAGCTCGTCGCCCACGCCGCAGTCCTTGACCAGATCCGGGTAGTCGATGCCGACCACTTGCTGGTTGCCTTCGGTCAACGGATGGCTGGTGGAGAAGGTGAACTTGTCACCGATCTTCAGCTCGATCTTTTTGTTGGCGAATTTGGCGATACGAATTTTCGGGCCTTGCAGGTCACCCAGCAGGGCGACGAAGCGGCCGTGCTTGGCAGCGAGGTCACGCACCAGTTTCGCGCGAGCCTTGTGCTCGTCGGGGGTGCCGTGGGAGAAGTTCAGACGGGCAACGTCCAGGCCAGCCAGAATCAGCTGTTCGAGAACTTCCGGCGAGTTACTGGCCGGGCCAAGGGTAGCGACGATTTTGGTACGACGGACGGACATGCAAAGACTCCTGAGTTCAAGCGCTAGCGAAGGCTACTATGCTCGAGGGGTGTAGTCATTGTTCGTTTGCACTACTTTTTGCGAAGCGCTTCGTTCTAATCTTTTCTTTATTGAACTCGGCAACTTTGGGACAAACGCGCCTGAAGATTTCCGAGCAGGGGTCGATACAGAGCACAAGACAGGAGAACCCTCATGCGATTGTTGCCCATTGCCGCCCTTGCCCTCAGCGTCCTCGCCGTCACGGGCTGTACCCGTTGGTCGATGAACCATCATTTGAACAACGCCTACAGCGCCTATGATCGCGGCAATTGCGAGCAGGTCATGCTTGAACTGTCCAAGGTCGAACGCGCCAGCCGTGCCCGCCCGTACGTGTGGCCGGAAGTGTCGATGATGCGCGGCCAGTGCCTGGAACGTCAGAAAATGTTTGTCGACGCGGCGCAGACCTATCAGTTCATCATCGCCTCGTACCCCAACAGCGAATACGCCTACCGCGCACGCGCGCGCCTGGAAACCTTGCAGAGCCTGGGCCATTACCCGATCCCGGTCGCCACCCCCGCCGTGCGGCCAACCCGCTTTTAATGGAAGTTGTCAGACAAAATCTGGCTGTGTGTACAAGCTGAGCTATAGTCGATTAACCCGGGTTTAGAGCCGAATCTGTAAACCCGGAGCAACACCTGCGACTGGCAAGTGGTCAGGTGACGGCGACGTAGCGACCGTCACACCGGAAGCGGGGAGAGCGGGCCTGCGACTCAGGCACGTTCCGAAGCAAAGGTGCGGCTCTGTGACGGAGCCTTGCATGGCGAACTGCGCATGTTTACCGACCGCCGGATTGAACGGCATCAGCTGCCGTATTTCCTTAGAGTGTTCAATAGCGTTACCGACAAGCCCATCGGTTTTCTCGGCAACGTGTCCGCAGACGGGCTGATGCTGATCAGCCATTTGCCCATGATGGTTGGCGTGGATTTCCAGTTGCATCTGAAAATCCCCGCCAGCGATGGCTGCCAGCAAGTCATCGACTTCACCGCGTATTGCGTGTGGTGCCATGAAGACGCCACGCCGCTGCATTACGACGCCGGGTTCGTTGTGCAGCGACCGCCGCCGGAATATGGGGAACTGGTGCAGGCGTTGCAGCGTTATTTCAGTTTTCAGCCGTTGCCGGCTTCGGCTTGATTTCGGCGGCGCTCGCTGTTGCCATCGCTGGCAAGCCGCCTCCCACAGTTTTGCATTGTGCATGGATGTTGCTGTCGACGCAGACCCTGTGGGAGCGGGCTTGCTGGCGATGGCGTCTTCAAAGGCGCCCGTGATCCAAAACCAGGCCACCGCGATCGCCCGCTCCTGATCCAGCGCCTCTTCCGCCAGCAATAACCCCATCTCACTCATCTGATAGATCGCCATCGCCAGATGCCTTGGCCTGTCATCGAGGTTGTCGGCCAGGTCGAGCAGCAGAATGCTGACCGGGGCAACTTTAAAGCGCACAAGCCGGCGGATTCTGAGTGAGTTGTCGGCAACTGCGCAACCTGGTGTAGCCGGGTGTTAGTAGCTGAAGGACATCCGTATGTTGTAGCGTGAGAAAAGTTACCGTTGGTCGGGACTGTCAAAGTTGACAGGTGCGCGCGTAAGTCAGGCCGCCGTAACTTAGGACGACCCGCCACTAGCGACGCCGACAATTGGAGCCCCGTGAATGACTTCCGACGACAGCGACAAATCCAGTCTGGAAATTTCCGGGCAGCAAGACAAAGAACTCGTCAATCAAACTGATCTTCGCGAAGTAACTGAAGATGCATTGGTTTCTGGCGCGGGGCCGCAACAATCGAGTGATGATCTTGCTTCCTCTATGTCGAAACCTCCCCCAGTAGAGTTGTTAGCGCCATATAGCTCTGTCATTCAAGGATGGGCGTTCAAATTGGAGTTCCGAATTCCTTGGGACGGAACCCATCAAGTATGGATAGATTACATGGTCGATGGCGTCATTCATCATCAGGTTTCCGAGTGGTTTCCCGGGCGTGTTGTTAATGTCGTCAATACAGCGTATACGAGCGACGGCGCAAGGTCGCTACGCATCCAGTGGCGTCTCGGAGATGAATTTTCGGATTACAGGTATCTCGATTACTACATTATTCATGACGTTTTAAGTTTCGAAGATATTTCAGAAGACTTTACCATTCGCGGTTATGGGGGGGGCGGAACGACGGCTTTTGCGTTGGAGGTGGGTCCCGGGAGTCACAACGCACTTGGTGCTGAAGTGGATTGTGGTCAGACTTGGGTTGCGCCGCTTGATACGGTGTACCCCCCAGGAAAAAAATCCATTGGGATGTTCCAAACGGCTCGTTATAAGAATCGTCAGTACTTTCGCTTATCTGCAGTCAGAGAAATGTTTTATTTATATTTGCCAAAGCTGGAGTCTCCCCGGCAAGGGCAAGTCTTGCGAACGTCCGAGTTGAGTTTCAGTGGCAAGGGGCATCGCGGATTAAGACTTCAGGTAGTGAGTCGAGATGATCACTATGACGTATTAAGTGAAGCTTCAGTAACTGCTTCCGATTCTTGGAAGTTGGCACCATTAAAAGAACGCATCCGATCTGGGGAACTCACTGTTGAAGTACAGTATACACACCCCAATATCAGCCACGGATACTCAAGAGCGGTCACGTTTGTTGCCGTCGGCGTGCTTGAAGTGCTCAAACCAGGACCCTCTTCTACGCAGGAGCCGAATTTTGTGTTGGAAGGGGACAACGGTGTAAGCGGCGCCAGTATTTCGGTGTATTTGGATCTCACCAATTCGCTGGTCGGCTCGGCGGTTGTGCCTGAGAAAGGTAGTTCGTGGGTTGCTTCTGTCGCTGATTTGCCACCAGGGCCGATCAGTCTCGTTGTCGAACAGGATCTGGGCGGTGTGTCATCCGAACGCAGTGCACCGCGAGCCTTCAGAATCCGCCCTCCCGAACTGGAAAAACCTGATGTCACCTTACTCCCGGATACAAGCCTGAAGTTCTCCGGCACCGGCCATTTCGATCAAAACTTCTCGACCGAAATCCAGTTCTCTGCCCGCGACGTTTCGCTGCCTTTACCTCCCAACATCCGCGTCGATGGGCTGGGTCAGTGGGAAACCGCCCCCGTTGTCTGGCCTCTTGGCAGCTACGATGTGACGGTGATTCAAAAAATCGCCGACAACGCCAATGGCTGGATCGAATCGCTGCCGCTTGAATTCGAAGTCCACAACAACATGCCGGATATCACCGAGGCGAGCTACACCGAGGAGTATCTACCCGTCTTCAGCGGTGAAGGTTACACAGGCGCCACCGTCTCGCTCAGGTTTCCCGATACAACCGAGGCTGCACGAAGTGTAGCGGTCGTGAACGGCAAATGGTCGACCCCGGCATTGGTGAAGTGGGGGCCAACCAACAAGCGGGAAGTCCACATTACACAGCATCTGGGAGACCATCCCTCGCAACGTCCTTTCATACTGCACGTCACGATTCCACCGCTGGCGCCAGGCCTGGATGATCCTGCCGAGGAGGGGCTGGAGCCGATGTTCAGTGGCACTTGTTGGTCTGAAGCGGTGGTGAAGCTCCGGTTCAGCGACGACGGCTCGGAGTACGAAGCGGATGTGGAGGGTGAGCGCTGGGCATTTCAGCGAACCAAAGCATTTGAACCGGGAGTCCTCCACCGCGTCACCGTTACCCAGATCGTTGTCGATGTCCCTTCAGTGCCGGCATCGAAAACCTTCACTGTCCACAGAGTCATGTTGCAACCGCTCATCGTCGCGCCGGTATCCGGCTCAGAAGTGGGGTACGACGTCACCATTGAAGGTGATAACGGCATGCAGGGCGCGATGATGCAATTGCATGACAGCCAGATGGGAGGAACGCTGGGTGCTCCGCTCGAATTGCTTGAGGAGGGCAAATGGTCGATAGGACTACGCGATCTGGAGCTGAGGCATTACTTCCTCCACGCGCAACAGATACTTAACGGGCAAGAGTCGACCAACAGCGCTGTGCACGAACTCAAGGTGGTGGTGCCGCCGCCTCGATTCACGACGCCGATCCCTGGCGGGAAAGCGCCGCGCACCTCGAAAATTGCTGGCACTGGCCGACCTGGCGCGCGGGTGGAGGTCTGGCTGGAAGGCGCTACTGAGCCATTGCTGACGGATATTGAAGTGAACGCGTCAGACAGCTGGGAAGCCGAAGTGAGTCTGCCGGTGGGAAACACAACCATCTGGGCTTTTCAAACCTTCGTCCACAATGGCACTCCACAACGCTCTCAGCCCAATGAGCGTTTGCGTTACAAGGTCGTGCCGGCGGCTCCGTTTATCGAAACCCCGACTGCCGATGACCATGTCGGCCGACGGGTCGTGGTGTCGGGTTTCGCGACGCCCGGCGACACCGTGACCGTGACGCTGGGTAGCGACCAGGCAAGCGTCGAGGTGCGGGAAAACCGGACGTGGTCGGTAACGCTGAAGCCTGGGCAAAACGAAGGCAATCATGAACTCGAAGTTGTGGCGGCTTACGAAGGGTTTGAATCCGATAGCGCGAAACGCACGCTTCAGCTGGCAACTTATCTGCCCACCATTGAGATACCCGCGCCGGGACGCTGGGTCAGCAACCCGGTGCTGTTTGCCGGCACGGGCCGTCAAGGTGTCGGTGTTCTGGTCGACCCCTTCAACCCGGACAAGACATGGGCAGCGTCGATTCAGGTCGACCCTGACTGGCAAGGCCTGTCTGACCAAGCGCTACCGTTGGGTGGCAACTGGTGCCGTTTCAAGCTGCAACCAAGCGATAGCGATCCGCTGGGTTCCGACTGGGTCGCCAGTGAGCGGTTTGAAATCGAATCAGCACCGACGGGTAAATCACACTTGTAAAATTCCGATGAACGGGCATTAAACCTGTCATTTATGACAGTTGGCGGCTGCTGCGTTCAAGCGCTAAATCCTTATGGAACGCTGGGTCCGCCTGACACGACAGTCAGGCGGGCCGGGCCCGTTATCGACTCAAGGAATGTGACCATGGCTGATTCACTCCGTCCCGCTGCGCAGTTGTTCATTCAGCTGTTTGGTCAGCAAACGTCCACTGCGCAAAACCGGCTTTCGAAACTCTGGAGTTACGTTGAGGAAGGGGGATCGTTTTTCCCACTGGTCGAAAAGGGTATTCCGGTGCTGGTCGGCGAGTACGGACTTGAGCAGGAAGAGGCGCGACGTTTTTTGCGCCGGGCCAACAGCCTGGCGAGCTATGTGCGGCGTCGGTTTATTGAACATCACGTGGAGAGGGATAAAGCCGGGTCGATAGGACCGTCCAGTGGTTTGATGTCGCTCGTTGACGGGCCGCAACTGGAGCGAATATTCGATCTGCAATTGAGAGCCAAGTGCCCCTCGGATTCTCTGGAGTCCATGTTCGGGCCTTCGGCGTATCTGGTCTTTTTGTATCGCTTGATTCGCGACTTGATCGAATCCGTTGGTGACGACACCCAGCTGCCGTTGCATGAGCGTCGCACGGATTTGATGACGTTGACGGTCGACAGTAAAGCGGTGAACGCGCCGGAGTCATCAGTCGACGTGATCGTACGCGTGCTACAGGCGTTCATCGCTGCGAACACGGTAGTTCCAATTGAACAGGCATTGATCACAGCACGCTATCCCAACGGTCTGCCGTATTACCAGCATTGGGTCACGGTTGATGGGGTTGCGGGTTTCAGCGGACGATCAGTAGGGGATTTTGCCAACATCGTTGACAGGAAATTCCCCAACTTCTTGCACTCCGCGTCCCTGACCAGGCTTGCCGCTGCTGCTCTGGCTCATGCCTCTCGGCTGGGCCCTTACCAGCAGCAGCTTCTTACTGAGGAATACACATATCCCGAGGATATGTATCAGTTCTATCTGGAGAACTTTGGCACCGAAGACACTGAGTATCTGAATCTCAATCAGATATTTTATTTGGCTCAACGTACAAATCTTGTGGCCGAGGAGATTACAAGTCTTTTTTCGGTTGGGGACTACGCGCCGCGGCGTTCGGCCAATGTGAATTACTCCAGTGAGCCCGATGTCCCGGAAGGCGGCCGATCCGGCTCGGTTTACATCAATGATAATGCTCACCCCGCTATCGGTATCACCACGCAGTCAGGGAATAGTTTTCATCGGATAATCGTGAATCCCAATACCCCAAGAGGCTTGAATACATTTGATCGACTCAACCGCAAGTTGCGCCTGGACAAATGGCTGAATCTGTCCCCTGAGCAGACTGACGCCCTGTTGGTGGCAGCGATCAGGGCGCAAGCGCGTGGAGCCGAAAAGCCTGAGGTGTGGGCGATTTCGGTCAACGTGATCCATGCATTGGGCCTGTTTCAGCGACTGCGTGAACGCTACAACTGCACGGCAGCGGATTTCGCCGTGTTTCTCGATGAACTGTCACTGTACGGTCGCGGTGATGCACTGTCGCAGTTCGATCAGGTCTTCAACAATCAAGATAATTATCGCGAGCCGCTGAGACTCGACGGCACACCGTTTGCGCTGATACCGACATCGGACCAAGACAATCTGACGGTCAGCCAGCTATGCAGTGGTTTGGGCATTGATCTTCAGACTTACCACTACCTGGCGTTGGCGATAGCCCAGGCTCATGATCTTACCGATAGTCTGGTGCGCAGTTCGCCGGTCATTTCCAGTTTTTACCGTCTGGTAAAACTGCCCCGGCTGTTGAATATCACGCCGGTCGAAGGCGTGTTGATGCTCAGTGTGCTGGGGGGAGAAACCTGGCTCAAAGGGCTGGCGGGCACGCCGTGTATTGTCGACGTGGCGGGTGATGACAGCCGCATTGACGCCACGGCTGGCGATCCGGGTGTGCTGAGCCTGATCGAAGCCATGCAGGCCTGCGTGCAATGGTGCGAGCAAAGCAACATGTCGGTGCTGTGGATGTTGCAGCACGTGAGTGCACCACTGCGTCTGAGCGATTTCTCCCAGCAGGACCAACAGTTCTTCGACAAGATCGGCACCCTCCTGCCCAGCGCGCGGTTATCCAATAATTCTTTTCTCGTAGCCGGTATTCCGCCGGCCGGAGAAAGCGACTGGCTGGATTTACTGTCGATTGACAGTGAGGGGTTGGCGCCGGTTGTCGATGTCAATGGGCTGATACTGGCCACTGCCATGACGCCGGAGGATTATTCGGCCTTTGCCCGCGAGAAGCTTGAATGGGCCGTCAGGAACGGCCTGGACATTGAGGACGCCCAGGTCAGCGTCTTGGCCGAGATCATGCTCGCCGTTCTTCTGCAGGCCAGAGACGCTCAAGTGTCGCTGGTCAGGGAGTCGCTGGCAGTCTACGCCGGCATTGAGGGCGAATTGGCCGTTCTGGTGCTGAACTGGGTCGATGCTTCGGTGTACCAACTGTTGCGCCAGGTGTATGACCGCACTGACCTCGAACCGCCAGCGACGCAGCGCAGGCGCGACGAACCTTCAGATCCGTTACTCCAATTGCTGGCTGTTGTGCGCCAGCGCGCCGAAGTCGTTTCAATGCTGGGTTTGAGTGCGGCCCTGCTCCGGGATTATCTGGATTATGGATATGAGGCGTGGGTCGACCAAAGCATCATCGATCCCTCTCAAAAATCTGTGTTCTCGGTGCGCATACTTTACGCGATGACCACGCTGACCCGCGCGTTCAGCATGAGTGAACAGCCGGAACAGAAATTGCTGGACTATCTGCGTCAGGTCCATTCGCTTCCTGCCCGACCCAGCGAGGATGCATTGCGGGTGGTGCAGCAGGCAGCAGCCATCAAACTGGCTGAATTCTTTGCCTGGAGCGCGCAGGAAGTCAGCGAATGTGTTCGCCATATCGATCCTGAAACCCAAGTGTTGAAAACCCTGGAACAACTGGATCTGCTGATACGCGTTTACCAGTTGTCGATGCAGACCGGTATGGATGCCCGGACCATTTTGCGGATCGGTACCTTGCCGGAGACAACCGATGCCAGCGAGGCCTATGCCCAGGCAGCTGAACTGGCTTTGCTCAGTCAGACCCAGACGCCTGTGCCTGTCGTGCAAGCACCGGGCGAACTGAAGCAGTTGGTCAGGATGACTTGCGCAGTAGAACCGACGGAAGTCTTCGCTAGTAAAAAAGATGAGAAAGCGATCATTACGATGACGCTCACCGACGCCCGAGGCGCAGCGTTGAAAGGCATCGCTGTTGATTGGCACTCCGAGCTAGGGACCATCAAATCGGGCATCACCGATCCCAATGGAGTCCTCACGGCTGAGTATTTTCCGGGCACAGTCTTGGGCACGGACAGCCTTTATTTTTCCATGAGCCTGCTCGAGCCTGAGTGGGCAGTGAGCATCAACGTCATCGCTCACGCCGAGAGCATGAGTTTCCCGACCGGGCTGATGTCTCCGGTGCCAACGGAGGTCGTGCCGCTTGGTCAGGAAATCACACTCTACGCCACGATGGTGGACCAGTACGCAAACCTTGGGGCCAACATGCTGGTGGACTGGGCCTGGGAAGGAGATACAGATCCCGAAGAACGACCAACGATCCGTCCGGCACAGGGTTTCACCAATCAGCAAGGTCAAACCACGGTTTATATCACCAGCGATTTCAGCGGTGAATTCGAAGTCGGTATACGCAGCCTGGCAAGCGGGTTGGGGACACTCTTCGAACCCATCAGGTTTGGGGTGACGCAAGGCCGCAGCCACTCGCTTGAACAAGCGTCAACGCCTTCCGCCAGTGACTCGGGAACCTCTTCCACGGAGCAAGGATCATGACATCGAACAACATTGGTCTGTTGCAGGAAAAACGTCGTACCGCGTTGCTTGAGTATTGCATCGGGCAAGTAAAGGCTGAGCGTTACCCGCCTTTGCGGACCCCGGAGGACGTGTTCGAATTGCTGCGCATCGACCCGTTGGACAGTGCTCGAGTGCAGACGTCGGGGGTGGCCGAAGCGATCAGTTGTGCGCAGCAATATATCAGTGCGGTGTACAACAAAATGGAGCCCGGTTTCGAAAACCACGAGTTTCCCCCTGAACAGCTTGAAAACTGGGCGCTGTACAACAACTACTCGGACTGGGCCGCAGTGCAGATGATCGCGCTCTACCCGGAAAACTACATCAATCCGTTCGTCCGTCAGCGTAAGACGGATCTGTTCAAGGCCCTTGAAAACAACCTCAACCAGGCCCGTTTGAACAGCGATTCGGTTCAAGCCGCGCTACAGGATTACTTGCAAGCCTTCGAACAGATCTGCGATCTGGATGTTGTCAGTGGCTACATGGACGGCACGACCCCGGAGCGCGCCGATTATTACTTTCTCGGGCGTCAGCGGGTGCCGCCGTTCCAGTACTTCTGGCGCAAGGCGCAAATCGAGATCACGCCCACGTGTGTGGCCGTCAACCCGGCGGCGTGGAGTGAATGGAAAGCGGTGGATGTTCAACCTGCCGGGCGGGTGCTGGACATGCGTCCGGTGGTCTGGAATGGCCGACTGTGTCTGGTCTGGGCGCAGTGGCGGGACAAGGTCGGCGAGCTCATCAAAGCCGTCCCCGCGGATCCCTCAAAGGACGACAGATCCCGATTCGTGCCCCATCAGCTGGATATCAATGTGGCCTTCATGAGGCAGAACGGCCAGTGGTCGGCGCCTTTGAATTTACGCCATGGCGAGTTTGATGAGGATCTCTCTGCGGGTGCCCGGTTGATTGCAACCGTGTGGGTCGACTCTCAGAATCCCAAAGGCAAGCTCGGGGTATTGCTGGACAATGATAAAACCGGCACAGCTGCCTTGAAAGAGACCGCGATCATCGATGTGCTGATGCGCCCCGTTGTTGAAGACGGTGGTAACTGGCTGGAGCTGGCCAAGACTGAGCGATTTGTTTCTGCCTTGACGGTTCAGCACCCCTTGGGTCTTGAGGTTACTGTGGTCCCAAGTGAGTCACCGCCAGGCTCCATGGCAGCTTTTCTGGGGCTGAACGTCTTCGCCATGCGATCGGGTAGTAATGATGTGCTGACGGTTGAGGGTTTTTGCCGGCCCACAGGTTTGTCAGAGAAAAATACAAACTTTACCTTGCAGTTGGAAAATCCCGCCAATGGCGACCCCGCGCCGGTGAAGCGTGCGGTGTCGACAGCCGGCGGTTGGACAATGAATTTTTTGGGTACTTTCACTCGACCAAAGGGGACGTGGAGCAACGTCAGGTTCACTCTAAAGAACGATACTGACGGCTTTGGCGGTAAACAGTTTGCCCTGACGATTGTCGACCTCCCGTATTTCCTCCCGCCAACGCTGCTTAAAAACGCCACGGATGCCGCCCAGTTCCTCGACTTTCAACTGGGTGATGACTGGGCGTTGCGATACGTTCGGCTCAATTCGCTGTTCGGCCCCGAGCTGGTCACGCGCTCCACTGTCTCTGCGGCGACTCTGATTAATTTGGACTCCCAGCATCTGTCAGAGCCGCCGCCTACCAATGTTGATTTCGAGGAGCGCAACGGCGCTTTCGACGGTGCCAACGGGCTGTTTTTCTGGGAGCTGTTTTTCCATCTGCCGCATTTGATCGCGACACGCTTGCGTGATGAAGAGCGGTTTGCCGAAGCCCAGACGTGGCTGCATTTCATTTTCGATCCCCGGGCCCCTGCCGACAGCAGCTCGGTACCCGAGAAACCACGTTTCTGGCGCTGCCGCCCCTTGATCAACGATCTGGGGCATGCCGGTTGTGAAGCCGCAGCGCCCGCCGACCCGGATGCGATTGGATATTCGGCGCCTGTGCATCTGAGGCTGCTGATGTTCATCGAATATGTGAAGAACCTCATGGCCTGGGGGGACTGGCATTACCGCCAACTGACCCGCGAAAGCCTGGTGGCGGCGAAGCTGTGCTATGTACAAGCGGGATCATTGATGGGCAAACCGCCTCTGACTCAAACGGTGAACTTGTGGCAGACCGCGACGCTGGGGAACCTTCTGGCCCAAAGTTGCACGCGTACGGCACTGGAAGCGTTCGAGCAGACATTGAATTACAGCCTGGCAGATGTTCCGGGCGGCTCCGATACGGCTCCCATGCTGGGCATGTTGGGGTGTCCGCCGTTCAGGGCACCCATCAATGATGAGTTGTTCGCGTGGTTCAACGAGCCGCAGTACCGCATGAACAACTTGCGCAACAACTTGACCATTGATGGCAAGCCCATGCTCCTGCCGTTGTTCAACCCACCGACTGACCCGAACCAATTGCTGCGCGCTCTGGCCGCAGGTGGTGTCGGTGGTGCCAGACCGATGGGCGGACGGCTGGTGGTGATTGCGTTTCGCTGGCGTACGATCTTCGAGGTTGCCTTGCGTGCGGTGCAGGTCTTGCAGGATTACGGCAGCCAAGTACTCAATCTGCTTGAGCGGCGTGATCGTGCCGAGCAGGAAGAGCTGCAGCAAAACCATCTGGTGGAGTTGGGCAACTACGCCAAAACCGTGCAGGAGCAATCCATCGCTCAGTTGGAAGCGAGCATGACGGCGCTCGAGCAGAGCCGGACAGTGGCCCGGGAACGGGCTGCTGCTTACGCAGCCCGCTATGACGAAAACGTGTCGGCTGTCGAATATCAGGTCATGGCAAACCTGGACCAGTCCAAAGAGCTGGCGCTGACTGCCAAAATCCTCAAACCGGTAGGCGCGGCCTTGGCGGCCGCGCCCAATATCTTCGGTATGGCGAACGGCGGGTTTCGTATCGACAAAGTTACGGATGCCATCTGCTTTGGCCTGGAGATAGCTTCGTCGATGCTGCAAATCGATGCCGACAAGCAAGCCACCACCGAAGGTTATCGCCGTCGCCGCAATGAATGGGGGCTGCAACGCGATCAGGCGCTGGCAGAAATCGCGGCCATCGATGCGCAAATCGTCGCGCAGAACCATGCGGTTGATGCGGCTAGAACCAACCTTGCGCAAACGCTGCGAGCTAACGCTCAGGCGCTGACGATGTACAACTATCTGAAAAAGCGCGCAACCAATGCCGAATTGTTCGGCTGGATGCTGGGCCAGCTCAAGGCCTTGCACTATCAGGCTTACGACGCGGTGGTCAGTCTTTGCCTCAGCGCGCAAACGGCGATGAGCGCCGAAACCGGCGATTACGATTCACATATTCCCTTGCCGCAGGTCTGGCAGGATCAACGTCACGGTTTGACTGCTGGCGAGCATCTGCGCGCGCACCTGCTGCGTATGGAGCGTGAGTACTTGCAACGCACCGAGCGACGGCTTGAACTGGTGAAAACCATCTCGTTGCGTCGCCTGTTCAATGACGCAACTGACCCTCAGGGCGTTGGTGGTTGGGAGGCTGCATTGGCGCAATTGCAGACGACCGGCTCGCTGGAGTTCAGACTGACGCAATTGCTGTTCGATCGGGATTATCCGGGACATTACTGCCGGCAGATCAGTTCGGTGGAAGTCGACTTGCCAGTGCTGACGGGTCCTTTCGAGGACGTGCGCGTGACCTTGCTGCAGGTTGGCAGCATGACCGCCAGCCGGGCTTCGGTGCAGTCAGTGCAGTACTTGCATAAACCTGATCCTGGGGAAGTGGCCCCTTCCGATGTGCTGTTCAACTTGCGTCCGGGCCAGCAGATCGCCCTGTCGGTGGGGATCGCCGACAACGGCATGGCGGCGGCGAAGCCAGACGAAGGTTTGCTCTTTCCATTTGAAAATACCGGTGCGGTGTCTGCCTGGGAGCTGAAATGTCCATGGCATAACGAACCGCCGCAGAAGGCCATGCTGCGCTCGATGAACGATTGCATCTTGCGCATTCGCTATACGTGCAAGAGCGGAGATCAGTCGTTTACCGATTCGGTGAAGGAGTTGGTCAATGCAGCACAAGCAAGAGCGTCTGGCCGGCAAGGGCAAGGGAGTGCGCAGTCATGAATAATCCTATCGTTCAGGTCAATGAAAACCTGGTGTGCAACGGTGATTTCGAAGAAAGGTTCGAATGTTGGGCAAGGACGGGTGCGGTTGCCATAGGCCTGGCGTATTACGACAACACGCCTGTCAAACACATCAAAGCGCCGAAGGGCACGGGTGTCACGCAGGACGTCACACTTCCAAGAGATCCTGATGGCAATGGTGCTTATTGGCTGAGTTTTCTGTGGGAAAGCAGTTTCAGCCAATCAGGCTGGGTGAGGATTTCTCAGGGAGAAATCGAGCATTACCGCATCGAACTCAAACCCGTCGGTAAACCTGATCAGGTACAACATCGCGAGGGTCTCGGATCAGGGCCAGAGAGGCGATTCAGTCCGACCCTGCATGAAGTGCAACTGACATCGGACATCTCAAGCTCAAAGCCGCTGCGCATCGAAATATACAGCTCGACAGAGTCTTCAAGTCCATTTGGCGAACTCTGGGTTACACGCGTCAAAGTCGAGTTGAAACTCGCGCCACTTGAGTTGCAGGAAATTGGGCTGGACGGCGTGTCGTTTCTGCCCTTGCGCAAAATGTACCTGTGTCAGGGCGCCAGCAGGGGCGGAGCTTTTGGCAGCAATGCATTGATCACGCCCCACGTACTCGGTTTTGTACCTGTGCCGGATAACCCTTGGGACGGCACCCCGGTTGAATTGAGCATCGACAATAACCCGCAGGGCGCGATTGTCGCGACGCCTGCTTGGGACACCCAGCAATCGCTGGACGTGCCATGGACGCTCGATTGCCCGTTAATCGATGATCAGGACTACGAATTCACCCTGAGCTTGCGCAACCGTTACACCGCGCAGGCCTACGAGATCCTCGTATCGCTGGGGCATCATCGACTGATTTTTCGTGAGGTGGTCGAGGCCGCTTATTACCCGTTGATTGAGCAAAGTGTCCGTTTGGGTGTGCAAGTAGCGTCGTATTACACCGGCCAGCCATTTGCCGGGCTTACGGTGAACTGGGCGACCGCCGAGCATGGGGTGTTGGCGGCTACCGTTACTGGTGAACAAGGTTGGGCTTACTTCGATTATGAGGCGAAGGCAGCAGGGGACTTCGTTATTGAAGCCTCTGTGGTCAGCCTTTATTACGAGCAGGGTGTGTGGACTCAGACGTTTGACGTACTGGTACTGGGCGAGGATCCGTGGGCACGGTTGACTGTCCGTGAAAACAACGAAATCAGGGACTGGATTGATAACAGTTATCCGAACCGGGGTTCTACCCATTTCATTGATGTAATGCTAGAGACCAACAGTCGTCTGCGAGGCAGCGACTTCTATTTGCATTGGCACGGTGACAAGCCAGGGCAACTGGGTGTCGTGGTCAGTCCGCCACTGGAAACATCGGTGCCCATGCCGATCGATGGAGGGGGCACTGCATCCTGGACGCTGAACTGCGAAGACCGGCGCGACGGGATATTCGAGTTGTCACTGGTCTGCTCGAAGCTGTTGTTGCCGTCGCCCAGAAAACGCATGTCGCTGGCGCGCAACAGGATCAGGATCAAAGAGGTACGCCAGGCCGAGAATAGTCCGGTGGTGGAGGAACACGAAAGTGCGTACCTGCGCTTGCAAGTGGTGCATGTTACTGATCAGGGCGACGGCGAACCGGTGATCGGTGCGCTGGTCGAGTGGCAAACCGCCGACAGCGTCGTGCAAAGCCAAACGGGAAGCGGTGGTTGGGGGAGCCTGAAGTTTTACACCAGAGAACCCGGGACTCATGCGATCACCGCAGCGGTCCGGGCGCATGAATCTGCTGCGCCGCATGAGTGCGAATTCAGCGTGACCGCGATGGCCAGGAGTTCTTGGAAAGACAAGGTCAACATCACATTTGATCGTGGTCTGATCAACCAGGATCGAGGGGTTGCCTGCAAACGAGGTCTCACCCATTCCCTGGAGGTCACTGCCCTCGCCGGCAGTCCTCTTATCGGCCAGGAAATTACGTTGGCATGGGGCATCGACGAACCAGGCATCGGGCTGGTGGTGAGTGAACTTGGCGAGCCCAGGGTATTGCGGGCAGATGAACCGCTGATCTGGACCCTGAGCTCTGAATTCGCCAAGAGCCGCAGCAGCATGTTCGGACTGCGGTTGTTGACCAATTCACTGGAAGATCGAGAGTTGCTCGGCCGCTTGGTTTCACCGGACATTTACGATGAATTCACTCTGGAACTGGATCATATGAGCACCGACCGAGGTCAGTCGCTGTATCCCTGCCTGGGTGCCGTACACCGGTATATTTTCAGAACTAACGCACTGAGTGCCCTGGTGGGGCTTGCCATGGATTTGCAATGGAACGGAACTCCAGCGTCAGAGTTGGATATCGTTCTCGACCCGCCTCCACATAGCCACAATGTTATTGATGAAAGTGGCATGACCTGGACACTGGATTGTTCAGATAGTCGGGGGGGCGGGGCGTTCGGTCTGAAATTCTTGACGTGGGATGGCTCGACGGATGTCACCAGAATGCACTTGGGCCACAACAAACTCAGCATTGAAACCGTACGTGAGTCTGCCGTTTTCCCGATCGTGGGTCAGGATCCAGCATGGATGTGGGCGAAAGTACGTTCGGATTTCTCGCAAGCTGCCATGGTTCAAGTGCCAACTCAGTGGAAGGTGGATGGTCATTCTGAAGAACATGTGACTGCTGACGATGGCTGGGCAGGCTTTGCGTATGGGGCAACCACAGGCGGATCGGCAACGGTTGAGGTGTCTGTCAGCAGTCCGTATGACAATGCTACAGATACACGTTCGATGGAGATCTGTTCGCTGGCCGACGATCCATGGGCTCGATTGCAGTTCAGTATGGACAACGGGCCTGCACAGCCTTTCGGCCAGGACACCGGTTTTGCGCGACGCAAACTGACCCATAGAATCGACGTAACTGCCCCGCAAGACACCTTCTTGTCCGGTCGAAATTTGACGCTGGGCATGGTCGGCACCGGGCCTGAGGCACTCGGCATTCGTTTTACTCAGCCAGTACTCGGTTTGCCAAGGGTCTTTAGCCGCGAGGCGGGATTCACCGATTCCTTCATGGTCGATGACAAGCGTAACGGCAGTTTCGGCTTGTTTCTGGCCTGCGAAAGCCTGGCTCGATGGTCACCTGTCAATGCAATGTCGGTGGGTGAAGGCGCGCAAGTGGTGAAGATCGCCGAGCGTTCGAGGGTTAGCCAGACGCTGTACTGGGGCGAGGCTGTGTCCGAGCAGATCACCGTTGTTTCGACCATCAGCGGCAGGCCGATGGCGGGGATGAATGTTGTCTGGCGCACTCCGGATCTTGGCGAGGTGACGACGACCACCAACTTCTACGGCGAGGCGCGGATCCGCTTTGTGCCCAGGACTCCCGGAGCGGCGCAACTGACCGCGACGGTGGGGGATGCGCAGTATTCGGAATCGATTTCATTGCCGTATTTCCTGCATGAACCGCGAGAGATCAAGGAACTGTTCAGTGATGACCCGAGCGGTTATCCGGGGCAGGAAGTTTCAGCCCGGGTTTACGTCGTCTCGGCCATTACCGGTAATCCCTTGGCAAACGTTGAGGTCAATTGGGAATTCCCTGGAGTCGACATCGCGCCGACGACAACCGATAGCGAAGGTATCGCCAATGTTGTGTTCCGACTTTCGGCTCTTCAACCCGGTCTTCTCGATGCAGGCGTTCGGGGGGGCTTGGCTGGATGGGAGGTCAGTTCGATTCCTTTTACGCTTAAAGCGCATGAGCGAATGATGACTGAGATCAGAGGCAGTGGCAGTTACCCGGTGGATCAATCTGTGCCTGTCTCGTTCAGGATCGTCTCGATCCCCGACGGCAAGCCGATTGTCGGTCAGAAAGTTCTCTGGGGACTGAACAGTGTTCCCGATGGCTCATCATTTTCAACGGAAGATGGATGGGTGAGAAAAAGTTATTCGTCGCAAGGAATGGTTGGCTACAAGACCATTCGTGCTTCTGTTGTCGATGAGCAGGGGGCGGTACTTGATGAGGAAGTATTCCGGCTTCAATTCTTTGACTCGGAGTTGCCTTGAACCTCGTACAGAAATCAGTAGGGGGTCATGCGGTTCCGCTCCTTTTCCAACTGAGATACTGCGTCACCAGTTCGGCCCCCAACTCTGCGGGCCGGACATCCACCACCGGAACCCCATGAGCGCTCAACCGCTCATGGAGTTCTGCCCGCTCATTCAGGTAACTCACCGTGCCGCAGTAAGCCAGCGCTTCGGGCAGCGTTTGCACCGTGGTCTGGCGTAACGTGTCCAGCGTTTCTTCGCGCAGACTGGCGACCAATACCCGATGTTGTGCGCTCAGGCGTTTGACCGCGCTCAGCAGTTCCTCATCGTCCTCATCGCGCAGGTTGGTTACCAGCACCACCAAGGCCCGACGCTTCTGTCGCGTCAGCAGTTGATTGGCGGCGGCCTGATAGTCGGCAGGGCGCTGCGTGCTGTCGAGGTCATAAACCGTGTTCAGCAGTACGTTCAGTTGCGCGCTGCCTTTGACCGGCGCGAGATGGCGTGGGTGATCGCTAGCGAAGGTACTCAAACCCACCGCATCGCCCTGACGCAAGGCCACATAACTGAGCAACAGGCAGGCATTGAGCGCGTGGTCGAAGTGCGACAGTTCATCGTCCTGGCTGCGCATGCGTCGGCCACAGTCGAGCATGAGGATAATCTGCTGATCGCGCTCGTCCTGATATTCACGGGCAATCGGTGAGCGTTGGCGTGCGGTGGCTTTCCAGTCGATCTGGCGCAGGCTGTCGCCTTCACGAAATTCGCGCAGTTGGTGAAATTCCAGGCCCTGACCGCGACGTTGCCGCTGGCGCACGCCGAGCTGGCTGAGCCAATTGTCCACCGCCAGCAGTTCGCCGCCATAAAGTCTGGCGAAATCCGGATAGACGCGGGTGTTGTCGATCACGTCGAGCAAGCGCTTGCCTGACCATAATCCCAACGGGCTCGGCAGGTTCACTTCGCAATGCTCGAAGCTGAAATGGCCGCGTTGCAACGGGCGCAGGCGATAGCTGATCTGGCTGGTTTGACCGGGCTGCAGCTCGACGTTCAGTGGCAGGTTTTCAAAACTCAGGCCATCCGGCACATGGTCGAACAGCTCAATGTTCAGTGGCATGGCAAAGTCATGTGCAACCTTGAGTTGCACCTCACCCCAGCGCCCGAGCGCCAGACTGCCGGGCATCTGCCGTGTGATGCGCAATGCCGGCAGACGCTTGAGGCGCAGGGCGTCGAGCGTCGCCAATGCCAGCAGTGCCAGCAGCAATCCCCAGTTGATTGAAATCAGGCTGGCCGGGAGGTCGATCTGCAATGCCTGCAAGGTGCCCAGCAGTGTGCCGATGAGCAGCAGCAGAGCCAGCCAGATCAGCAGCAGGCGCGAGGGTTTCACAGGCGCGGCGCCGGAACTTGGTCGAGCAGTTGCAGCAGTACCTGATCGACTTGCAAACCTTCTATGTCCAGTTCTGGCGCGATGCGCACGCGGTGGCGCAGCACGGCCAGTGCGCAGCCCTTGATGTCATCGGGAATCACGAACTCGCCGCCGCGCAACAAAGCGCGGGCACGGGCGCAACGCACCAGCGCAATCGAGGCGCGTGGCCCGGCGCCAAGGGTCAGCCCCGGCCAGGTGCGCGTGCTGCGCGCCAGACGCACGGCGTAATCGAGCACCTGATCGTCCAGCGGCAAATCGCTGGCAATACGCTGCAAGGCCTGCACGTCCTTGGCTTGCAACACCGTGCGCAGCGGCTGCACATCGAGCATGTCGGCGCGGGTCGAGCGGCTGACCTGACGCACCATGTTCAGCTCCTGATCGGCGTCGGGGTAGTCCATGCGCACCTTGAGCATGAAGCGATCAAGCTCGGCTTCGGGCAGTGGGTAAGTGCCTTCCTGTTCGATCGGGTTTTGCGTGGCGAGAACCATGAACGGTTGCGCGATGGGCAGGGCACGACCTTCGAGTGTGACCTGACGCTCCTGCATGGCTTCGAGCAGTGCCGCCTGGGTTTTCGCCGGGGCGCGGTTGATTTCGTCGGCCAGTAACAGGTTGGTGAACAACGGGCCTTTGCGCAGCTTGAACTGCTCGGTGTGCAGGTCGTACACGGCGTGGCCGGTGACGTCGCTGGGCATCAGGTCCGGGGTGAACTGAATGCGCGCGAACTCACCGCCGAAACACCGGGCCAAGGCACGCACCAGCAGGGTTTTGCCCAGACCGGGAACGCCTTCAAGCAACACATGGCCGCCGGCGATCAGCGCGGTCAGCACGTCGTCGATCACCGCGTTCTGGCCGATCACGGCTTTGTGCAATTCGCCGCGCACCGCTTGAGCCAATTGACTGGCGCGCTGGCGTTGCTGGGCGGCGTGGCTGGCGCTGCCGGGCTCGATCTGTTCAGTCATAGCGTGTTCCTCAAGGTTTGCAGGTGGGCGACCTGGCGGCAGAAATCGGCACTGGATAAGCGTCGATCCGACACCGGGCTCAGGGCCTGGCTGATGGCGCGGGTGGGTTGTCGGGTCAGGCGCGACAACGCCAGCCATTGTTCGGCAACGTTCAATTGATCAAAGCCGGGGTGACGGCGACGGGCGCGGCGCAGCACATCCTGTTGCAGTGCTTGCAGCAGCGCCTGCTGGCCGTTGTGGCGCAACAGAAAATCGGCGCTGGCGCGCAGGTGTTCCTGCAATTGCCGGCGTCCACTCGGGGCGGGTAATTGCAGTGGGCCGTGACGCACGCCGACATGCCAGAGCCACAGACCGATCAACGCGAGCAAGGCGACAATGGCTTGCGGGAAGTAGCGCCAGAGCAAGCTCAGCAGGCCATCGTGCTCGGTGTTGTAGATCAGCGTGACATCGGTGTCAGCGCTCAGATACCAGAGCAGCCAGGCATTGTCGTATTGGCTGATGGTCTTGTTCTTCCACAACTCGGCGTCGGTGACCACGGTGATCGTGCCAAGGCTATAGGGCAGTTGCATCATGTGCGCGGCCTTGGCGCTGTTGGCCCAGGCTTGCGCGAGGTTCTTCGGGTCGTCGAGGTGGAAGTCGGTGTCGAAGCCGGCGTAGGCCGGTGCGTTTTCGTCTTCCAGATAGAGTTTGGTCAGTTTCGGGAAGCGCTCTGGTTCAGCGTCTGCGGGTAAGTCTTTCAGATCCTTGCTCAGGGATTGATGCAGTTGCACGCGATCGAGCAACAGATCGTTGCTTTGTTTGCTCTGCTCATCCCACAGCGACTCGGCGACGAACACCAGTCGCCCACCGGCCCGGGTCCAGTTCAACACTTGGTCAACCTGACGCGGGGTCATGCGTGAGCGGTCGTTGAACAACAGCAACGTGTGGCGGCGTGGATCGATATCGGGGAGAGCCGCGAGGCTTTCGGCATGGCTGACGTTGAGCCCGCGTTCACGTAAAAACAGCTCGGCAGCCAGATACGGATTCGCTTGCGCGGCGGGAGAGGGGCCGTGATCGACTTCTTCCTGATAAGGCGTGGCGTTGAGGTAGAGGAACACGCTCAGCGTGCCGATCAACAGGGCGATCAACGCAGCCACCCACCACAGTGTCCGGCGATTCAACGGGCGGCTCCGGGACCAAACAAGGCACGCCAGCCATCGCACAGCTCCTGCTTCAAGGGGGCTGCCGGGACGCGATGCCCATAGGCCATGTTCTGCCAATGGGTAGTCAGGCTGCGGCTGAAGGCGAGCAGTTCCGGGCGTTGCAATTGTTCAACGTGCGCGAGTACCTGAAGTTCGGTATCGGCGGGTTTCAGGGTCATATCGAAGTCGTGGAGCAGATGGCTGAGCAGCCCTCGATACAGCAGGCCCAGCGCTGCACGGGGTTGGCTTGGCCAGAGTTGTTCGGCGCTGCCTGCAATGTCGTCAGGCAAGGTGTCGCGGTTCAAATCCAGGCCGAAGGCTTGTTGCGGCAGCGCGCGTTTCGGTTTGGCAGACAGTCTGGGGCGGCGGCTGACGAACGCTTGCAGATAGTCGCGATAACGCCAGATCAGCCAGCCGAACGCAGCAATCACCGTGCCCCACAACAGCACTTCAATAATCTTCGCCAGTCCATTCAAGTGTTGCCCGTCGAGCCAGCCCAAAAGGGTTTTCAGCCACTGCGGCGCTTCACCCGGTGTTTGCGCTTGGGCAGGTTTCGCCGGGTCGTCGCTAAAGCGATAGCGGGTGACGGATTCCTTGTTCTTGAACGGCGGTTGCTCAAGCAGTGCCTTGATGCTGTCCCGTGAGGCCTGACTGGTCAGAGGCTGATTCAACAGTCGCGGTGCCTGTGGACTGTCATCCGGTTCATCAGCCAAGGTCGAAGGCACATTCGGCAGCACCAGAAAAACTGCCAGCAGCACTCCCAATACACCGTTGTTCAGGCGCTGTCGCAAGCGACGAAACACCAGTTCGATATCCCAGGCTTCCAGTTGTGTGCGCCGGTTCAGATAAAGACTGAAGCCGCAGGCGACATAGATCGGCTCCCACACCACCAGCACCAGCGCGTAGAAGGCATTGGTCAGGTGTTCGAGCCAGCGCCAGTCTTGATCCGCCGCGAGTATCAGCGACTGCCAGCTCCAGTCCGTTTCGATTTGCTGCGGCAGCAGCATGTAGAACAGCACCATCAGGCCGATCCACAACGCGGTTTCCAGGTGCACGCCGATGATGGTCAACCACTGCGCTTTACCTGCGTTGCGTTGCAGGAGCACGTGCAGACGCTGTTGTCTGGCGCTGCCGTCGAGGCCCTCGAGTTGTACCACCGGCAGCAGGAAGCTGCGGCTGAAACTCAGACGGCGCCAGGTCAGGCTGGCCAGCAGTTGCGGTTTGAGCAGGCGCGGCCATTCGCGCAGGGCTTGCTTGAGTGTCGGCGTTTCGCCAAACAGCGCTTTCGACAGGATATACAGCGGCAGGCGTTCATACGCCGGTTTCAGCCACCAGAAGATAAACACCGCCAGTGACGGCGAATCCCACAGCAACAGACTGAGCAAGGCGAACAGCGGCAGGGTGACAATCGCCCAACTGGTCATCAGCAGACGCCGATGTTGCTGGCTCATCAGCACGCCCAGGTCCATGGCTTCCCAGGTCGTGCGCGGGCGAATCACCACAGTGGCGTCACTCAGGCGCATGGCGGGTCCTTCCGGCGAACAACAGATAGACCGCGACCAGAGCCCAAAGCGCGGCGCCGACCAGATACTTGGTCAGTGGTGTGACGCTGGTTTTCGACGACCAATAAGCTTCGATAAACGCGGCAATCAACAGGAACAACATCACGCCGCAGACCAGCAACACGCTTTTGCGTGCGGCGCGTTTCAGCGCTTCGCTGCGGGTCAGCCGCCCGGGCGCGATCAATGCCCAGCCGAGTTCCAGGCCGGCGGCCCCGGCGAGGGCGATGGCACTGAGTTCAAAGGCGCCATGGGCGATGACGAATGACCAGAAGGTCTGGCCGAAACCGATCTCGCTGAGGTGCCCGGCCACCGCGCCGATGACCATGCCGTTGTAAAAAAGAAAGAACGCACTGCCGACGCCTAGCAACAAGCCACTGGCGAAAGTCTGAAAGGCAATGCCGATGTTGTGCATCACGTAGTAACCGAACATCACCCAGTCTTCGCTGGCCGCGCGTTCGGCGGGGCGCCCGAGGTGTCCGGCGACCGGGTCGTACATGCCTTGCATCTCGCGCACCTGATCGGCGGGGATCAGGTTGTAGACCAGTTCGGGAAAGAAATACACCAACACGCCGACGCCCATCAGGCTGCCGAAGAACAGCAGGCTGGCGACCAGCACAAAGGGCCATTCGGCACGGACCAGGCGGGGGAAGTCGGCGAGGATGAAACTCAGCAGATTGGCGCCGAGTCGACTGCGGTGACGGTAAAGCTGTTGATGCCCACGCAGCACTTGTTGTTGCAGCGAATCAATGAGGAAACTGCTGTAGCCGCGTTCCTGCGCCAACGCCAGATGCTGGCAAAGCCGGCGGTAGGCTTTGGGGAAACCGGCGACTTGCGAAGTCTCCTTGCCGCGCTCAAGGCGTTCAAGGGCCAGTGCAAAACGCTCCCATTCGGCCTTGTGCCGCGTTTCGAAAAGGCTTTGTTTCATGTCGGGCCCAACAAGCCGCGAGCGATGCCATTGAGTTCAGCCACAGCCTTGGGCGCTGGAATGTGCAATGGCTGGGCGAGCAGGGCCGCCAGTTCATTGACCCGTGCAGGCGATAACTCTCCTTGGCGCTCGGCAAAGCCCAGCACGGCGCGTTGTTCGGCGAGTGTCAGGGGCACCGGTGAGCGTCGAGGTTCGGCATCAGACAGTTGCGGACGACTGAGCGGGCGTTCGCTGTAGACCACCAATGTGCCGGCTGCGATGTCGCCCAGACGTTTGAAGGTCGGGTGTTGCAGGCAACTGATGGCGCCGAGGAAGTAACCGAATGGCAGCAGATCGACAAAGCGCAGCAGGTTGCGCAGCAGGGAGGCCGACCAGCCGATGGGGGTGCCGTCATCGTGCACCACGCGAAGCCCCATCCATTGTTTGCCCGGCGAACGTCCCTGACGCAGCACTTCAAAGAGCACCATGTACCACCAACTGATCGCGAACAGCAAAAGCGAGCCGAGGCCCATGCCGAGCTTGCCGAGAAATGCCAGCACGATAAACAGCACGCCCATGAGCACGCCGCGGAGGCCCAGATCAATCGCGAAGGCGATGGACCGCACCATCAACCCGGCCGGACGCAAGGGCAAGTCGATGCCTTCCGGTGTTTCGACCTGATGCCGCGTATCCAGCGGCGGGGCCAGCGATGCTTTCCTTGGCGGTGCTGTGGGTTCGAGCATGGGCTACCTGATGTTCGCCTGTTCGGGGTGCAAGTGAACCCGATGCTAGCAGCCTCTCGGGGGAAAACGACATAACTATGTATTGCACCGCGTGTGGCGCGAAGTGCTTGAATGACGCAAGGCTGGCCGCCACCGCGGTTGAACGCCTAGACTTTGCCGATCTTCAGTTCAGGAACCGCCCGTGACTTCCATCTTCTGGTACGACTACGAAACCACTGGCATCAATCCCCGTTGCGACCGTCCGCTGCAGGTTGCGGGGATTCGCACCGACCACGACCTCAACGAAATCGATGAGCCGGTCAACCTCTACTGCCAACCCAGCGAAGACATCCTGCCGCACCCGGCGGCGTGCGTGATCACTGGCATCACCCCAGGCCAACTCGCCGAAAAGGGTTTGAGCGAAGCCGATTTCATGACCCGGGTGCACGCGCAACTGGCCGCCCCTGGCACTTGCGGCGCGGGTTACAACACCTTGCGCTTCGACGACGAGATGACGCGCTACAGCTTGTATCGCAATTTCTTCGATCCTTACGCCCGTGAATGGCAGGGCGGCAACAGTCGCTGGGATCTGATCGACGTGGTACGTGCCGCCTGTGCGCTGCGCCCGGAAGGCCTGGTCTGGCCGACCGATGAAGAGGGGCGGGTAACGCTCAAGCTCGAACGTCTGACGGCCGCCAACAATATTGATCATGGCAATGCCCATGAAGCGTTGTCGGACGTGCGCGCGACCATCGCCCTGGCGCGGTTGATCCGCGAGAAACAGCCAAAACTGTATGACTGGCTGTTCCAGTTACGCAGCAAGCAAAAAGTCATGGATCAGATTCGCCTGTTGCAGCCTTTGGTGCACATTAGCGGGCGATTCTCGGCGGCGCGCAGTTATGTCGGTGTGGTACTGCCGCTGGCCTGGCACCCGAAAAACCGCAACGCCTTGATCGTCTGCGACCTGCACCTTGATCCGCAGGGCCTGCTCGACCTGGATGCACACGCCTTGCGGCAGCGTCTGTACACCCGTCGTGACGATTTGCTGGAAGGTGAGTTACCAGTGCCGCTCAAGCTGATTCATATCAACCGTTGCCCGGTGGTGGCGCCACTGTCGGTATTGCGTGCACAGGATCAGCAACGGTTGGGGTTGGACATGGCGCTTTATCAGGCGCGAGCGCTGCGGCTAACTGACGCACAACAAGTTTGGAAAGATAAAGTGGCGGCAATTTATGCCAGCGAAGATTTCACCCCGAGCGAGGATCCGGAACAACAGTTGTACGACGGATTTATCGGTGACCGCGACCGGCGTCTATGTGAGCAAGTGAGAGCGGCCGATCCTGCTCAATTAGCGCAAGAGCAATGGCCTTTCGATGATGAACGTTTGCCTGAATTACTCTTTCGCTATCGAGCACGCAACTTTCCTGAAACGTTGACTTTTGAAGAGCAAGAGCGCTGGAGAATATTTTGTCAACAACGGTTGTCCGAGCCGGAATGGGGCGCACCGAATACCTTTCAATCTTTTACAGAGAGCGCAGAGCAATGGACGCTTAATGCCACGCCGGAGCAGAGAGTGGTTCTCAATGAATGGCAGAATCATGTCCAGGCATTACGCAAACGATTGAATCTTTGAAATCGAACATGACCGGGTCTAAATCCCAGGCATAAAAAAACGCCAGCATTGGCTGGCGTTTCTTTTTTCGCGGATCGCTCTGCGAAGGCGCTGCGGCTTAGCCCAGCAGGGTAGCCCAGCCTTCAACCACGTCACCGCCCCACTTGAGTTTCCACTCTTTCAGAGTCTTGTGGTTGCCACCTTTGGTTTCGATGACTTCGCCGTTGTGCGGGTTTTTGTATTGTTTAACTTTGCGAGCACGCTTGGTGCCGGTAGTTTTTACTGCGCCGCCGCGTGGGGCTTTGGTTTTCGAATCCGGATCCAGCAGCGCGATGATGTCACGCAGGGATTTGGAGTATTCGCCCATCAGGGTGCGCAGCTTGCCTTCGAATTCCAGCTCGGCTTGCAGTTTGTCGTCTTCGGACAGGTTCTTCAAACGGGCTTGCAGCTCTTTGATAGCTTCTTCGGTGGCGCGATATTCGTTGATCAAGGACATGATTACTACCTTAGTAAAGTGCTGAATGGCAGGGACAGTGCCGCAATAATAGTCAGGCTGTTTCATCAAGTAAACATTTAACCGGCGTTTTTATTTAAATTAGTTACGGGATTTAGCTGCAGATTGAATGTTCAGTTAAATAATGTGATGCAGTCATCACGGATATTCACAGTTATCTGATCAAACAATGATCGCCCTGCGCACAAAAATGTGCGTCAGGGGCCGCCTCGATGCCTGCGTTCATCAATACTGCAGTTTTCCTGCGCAGTCGCTAGAATGGCGGCCTTTGCGAAGTTCTGGAGTTCCCCCTCATGCGCACTTTTCGGCTGGTGATTTCTTGCCCGGACCGCGTTGGCATTGTTGCCAAAGTCAGTAATTTTCTGGCAGCCCACAATGGCTGGATCACTGAAGCAAGCCACCACTCGGATAATCAGGTCGGCTGGTTCTTCATGCGTCACGAGATTCGTGCCGATTCGCTGCCGTTCGGTATCGACGTATTGCGCGAGAAGTTTGCGCCGATCGCCGAAGAGTTCTCGATGGACTGGCGCATCACTGACACCGAGCAGAAGAAGCGCGTTGTGCTGATGGCCAGCCGCGAATCCCATTGCCTGGCTGACTTGTTGCACCGTTGGCACAGCGACGAACTGGACTGCGAAATCTCCTGCGTCATCTCCAACCACGACGACCTGCGCAGTATGGTCGAGTGGCACGGCATTCCTTATTACCATGTCCCGGTCAATCCACAGGACAAGCAACCGGCGTTCGCCGAAGTGTCGCGTCTGGTCAAACAGCACGACGCTGAAGTGGTGGTGCTGGCGCGCTACATGCAAATCCTGCCGCCGGAACTGTGCCGTGAATACGCACACAAGGTCATCAACATTCACCACAGCTTCCTGCCGTCGTTCGTGGGCGCCAAACCGTATCACCAGGCCTCTCTGCGCGGCGTGAAGCTGATCGGTGCGACCTGCCACTACGTGACCGAAGAGCTGGACGCCGGTCCCATCATCGAGCAGGACGTTGTCCGCGTCAGCCACAGCGACAGCATCGAAGACATGGTGCGTTTCGGTCGTGACGTCGAGAAAATGGTATTGGCTCGCGGCTTGCGTTATCACCTGGAAGACCGGGTGCTGGTGCACGGCAACAAGACCGTGGTGTTCTGATCGAACTCACGCATGCTTGAATATCGAAGGGCCTGGGCGTTCAATCGCTCCAGGCCCTTCGCCGTTTCAGCCCTTGAGGAAATGCCATGAGCGATCCACTGGACAAAGCCACTTCCAAAGCGCCTGCCACCTTGGGGGAAGGTTGTTTGAGCCGTTATGACCCGGATGACATGAGGGAGGAGGATGGGACGGAGTTTCCCGGCGCCGCCGAGTTGTGGGAGCAAATAAAAGAAGAGCAGGATGGGCCTAAGAAGCCTGCCGCGCCTTCATCAGCTTCTTGAGCAGTGGTCTGCCTAGCATCGACAGGAACACCGGGCCGCCGACCAGTAGATAGAAGTAGTACGTCACCACCCGCCAGATCAGAATGGCCGCCGCCGCGGTGGATTTTCCCACCATTGGCGCCAACAGTGCCGCCGAGGTCAACTCCGCAGCGCCCGCGCCACCGGGTAACAGACTGAGCTGTCCGGCGCCCAGCGAGAGCATCTGAACCAGAAAACTCCAGGCCCACTGCAAGTCCGCGCCCAGTCCACGCAACGCCAGATACAGCACGCTGTAGCGCAGCAGCCAATGCACGCAGGTGAGGGCGAACACTTTGCTCAACGTCTGCCAGGGCAACTTCAGAGCATTGATGAAGTCGGCGAGAAAGTGCAGCACCTTGCGCGTCCAGCGACGGCGCGTGCTCGCGGGCACGTTCATTCTGGCCAGTAGCCGTCCGCTCAGGCGAATCAGTGGGCGGTGGTATCGCGCCAGCAGTACGCAACTGAACAGCCCGCCGAACAACGATACGGCGCTGACGATCAAAAGCCATTCGAGACGATCACTCAGGTGCCGGAACACGGCGTAAATCAGAATGCCACTCAAGGCGCACAGAAAGAACAGCAGGTCACTCAACTGATCCATGGCAAACACGGCGCTGCTGCGGGACGGGCGCACGCCGCAGCGGCCCAGTAGGGCCATGATCGTCAGGGGGCCGCCACTGCCGCCCGGTGTCGCGCAGTAGGCGAATTCAACGGCCATGACCACGCCCAGGCTCTTCATCGGCGTGATGCGATTACGCTGATCGCCGAGCAATAAGCGCAGACGCAGGGTGTTGATGCCCCAGCAAAGCAGAATCATGGCGAACATGATCAGCAGCCATTGCAGCGGAAAGTTTTGCAAGCGCGCCCAGATTCCGCTGCCGCCGAGCAGCAGCGGGATCAGCACGGCTGCGAGCAGACCAAGCAACAACACAAGGCCGCGACTCATGCGGCACGTACCCGTTGACCGCGCTGTTGTGCAAGCCAGTTCACCTTGGTCATCGGCACTCGTCCTGACGCCAGCAGCCGCAGGAGGGTATTGAGCCAGTAATCGCGGGAGTAACCATGACGCATGTCCACCGGGTGCAAGCCTAGACGAATCACTGGGGCGTGACGCCAGCGGTGTTCGCGCTGATCGCTGACCATCTTCGACAGACCACGACGCCAGGCGCTGCGCGCACTCCATACCAGCCCCGGCGCATCGACAGGGGTGAAGTCCGGCAGACGATAAAGGTGCTGAGGATCGCTGGTGTAGCGCAGCGGTAATTGGCGCAGAGCTTGTCGCGTGCCTTCGCTCATCAACCAGGCTGGAGCAACGAAGCCGTGCAGCGGCCAATCGTAGCGCTGGAACAGTTCAATGCCGGTGCGCAGGCGGGCGAGCGCGGCGTTGTGGGATAAACGATAGAACTCGCCTTCATGGGTATAGAGACGGCGCATGAACCAATCGCGTGGCGTGGTCGGGTCAGGTTCCTGGTCATCATGAAAATAACCGTGCAAAGCCAGTTCATCGCCGCGTGCGAGGCGGGTGCTCAGCAGTCGACGAAAGTCCGGGTGAGCGTCAAGGGCATCACGGCGATGAAAATCCGGTACCACCAGCCAGGTCATCGGCACGTTGCCTAAAGCATCGACTGTTTCTACAAAAGGTCGGTAATCCGCCCAGGTAGAGGGGGCCACGTCGTGCAGCGTCAGCAGTACGGCGGGGCGATTCAGGGAATCAGCCATTGGCCACCTTCCGTGTCACATGGCCGAGGACGGCGTGGTAGTGGCTCAGCAAACTGTCGACCACGGTGTCCCAGGCGTAATGCCGTTCGACATGTTGGCGCGCCTGTTGGCCAAGTCTTGCGCTGTCGCGACTGAACAACTCGTGCACGGCGTTGGCCATGGCTTGTGGGTTGTTCGGTGCGCACAGCAGGCCGCAGGATTCTGGCACGATCTCTTGAAAAGCCCCGGCCGCCACCGCCACAACCGGAATACCGCAGGCCATGGCTTCGAGGATCACCAGACCGAAGGTTTCCTGATCGCCGGCATGCACCAAGGCATCGGCACTGGCCATCAGTCGGGCAATGGTCGGTGCCGGGCAGAATTGATTGATGACGCTGACGTTGTCCGGCACCACGGCGGGCATCGATGAACCCACCAGCAGCAGGTGATAGCGCGGGCCGAGGCGTTGCATGCATTTGAGCAGGACCGGCAGGTTTTTCTCTTTCGAGCCGCGCCCGGCGAAGATCAGCAGGCGCGTGTCTTCGGCGATCCCCAGTTGGGCGCGCAAGCCTGGATCAGCGGCGCCCGGGTGGAAGTTTTGCAGGTCAACGCCCAGCGGTTGCACGAAGACGTTGCGCACCCCCAGGCCCGTCAGCTTGTCAGCCATAACCTGGCTCGGCGCCAGTACCCGATCAAAGTTGCCGTAGAGCTTGGTGACATAGGCCTCGACGTTGGGCGTAACCCAATGTCCCATGCGGTTACTGGCCAGCAGCGGCAGGTCGGAATGGTAAAAACCGATCACCGGTACATCCAGTTGGCGCCGGGCATCCAGTGCGGCCCATGCGGTGAGGTACGGGTCGCCCACTTCAATCAGATCGGGCTGCAAGTCCTGCAGGACGTTTCGCCAAGGGGCCAAACGCACGGGGAAGCGGTAACCCTTGCCAAAGGGCAGGGCGGGAGCGGGAACCGTATAAACACCATCGTTTTCACCGAAATGCGCGCCCGGGATCAGCAGACTGTGACGAGTCCCGGGTTTGACGCCCAACCGGCGGTGTTTGGCGTCAAGATAAGTGCGTACGCCACCGCTGGCCGGGGCATAGAACATGGTGATATCGGCGATGTGCACAGTGATCGTCCCTCCGCAGCGTTGCTCTCCTTTGGTTGACCTTTATCCACAATAGATGTTCGGTCGGGATTTGTGCGGTGCAACGAAGCGCAGCCCTCTCCCGGAAGGAGAGGGCTGCGCGAAGTGTTTGGGCTTGATACATCGACCTGAGAGTTTGAGCCCAACTCAGGTTTGAAACGCTTGAAGATCGGCGCCCTTTTCCCTCACACCTTGGGGTGAGGGGGGAGGTTTTTGATCTTAAATGCGGAAACTGCCCACCAACTGCGTCAACCGCGAAGCCTGCTGCTCCAGATCCGAACAGGCACGCAACGTCGCCTGCAGGTTCTCAACGCCTTCCTGATTCAGCGTGTTGATTTCGGTGATGTCCACGTTGATCGACTCGACCACGGCCGTTTGCTCTTCGGTCGCGGTGGCCACCGACTGGTTCATCCCGTCGATCTCGCCAATGCGCTGGGTCACACTGTTCAAACGCTCACCCGCGAGGTTGGCAATCTCCACGCTGTCCTGGCTGTGACGCTGGCTGTCACTCATGGTGCTCACCGACTCACGGGCGCCGACTTGCAACTCCTCGATCATGGTCTGCACCTGTTGCGCTGATTCCTGGGTGCGGTGTGCCAGGTTACGCACTTCATCCGCCACCACGGCAAAACCACGACCCGCCTCGCCGGCACGCGCCGCTTCGATCGCAGCGTTGAGTGCCAGCAGGTTGGTTTGCTGGGAAATGCTGGTGATCACTTCGAGAATCTGGCCGATGTTCACGGTTTTGCTGTTCAGCGACTCAATGTTGCTGCTCGATGCGCTGAGCATGCTCGACAGTTGATTCATCGCCTTGATGCTGCGATCCACCACTTGCTGGCCGTCCTCAGCGAGGCCGCGGGCATCGCTGGCCTGATTCGAGGCTTGCGCGGCATTGCGGGCGATTTCCTGAGCCGCGGCACCTAGCTCATTGATCGCGGCGGCGACACTGCTGGTGCGCGAAGCTTGCTGATCGGAGTTGTACATCGACGAGTTCGACGCGGCGACCACGCGAAGCGCGACTTCGTTGACTTGCCCTGTGGCCGACGACACTTCGCGGATCGAGCGGTGGATGCGCTCGACGAAGCGGTTGAACGCGGTGCCGAGGGTGCCGAACTCATCGTTATTGACGATGGTCAGGCGTTTGGTCAGGTCGCCTTCACCATCGGCGATGTCTTCCATGGCGCGGGTCATGACGTGCAGTGGCTGGATGAGGATACGGATCAGCATGCCGAGCAGGGCAATGATGATGGCTACCGCGATAACCGTCGCAATCACTGCCGAGGCGCGGAATTGGCTGAGCATCGCGAAGGCTTTGTCCTTGTCCACCGACAGGCCGATGTACCAGTTCACCGACGGCAGGCCTTTGATCGGGGCAAAAGTGACGATGCGGGTTTTGCCATCGACGGTGATTTCACTGAAGTCGCTGCTGATGCGCGGGGTGTCCTGCGGATACGCTTCTTTCAGCGATTTCATCACCAGCGCTTTGTCCGGGTGCACGAGGATCTTGCCGTCGGCGCTGACCAGGAACACATAACCCATGCCGTCGAAGTCCCGGGCGGCGAGGGTGTCGACCAGCGATTGCAGGCTCAAGTCGCCGCCAACCACGCCGACGCTCTGGCCGGCCTTTTTCGAGGCGGTGGCAATGGAAATGATCAGTTGGCCGGTGGCCGCGTCGATGTAGGGCTCGGTCAGGGTCGGGGTACTGCTGCTCTCGGCACCTTTGTACCAAGGGCGAACCCGTGGATCGAAACCGTCCGGCATCTTCACGTCCGGGCGGATGGTGAAATGACCGGTGGCATCGCCCAGGTAGGTGGCCATGAACGTCGAGGTCAGGGCCTTCTGGTCCAGCAGATTGGCGACATTGGCGGGTTCGGGGTTGATGGCGATGTTTTGTGCGGCGTTCTCGACCAGCAGAATGCGGCCGCTGAGCCACGTCTGAATATTGCCGGCGGTGACTTCGCCCATTTCGTTGAGGTAGTTGTTCAGGTCATCTCGAATCGCATTGCGCTGGAGCCAGTCGTTATACAGCGTGAACGAGGCGAAGGCAGCAATGACGATGAGGGCGGCGGCAAGCAAAATTTTATGGCTGAAGCGCAGATTTTTGTTCATGGCTTGGGGTTCCGCTAAGGTCTTAATGTCCAGGGCGTGCTTTTATAGAAACATGCGCAATGGGCAAGGATGAAAGTAAGCTGATATTTCCGTCTCTCCTTAGGGAAATGTCTGTCCTGACTTTTGGTCGGGCTCTCACCTTTCTTTATCGGCCATGCAGAATCAAAGATTAACCAACGGGTGACAAAATGCCTGACTCATCGCAACTCGTAATCGGCGCCGATCTCGCGGGGCAACCGATCGCCCAGGCCATGCGTCTGGCGAATCGACACGGGCTGGTCGCCGGCGCGACCGGTACGGGTAAAACCGTCACCTTGCAGCGTCTGGCCGAAGCCTTCAGCGACGCGGGCGTGGCGGTATTCGCTGCCGACATCAAGGGTGATCTGTGCGGCCTTGGTGCTGCCGGCACCCCCCAGGGCAAAGTCGCCGAGCGCATTGCCGGGATGCCTTGGCTCAACTACAAACCGCAGGCTTATCCGGTGACGTTGTGGGACATCCACGGCGAGTCGGGCCATCCGCTGCGCACCACGTTAAGTGAGATGGGCCCGCTGCTGATCGGCAGCCTGCTGGAACTCACCGACAGCCAGCAAGCGGCGCTGTATGCCGCGTTCAAAGTCGCGGATCGTGAGGGGCTGTTGTTGCTGGATCTGAAGGACCTGAAAGCGCTGCTCAATCACCTCAAAGACAATCCGCAAATGTTGGGAGACGACGCCGCGCTGATGACCACCGGTTCCAGTCAGGCGCTATTGCGTCGGCTGGCAACCCTGGAACAGCAGGGCGCAGAAGCCTTGTTTGGCGAGCCGGCACTGCAACTTGAAGACATCCTGCAACCGGCCGCCGATGGCCGTGGGCGCATTCATCTGCTTGACGCCAGCCGTCTGGTGCATGAGGCGCCGAAGGTCTACGCGACGTTCTTGCTGTGGCTGCTGGCCGAGTTGTTCGAACAACTGCCAGAGCGCGGTGACGCGGATAAACCGCTGCTGGCGCTGTTTTTCGATGAGGCGCATTTGTTGTTCGGCGACACACCCAAAGCCTTGCAAGAGCGCCTGGAACAGGTGGTGCGGTTGATTCGGTCCAAAGGTGTCGGTGTGTATTTCGTCACCCAATCACCGGCTGACTTGCCGGACGATGTGCTGGCGCAGCTTGGTTTGCGCATCCAGCACGGGTTGCGCGCCTTCACCACCAAAGAGCAGAAATCCCTGCGCGCAGTGGCGGACGGGTTCCGGCCCAACCCTGCGTTCAACAGTTTGTCGGTGCTGACTGAGTTGGGTATCGGCGAGGCGCTGGTCGGCACACTCGCGGACAAGGGCACGCCGCAAATGGTTGAGCGCGTGCTGGTCGCGCCGCCGCAGTCACGAATCGGGCCGTTGTCGCAAACCGAGCGCACGATGCTGATAGCCGGCTCACCGTTCAAGGGCCGGTATGACAAACCGATTGACCGGGAGTCGGCTTATGAAATTCTCATGGGACGCAAAAACCTGGCGCCGGAGCCTGAAACACCAGCGGGCAAGCCAGCAGTACCAGAGCCTAGTCTGGCCGACAGGGCAGGGGAGTTTCTTGGTACGGCGGCAGGGCAGGCGCTGAAATCGGCCATGCGCCAGGCTGCCAACAACCTGGGCAAGCAACTGGTACGCGGCCTGATGGGCTCCCTGCTCGGCGGCAGCAAACGCCGCTGATCAACCGGTGGGAGCGGGCTTGCTCGCTCCCCGTCAGATCGATGTCAGGTCTTGGCTTTGGCGTGCGCGGCAAGGCGCTCCAGCGCTGCGCGCAAACCCGGATCAGTGATCCCGTCCGCCGTCGCCTGAATCGTCGCCGCTGCATCCGTCGACAGGTCCATGGTATGCCCGCTCGCGCCACGCTGAACCGTTGGCGGTTGCACCTTGAACAGAATCCGCGTCAGGCTGGCGAACTCGTCGAACATTTGTAATTGCCGTTGCAGACGCTTTTGCTGATAACGCAGGCGTGTGGCCCAGTGGCCGTCGGTGACAATCAGCAACAGACTGCCTTCACGCCACGAAGCGACATGGCAGTGTTCGCGGGCAGCGGGTTGCAGTTGGCTTTCAAGTAGACGCTGCAAATGACCCAAACGCTGGGCATGGCCGAGGATGGCTTTGAGCGGCTTGGCTTCGCGCAGTAGAACGGCGGGTGCTCTGGCCGTAAGAGGGCGAAATGCCATGATCGAACACCTGAAGTAACAGAAGCGCCATGGTAGCAGAAAGCAGCGAGATCACTCGCCCATTGCTTTTGCCCCTGCTTTGCCCATTAAATCAACCACTAACTTCTTTTCTGCATGACTTGAAGTTGAGCAAAACGCCCCTATTTCAAGTGAGCCCCGTCAAAGCGCAGTGCCAGCATCGTGGAACATCGCCACTTTCCTCACCACCGTTTCCGGGTAGAATGCTCGTTCGCATGCGGCCATGAGGGCTGCACGGGCGACTCACGGGGCCGCCCTCCATCCCTTTAGTGTGGAAGATCCTGCCGATATGTTTGCGCCTTTGTTAAAGAAACTTTTTGGAAGCAAGAACGAGCGTGAAGTCAAACGCATGCTCAAGACGGTGCAGCTCGTCAATGCCTTCGAAGAGCAAATGGTGGCCCTTTCGGACGATCAATTGCGCGCCAAGACCGATGAGTTCAAGGCCCGCATCGCCAAAGGGGAAACCCTCGACAAGCTGTTGCCAGAAGCCTTCGCGGTCGCCCGTGAAGCCGGCAAGCGCATCATGGGCATGCGCCACTTCGACGTACAACTCGTCGGTGGCATGACCTTGCATGAAGGCAAGATCGCCGAAATGCGTACCGGTGAGGGTAAAACCCTCGTGGCTACCCTGGGTGTTTACCTCAACGCACTGTCCGGCAAGGGCGTGCACGTTGTGACCGTGAACGACTACCTGGCCCGCCGTGACGCCAACTGGATGCGTCCGCTGTATGAGTTCCTCGGCCTGACTGTCGGCGTCGTGACGCCGTTCCAGCCGCCGGAAGAAAAACGCACGGCTTACGCTGCCGACATTACTTACGGCACCAACAACGAATTCGGTTTCGACTACCTGCGCGACAACATGGCGTTCAGCATGGAAGAAAAATTCCAGCGCGAACTCAACTTTGCCGTGATCGACGAAGTCGACTCCATCCTTATCGACGAAGCGCGTACCCCGCTGATCATTTCGGGTCAGGCCGAGGACAGCTCCAAGCTGTACATCGAGATCAACAAACTGATCCCGCAGCTGGAACTGCACGTTGAAGAAGTCGAAGGCGAAGTCACCAAGGCCGGCCATTACACCGTCGATGAGAAGACCCGTCAGGTCGAACTCAACGAAGCCGGTCACCAGTTCATTGAAGACATGCTTACCCGCGTTGGCCTGCTGGCTGAAGGCGAGAGCCTGTATTCGGCACATAACCTGGGCCTGCTGACCCACGTCTATGCCGGTCTGCGTGCGCACAAGCTGTTCAATCGCAACATTGAATACATCGTGCAGGACGGCCAGGTCGTACTGGTCGACGAACACACCGGCCGTACCATGCCGGGCCGTCGTTTGTCCGAAGGCCTGCACCAGGCCATCGAAGCCAAGGAAAACCTGAATATTCAGGCCGAGAGCCAGACCCTGGCCTCGACCACGTTCCAGAACTACTTCCGTCTGTACACCAAGCTGTCCGGCATGACCGGTACCGCCGACACCGAAGCGTTCGAATTCCACCAGATCTATGGTCTGGAAGTCATGGTCATTCCGCCGAACAAACCGTTGGCGCGTAAAGACTACAACGACCTGGTATTCCTCACCGCCGAAGAGAAATACACGGCGATCGTGGCGGACATCAAGGAAAGCATGGCCGCTGGCCGTCCGGTGCTGGTGGGTACTGCCACCATCGAAACCTCCGAGCACATGTCCGCACTGCTCGTGAAGGAAGGCATCGAACACAAGGTTCTGAACGCCAAGTTCCACGAAAAAGAAGCCGAGATCATCGCGCAGGCCGGTCGTCCGGGCGCACTGACCATCGCCACCAACATGGCCGGTCGTGGTACCGACATCCTGTTGGGCGGTAACTGGGAAGTTGAAGTCGCTTCGCTGGAAAACCCGACCCCTGAGCAAATTGCCCAGATCAAGGCCGACTGGCAAAAGCGTCACCAGCAAGTGCTGGAGTCCGGCGGCTTGCAGGTCATCGCCTCCGAGCGTCACGAATCCCGCCGTATCGACAACCAGTTGCGTGGTCGTGCCGGCCGTCAGGGTGATGCCGGTTCCAGCCGCTTCTACCTGTCGCTGGAAGACAGCCTGATGCGCATCTTCGCCTCTGACCGGGTGAAGAACTTCATGAAAGCCCTGGGCATGCAGCCGGGCGAAGCGATCGAGCACCGCATGGTGACCAACGCGATCGAGAAGGCGCAGCGCAAGGTTGAAGGGCGTAACTTCGACATTCGTAAGCAACTGCTCGAGTTCGATGACGTCAACAACGAACAGCGTAAAGTGATTTATCACATGCGTAACACGTTGCTGGCCGCCGACAACATCGGTGAAACCATCGCCGATTTCCGTCAGGACGTGCTCAACGCGACCATCAGCGCCCATATTGCGCCGCAGTCCCTGCCAGAGCAGTGGGATGTGGCCGGTCTGGAAGCAGCGCTTGCCAGCGACTTCGGGGTGAAACTGCCGATCCAGCAATGGCTCGATGAAGACGATCACCTGTACGAAGAAACCCTGCGCGAGAAGCTGATGAACGAGCTGATCGCTGCGTACAACGAGAAAGAAGATCAGGCCGGTGCCGAAGCACTGCGCTCCTTCGAGAAGCAAATCGTTCTGCGCGTGCTGGACGATCTGTGGAAAGATCACCTGTCGACCATGGATCACCTGCGTCACGGCATCCACCTGCGTGGCTACGCCCAGAAGAACCCGAAGCAGGAATACAAGCGCGAGTCGTTCACGCTGTTCTCCGAGCTGCTCGATTCGATCAAGCGCGACTCGATCCGCGTGCTGTCGCACGTTCAGGTGCGCCGCGAAGATCCGGAAGCCGAAGAGCAACGCCTGCGTGAGGAAGCTGAGGCACTGGCTGCCCGCTTGCAGTTCGAACATGCCGAAGCTCCTGGTCTGGATCAACCGGACGCGTTGGGTGAAGAGGTCGATGTGGCCCTCGCCACCGCCCCGGTGCGCAACGAGCAGAAGCTGGGCCGCAACGAACTGTGCTACTGCGGTTCGGGCAAGAAATTCAAGCATTGCCACGGGCAGATCCAGTAAAACCCGTTACAACGGCTGAAATACCCGCGCCGCGACCGGCTTCTGCCGTCGCGGCGTTTTGCCATTCAAGCCACCGTCCCAACGATGGGCGGTGCTGACATCATTGAGTAAGGAGCGCATTCATGGCTGTTGGTCTTGGTCCTTTGCCAACGTTGCACCCGGTTGCCGGTTTTGAACTCGGTATCGCCTCGGCCGGCATCAAGCGCCCCGGGCGCAAAGATGTTGTGGTGATGCGCTGCGCTGAGGGTTCGACCGTGGCGGGCGTGTTCACGTTGAACGCTTTTTGTGCTGCGCCTGTGATCCTGGCGAAACAACGCGTGCAGAACGCTGTGCGCTACTTGCTGACCAACACCGGCAATGCCAACGCAGGCACCGGCGAGCCAGGCCTGGCCGCGGCTGAGCGCACTTGCGCCAGATTGGCTGAGCTGACTGGCGTCGACGCCAATCAGATTCTGCCGTACTCCACCGGTGTCATCGGCGAGCCACTGCCGGTCGAGAAAATCGAAGGTGCGCTGCAAGCCGCGCTGGATGATCTGTCGGAAAACAACTGGGAAGCGGCCGCCACCGGCATCATGACCACCGACACCCTGCCCAAGGGTGCCAGCCGCCAGTTCCAGCATGACGGCGTGACCCTCACGGTGACCGGCATCAGCAAAGGCGCAGGCATGATTCGCCCGAACATGGCGACCATGCTCGGCTACATCGCGACAGACGCCAAAGTTGCCCGCGACGTGCTGCAAAATCTGATGCTCGACGGCGCCAACAAGTCGTTCAACCGCATCACCATCGACGGCGACACCTCGACCAACGATTGCTGCATGCTGATTGCCACCGGCCAGGCGGCTCTGCCGGAAATTACCCGTGCCGAAGGCGAACTGTTTGCCAAACTCAAGCAAGCGGTGTTCGAAGTGTGCATGGACGTGGCCCAGGCCATCGTGCGTGACGGCGAAGGCGCGACCAAGTTTGTGACCGTTGAAGTCAACGGCGGCGGCAATCATCAGGAGTGTCTGGACGTCGGTTACACCGTGGCACACTCGCCGCTGATCAAGACCGCACTGTTCGCCTCCGATCCGAACTGGGGTCGCATCCTGGCCGCTGTCGGCCGTGCCGGCGTGCCGGAACTGGATGTGAGCAAGATCGACGTGTTCCTTGGTGATGTGTGCATCGCCAGCCGTGGCGCTCGTGCTGAGACCTACACTGAAGCGCAAGGCTCGGCGGTGATGCAGCAGGAAGAGATCACGATCCGTATCGAGCTGGGTCGCGGCGATTGCAGCGAAACGATCTGGACCACCGACCTGTCGCATGAATACGTGAAGATCAACGCCGAATACCGGACCTGATCCACAGGCCGGGTATGAGCTGCCCGCGAAGACGGCAGTCCAGACACCACAAGTCCCAAAGCTTTTCCTCTGACGAAAAGGCGCCAAAACCATGTCCCTGCACCTGATCATCGGCGACAAACTGCTTTCCTCATGGTCGCTACGTGCTGCGCTGGCTGTTGAGCTGACCGGCGCGCCTTACAGCGAAGAACTGATCAAACTCGGCACGCCCGACACCCGTGAGCAACTGCTCAAGCATTCACCGACGGCCAAGGTGCCGCTGCTGAAAACCGCGCGCGGTACCATCGCCGATTCGCTGGCGATTGCCGAATACCTCGCTGAGCAGTTCCCGTCCGAGTCACTCTGGCCGACTGACATCGCGGCCCGCGCCCAGGCCCGATCCGCCTGTGCACAAATGCACAGCGGCTTCTTCGCCATGCGTAACCACATGCCGTTCAACCTCAGCCACGATGCGCCGCTGAACCCGGTGCCGCCGGAGGTGAAGGTCGATATCGAACGCATGCTCGCGTTGTGGGCCGAATGCCGTGCTGTCGCCACAGAAGAAGGGCCGTACCTGTTTGGCCGCGTGAGCCTGGCCGATGCGTTCTTCGCTCCGATTGCCGTGCGTCTGCGCACCTATCAGGTGAAGCTGCCCGCGGCTGACGAAGCCTATGTTGAAACCGTCTACCAATGGCCGGCCTTCAAGGCCTGGCAGAAGGCTGGACTGGAGGAATTGAACCCGTGAAGCGTGTACACGTCGCTGCTGCCGTCATCCGTGACGACAGTGGCAAGATTCTCATTGCCCGCCGTGCCGATACCCAGCATCAGGGGGGCTTGTGGGAATTCCCCGGTGGCAAGGTCGAGGCTGGCGAATCCGTTGAAAGCGCGCTGGCCCGTGAGCTGCAGGAAGAGTTGGGTATCGTCGTTGGCGCTGCCCGGCCATTGATCAAAGTGCTCCATGACTATCCGGACAAGCAGGTGCTGCTGGATGTCTGGGAAGTCTCGAGCTTCAGCGGCGCCCCCCATGGCGCCGAAGGCCAGCCATTGGTCTGGGTGAGCGCCAAGGAACTGGCGAATTATGAGTTCCCGGCCGCCAACCAGCCGATCGTTGCGGCGGCGCGGTTACCTGCTGAGTACCTGATCACCCCGCAAGACCTGGAAACTGCGGCGTTGTTGCGCGGCATCCAGAAGGCGATTGCTGGCGGGATCAAGCTGATCCAGTTGCGCGCGCCCAATGGCTATGACCCGAAGTACCGCGATCTGGCAGTAGACGCCGCCGGTCTGTGTGCCGGTAAAGCGCAGTTGATGATCAAAGGGCCGTTCGAATGGCTCGGTGATTTCCCGTCTGCGGGTTGGCATATCACTTCTGCGCAGTTGCGCAAATACGCCGCGGCGGGTCGCCCGTTGCCGGCGCAGCGTTGGTTGGCGGCGTCTTGCCATAGCGCAGAAGAGTTGGCTCTGGCCGAGCAGATGGGGGTGGATTTCGTGACCCTGTCGCCGGTGCAGCCGACGTTGACTCACCCGGATGCGACGCCGCTGGGCTGGGAGCAGGCTTCAGCGTTGATCGAAGGTTGCAGCAAACCGGTGTTCCTGCTCGGCGGCGTTGGTCGGGCGGAGCGGGAGAAGGCTTGGGGGGTTGGTGCTCAGGGTGTGGCGGGGATTCGGGCGTTCTGGCCAGAGAGCTGAAATATGTGGTGATGCTGCTGGCCTCTTCGCGAGCAAGCCCGCTCCCACAGTTGATCGGGTTCCTTTAATTGGAATGCAATCAACTGGGGGCTTGCTCGCGAAGGCGTCCGCTCAGGCGCTACTGTCCTGAAGGTTTTGCAGCAGGCTGCCAAAGAATCTCCGCCACCCCCTGCCGCCGCGCAATCAGCCGCGCCGCGACAAACAATAAATCCGACAGCCGATTGATATATGCCAGCCCAACCCCGGCCAACGGCTCAATGGCGTTCAAATGCTGACAGCGTCGCTCGGCACTCCTGGCCAGGCTTCGGCACGCATGGGCCTGAGCGATCAGCATCGAACCGCCCGGCAGAATGAAATTCTCCAGCGGCCCCAACTCCTCATTCCACACATCAATCGCCGTTTCCAGCCGTTCGATTTCCGCTGCGTTGAGCGCCTGATATTCCGGCATTGCCAACTCGCCACCCAAGTCGAACAGTCGATGCTGACAAGGCGCCAATACCTCGATCAGTTCACTCAGGCTCGGATAGGCCTCGCGCTCGGCAATCAGGCCGGCCAGCAATACGCCGACCTGGCTGTTCAGCGTATCGACTTCGCCAATCGCCTCGATGCGTGGGTGATCCTTCGGCACGCGGCGGCCATCGCCCAGGCCGGTTTCGCCAGTGTCACCGGTGCGGGTGTAAATCTTCGACAGGCGAAAGCCCATGGGTTACCTCGATAGTTGATGGGTTTGGGCCGCAACGGGCGCAGGTTGGGCCAGCGGAAGGCGCAGGGTGAAGCAGGTGTCCTGGCCCGGCGCCGATTGCACCTCCATCTGCCCTTTGTGGTTATTGGTGATGATGAAGTACGACACCGACAACCCAAGGCCTGTGCCCTGGCCGACTTCCTTGGTGGTAAAGAACGGTTCGAAAATGCGTTTACGCACGTTCTCGCTCATGCCGATGCCGTTGTCCTCGACCTGAATCTCGGCCCACGGTGGATTGAGCCTGGTACGCAGAATGATTCGCCCCGGCTCGCTGTCGTCTTCGCGTTGGTGAATCGCTTGCGCGGCGTTTTTCAGCAGGTTGAGCAGGACTTGTTCCAGTTCGTTGGCCGTGCCTGGAACCGGGCCGAGCGCAGGGTCGAACTGACGGATGATCGCCTGTCCCTTGAAGTCAAAACCGATGGCCAGATCGAAGTCGTTGCCAGCGATTTCCACCGCTTGATCAATCAGCGCCGGCAAATCACACGGGGCCAGTTGCCGGGTGCTACGACGGCTGAAGCTGAGCATGTGGGTGACGATTTTCGCCGCCCGGGCGCCGGCCTGCTGAATGCCATCGAGCAATTTCGGGACTTCTCGGCCCTGCAGGTAGCGGTTGACCGTGTCGAGTTCAATGCCCAGCTGTTCGGCGGTTTCGAGGTTCTTCGGCAGGTCCGGCGACAGGCGCCGGCGGATGTTCTGCACGTTGTGCAGGATTGCGCCCAGCGGGTTATTGATTTCGTGGGCCATGCCTGCGGCGAGGCCGCCGACCGAGAGCATTTTCTCCGACTGCACCATCATTTCTTCCAGCGACAGGCGTTGGGTGATGTCGTCGATGCGGATCACCACGCCACGCCCGGCGCCGCCCATCAGCGGGTAGAACGTCAGGGCGTAGTGCTTGGGCTCGTCGTCCTTGAACCAGGTTACGCGCTCGATTTTCGCTACCGTGTGTTGCTCTACGGTTTCCTTGAGCTGCGGCAGAAACGGCTTGAGCGGTTCAAACGCCAGGAAGATCGGCTGGTTCAGCGCTTCGTCGAGTCGCGTGCCGGACAGGGCACTGGCTTCCTGGTTCCACTGGGTGACGTAGAGCTGCTCGTCGAGGGCGATCAGCGCCGAGGGCATGGAGTCGATGATGCTGTTGAGGTAGTTCTGGAAACCGGTGAGTTTTTTCTCGATCTTGCTGCGCACCTGGACCTCCAGTTCCAGTTTGCGGTTGGTGTGGCGGGTTTCTTCGGCCAGCCCCTGAGCTTGATCGAAAGCGGCTTGCGAGTCGTCGCGGGCGCGTTTGAGCTGCTGTTCGCGGGCTTCGATGCGCGAGAGCATGGTGTTGAACGCCTCGGCAAGACTGCCGATTTCGTCGTGGTTACCGCGCGAGGCGCGCAGGGCGTAGTTCTCTTCGCGGGTGACCTGGCGCGAGAGTTCTTCAAGTTCGTGAATCGGGCGGGTGATCAGGCGTTTGATCTGCCGGGCAATCACCAGCCAAAGCAGCACACTGAAAATCAGGATGCCGAGACTCGCGGTCAGCGTGCCGGTGTAGAACGCCATCGGCAATTCGCTGCTGGCCACCAGCAACAGATGACCGGGTGAAGTGCCAGGGCGGGGCAGGGTGATCAATTGATTGCTGCGAAACTCGGTCAGTTGCCAGGCTTCGATGTGCCGATCGTGTTCCGGCAAGTTGAGCTTGTCACCATGCTGCACTTGCGCCAGTCGTTCGCCATTGCCGTCATACAGGGCGGCGGCGCGCAATGGTGAATAGCTGTCGAGCTCCTTGAGCAGGCGTTCGGCGCTGCGCGGCGATTGCAGGGCTTCGCTGACCAGACTTGGGTTGGCAATCAGCCGGCCGATGGTCTGCAAGGCTTGCGGGGCCATGCTTTCCTGGGAGATGTAATAAGCGGCGCTGATAAAAGTCAGGTTGGCGACGAGCAAGACAGTGGTCAACAGCACCAGCAGGGCGGCCAGCAGTTTCTGGCCGACGGGCAGGTTTTCGAGGCGCTGGCGCAATGGCATCAGGTTTATCGCAGCAAGGGAACAAGTGGCCAGCGTAGCCGCTGCTCAGTCGCTGGGCAATCCGAGGCTGCGCAGATGAGCGACCAGTCGTTGTTGCAATTGGCTGAGGTGCGGCAAGTTGAGTTGATGGCGTGCGGCGACTTTGCAGGCGTGCCCCAATAGATAGCTGATCTCGGTGCGCCGCTGGTTGGCCACGTCCTGATACATCGATGAGTAATTGGCGGCGGTGGCCTGGATCACTCGTTCCACTTCCTGTTGCAGGTTGTCGGCGGCTACCGGTTGGCCGCAACGCTGAAGCAACTCCGCCAGTTCTGCGCACAACGTGGCCACTTCGCAGTGGTGCGCCTGCAAGCCGCCATTGCGGCAGTTGTGCAACACGGTCAGCGGATTGATCGCGCAGTTGAGCGCCAGCTTGCGCCACAGTCGGGTGAGGATGTCGGTGCTCCATTCATGGGGAATATTCGCTGCCTCCAGATCATCCAGCCAGATCGGCGCTACCGGGTGAGCGGCATCGCCAAGCCAGGTGTAACCGTGGCCGGCAAACACCACGCGCCAGTCGCCATCGCGGAACGCGCCTTCGGTGCTGGAGGCACTGATGCAGCGTGCTTGCGGCACTTGCGCGGCGACAGCGTCCTGGCTGCCCAGGCCGTTTTGCAGCAGGATCAATTCGGCATCCGGCGCCAGGCGCGGAGCGAGGAGGGCGACCGCGCTTTCGGCATCGTAGGCCTTGCAGGCCAACAACAGGCGACGGATTGGTTGCGGGCTGTCCGGCGTTTCGCCGGGAACTGCATAAGTCTTGGCTTGTCCTTGTTCCACGAGGGTTAATCCGCCGGCTGCCTGATAGCTGTGCAAGCGCATCGCGTCCCGCACGATCAGCCGGACCGGCAAGCCAGCGCGAGCCAGGCGCGCAGCCCAAAGAGTGCCGAGACTGCCGGCGCCAAGAACATGCCAAGGGATAGACATCAGATTTTTGCTCGATTGGTTGCAGGCATGTGCGGCTCGCCGTGTCGGTAAGAAAAGACCCGTTATAATGAGCCCGATTTTAACCGCAAGCCAAGCGCGCTCCATCCTCATCGAGCGCGCCTTTTTATTGGAGAGATTACATGCCGTCGTTCGACGTGGTATCCGAACTGGACAAACACGAACTCACCAACGCGGTCGAGAACGCCGTGAAGGAACTCGATCGTCGTTATGACCTGAAAGGCAAAGGCAGCTTCGAGTTCAAGGAAAAAGACCTGACCGTCAACCTGACCGCTGAAGCCGATTTCCAGCTGGAGGCGATGATCGAGATCCTCAAACTGGCCTTGGTCAAGCGCAAGATCGATGTGCAGTGTCTTGAGGTCAAGGACGCTTACGCATCGGGCAAGCTGATGAAACAGGATGCCGTGCTCAAGGAAGGTATCGACAAGGAACTGGCGAAGAAGATCGTCGGCCACATCAAGGACGCCAAGCTCAAGGTACAGGCCGCCATTCAGGGCGAGCAGGTGCGCGTTACCGGCAAGAAGCGTGATGACCTGCAAGAAGCCATCGCGGCCCTGCGTGCCAAGGAGTTCGGCATGCCGCTGCAGTTCAACAACTTCCGCGACTAAGCGCTATCCGCACAATCTGTGGGAGTGGGCTTGCTCACGAACGCGGTGTGTCATTGAGCAATAAGGTTCACTGAGACACCGCTTTCACGGGCAAACCCTCTCTCGCTCGGATTTATTTTCCCCGGCGGATTTTTGCGCTACTTATTCTTTGCGTGCCGCGTAGCCGGAAATCAGGAGATAGAACATGGATTTGAATGCTGAAGTGGATAACCTGGTCAAGGCATCCCAAGCGTGGATCCCGATGATCATGGAATACGGCAGCCGCGTGCTACTGGCAGTGATCACGTTGGCCATCGGCTGGTGGCTGATCAACAAGGTCACGCGCAAGCTCGGTGGCTTATTGGCTCTGCGTAACGCCGACCTGGCGCTGCAAGGTTTTATCAGTACGCTGGCCAATGTCATTCTCAAAGTGCTGCTGATCGTCAGCGTCGCTTCGATGATCGGTGTGGAAACCACCTCGTTTGTTGCAGCCATCGGTGCTGCCGGCCTGGCCATCGGTCTGGCATTGCAGGGCAGCCTGGCTAACTTTGCTGGCGGCGTGCTGATTCTGCTGTTCCGTCCGTTCCGTATCGGTGACTGGATCGAGGCGCAAGGCGTGTCGGGTACGGTCGACAGCATCCAGATTTTCCACACCGTGCTGCGGACCGGCGACAACAAAACCATCATCCTGCCGAACGGCAACCTCTCGAACGGCATCATTACCAACACCAACCGTCAGCCAACCCGTAAGGTTGTGTTCGATGTGGGTGTGGATTACGAAGCCGATCTGCAGCAGGCGCGTCAGGTGCTGCTGGATCTGGCCAAGGATGAGCGTGTTCTGCAAGATCCAGCGCCACAGGCGGTGATTTCGACCTTGGGCGACAGTTCGATCACGGTTTCCCTGCGAGCGTGGGTTAAAACCGCGGATTACTGGGATGTGATGTTCATGTTTAACGAACAATCACGGGATCGCTTGAAGGCTGCAGGGATTGATATTCCGTTTCCACAGCGAGTCATTCGTGTGGTTCAGGAAACGGCTGCACAATAACTCTATTGATAACTGATCTTGCGGTCAGTTAATTAACACCAAACCCGAGAGATGTTCACACTCTTGGGTTTTTTGTGCTTGAAGTTAAAGTTCGCTGGCTAATAGATAGTTGGCTAATATTTTATTTTGAGTTCAAGTTACTCCGCGCATAAAAAAACCGCCCACCTGAGTCAGGTGGGCGGTTTTTTTAGAGCAGGGCTCTGTAGTACTTTAGCTGTGCATCCCTATTAGAGGATGTTCAGTGGGTACTCAACGATCAGACGGGTGTCGTTGTTGTCAGAAGCGTAGCCGCTGTATGCACCGTTGGAGCGATACATAGCATAACGCAGACGGAACGACAGGTCTTTGGCCGGGCCTTCCTGGATCACGTACTTGGACTCGGCGTTCCACTCGTTTTCTTTGCCTTCACCCAGACCGTTGGTCTTGATGTTGTCACCCATCACGTAACGGGTCATGAAGCTCAGGCCCGGTACGCCGTAAGTTTTCATGTTCAGGTCGTAGCGAGCCTGCCAGGATTTCTCTTCGCGGCCCACGAAGTCGGAGATCTGGATGGAGTTGGCTACGAAGATGGTGCTGTTACCGTCAACGCCGTAGTAGTAAGCGTTGTCGCCGCTCGACTGCTGGTAGGCAACGGTGAACTTGTGAGCGCCCAGGCTGTAAGCAGCTGCCAGGGACCACAGGTTGTTGTCAACGCCAGTGGTGCCGTCGCCGATGGCATCGACTTGGTCGCCGCGTTTCTCGCCTTTGGTGTGATAACCGTTCAGGTCGAAGTTCAACGACTGATCGTCGTTGATCGGCAGGGTATAGTTGGCGTTGACGTAGTACTTCTTGAAGTAATCATCAGCGTCGGATGCAGCCAGTGCAGCGGTGAAGTTATCGGTGAACGCGTAGCTGGCACCGAAGATGTTGATGTTGGTCAGGCCTTTGCCGCCATTGCCGTTCTCATCAGGCAGACCGCCGACGCTGTCACGGCCCATGCCGGTTTGCTTGCTCAGCGCGGTGAAGCGACCTGCGCTCAGTTCCAGACCTTTGATCTCTTTGGAAGTGATCAGGGTACCGGTCGCGACTTCTGGAATCAGACGGCTGTCGTCAGTGGCGAAAACCGGGCTGGCAACGAATTGCTGACCGTATTTCAGAACAGTGTCGGATACGCGGAACTTAACTGCGCCACCGATTTTACCTTGGGATTTTTCCGGGTTGCCGTCGCTGTCGTTGGCGAACAGGCCGTTACCGCGGTGGCCCGAGCCGCCGTCGAGTTTGACTGAACCCATGGCCATGGCGTCGAGACCGAAGCCTACGGTGCCCTGAGTGAAGCCCGATTCATAAGTCAGCAGTTGGCTGACACCTGTGTCCTGACGATAGCCAGCAGTGCCCGAAGAGCTATTGCCTGCACCGTTTTTGAAGTCACGGTTCATGTATTCCATACGAGTCTTCAGTTTCAGACTCTGGTCTTCCAGGAAACCTTTGGATTCCTCTTGGGAAGACGCCATTGCGAACTGCGAGGTGCCTGCTGCAACAGCCAGGGCGATCATGCTCCACTTCATCACGCGCATCGTGATTTGCTCCTTTGGTTTTTAGAAGAGTACTGCCGTCCCACCTGTTTTATTATCTGGGCGGCTCTTTCTTTTTGTGTCGGCGCAAACTTATATCACGCTGACAATGTTGGCGATACTTGCGAGTCCAACCTTTCACCTTCTTTACGACTCTGTCGCAGATGGCTGGGTAGATGTCGCAAATTCACAGTACCGATGCAATCGGACCGACAACTTTTCGCTGTTTTTCTAGCCTTTTGCATCGCTAAAAAAGAGTCCCTGGCAAAACACTTGAATCTCCATCGGGCAGCCTTGCCACTGTTTTTGTTGGTCTTAAGGCTCCCACGTCCCGTGGTGCGCTTAGAGTCCATATGAGTACGAATGCAACAAGCGTGCACAAACCGCAATTTCGGTGTGGCTTTTTTTCTGAACGCCTGTTTTTACCTGTAAAAGCCTCATAAATACTGGGCGAAAAGCCCCTCGGTTCTCAGGGCTTGACGCGATTGTTCTTATGGTGTTGCCGTGCCGTTGCAAGCGCGTGACAACCAAAAACGTTACCGGTTCACCCCACAGGTGAGTATTTGGCGGATGCCTTGCGCATTGAGCGTAGACGCATTGTGCGGTTTTGGTGCAAAAAATTTTACGGCTGTACCAGATTCATACCGTTCGGGTTGAGGTTGGTCTCAAGTGTTTCAGGGTTTTCGGTCATTTTCGTGTGCTGCTCTTCAATCCGGGGCCCGCGTTGGTGCAGGGTGTCGATAAATGTCCCATCTCGGGGCGTTCGGAGAATGCCCAACGGCATTGCCGTCGTGAAGGCGGGCGCATTCGCAGGTATGCTGCCTGTCTGTCGCTTGGCGCGCCGCCCTCGGGCGAGGCCGCTAAGCTCAATTATGTAGATCAGCCGGGAGTGCGCGCAGTGTTTGCTTTAGATTCACGACTACAACAGGACACCCTTGCCATCGGCGACTTCCCGCTCTGCCGGCTGCTGCTGTCCAACGACGCCAGCTACCCGTGGTTCATCCTGGTACCTCGTCGTGACGATATCAGTGAGTTGTTTCAGTTGGATGTCGCCGATCAACAGCAAATGTGGTTGGAAACCACCGCATTGGCCGAGTTGCTCAAAGACTTGTTCGATGCCGATAAAATGAATGTCGCAGCGTTGGGTAACGTGGTCAGCCAGTTGCACATGCATGTGATAGTGCGAAAACGCGATGACGCCGCCTGGCCAGCGCCTGTGTGGGGCAAGCACCCGGCCAAGCCTTATGGCAGCGAAGAGGTGGCCGCTATTCGCGATCGATTGCGTGTCGTGCTGACCGATGATTTCACCTTTGTGGAGGGCTGAGTCATGAGTCTGGAACAACGCGTTAACGATCTGGAAAGCCGTTTGGCGTTTCAGGATGACACCATTCAGGCCTTGAACGATGTGCTGGTGGCGCAGCAACGGGTGGTCGAGCGCCTGCAATTGCAAATGGCCGCACTGCTCAAGCGTCAGGAAGAAATGGTCGGGCAGTTCGAATCCTTTGATGAAGAGGCGCCACCCCCGCACTATTGAGCCACAGCACTGTTTTGTGCAGGCATAAAAAAACCGCGAACAGTCTGGCTGTTCGCGGTTTTTTATTGCCTGGGATCAGCGACGCGGCAAAGCCGCGATCACGTCCTCGGCTTGCAGGCCCTTGTCCCGGTTCATCACCGAGAACTCTACACGCTGGCCTTCGACCAGAACGCGGTGGCCTTCGCCACGGATCGCGCGAAAGTGCACGAAAATATCATCACCGGAATCCCGGGAGATAAAGCCGAAGCCCTTGGACGTGTTGAACCACTTGACGGTGCCGGTATCGCGGTTGGTCATGTCGTAGCTGGTTGGCGCGGCGGCAGGTGAAGATCTATAGAAGCTGACGGCCAGGTGCAGGATTACGGCTGTCAGGGCAATTACCAGGCTGAACAACACCGCTGGTTGGCCGGCGATGACGGGCATCGGCGCGATCAGGGTCAAGGTTTGCAGGACGACAGTCAGCACCAGAAGCGCGCTGACCAGGTTTTGCAGATGCTGGCGCGGGCCTTTGTTCCAGTAAGGAATCACTGGAGCAATCACCAGGTTCAGCAGGCCGAAAAAGGCCAGGTAAAGTGCATCGGGTTGTTGCAGGTAAGGAACGGCTTCGGATTTCAGGCTAGGTATGAACGACAGCAGCAATGCCGCTGCGCCCATCAGCAGGTGGACGATTTTCAACATTTTGAATGGCTCACTTTATAACGGCTCACAAGGAAGAGCTGAAGATGCACGGTTCGCTTCGGGACAAAATAAGAGGCGGTGGACACGTACACGGCATCAGCCTATGCGCGAAACCCCGAAAAACGGGGCGTAGCGACACACTGCCTATTTAACAGCAAAGCCTGCTGCTACTCAAATCAGCCCGGCCAGCGGCACAGCGCCGGTCTTTTTGTCGCAGCCTGTTCAGGTTTTCGAGGCTGCGGGCTGGCGACAGCCTTGCTAGAGTGGGCCTGCACCTGTTGGATGAATTCAATCGCCGTTAGGGGGTAAACATGGCAATCGATATCGGTATCAGTGAAGAGGATCGCAAGTCCATCGTCGAGGGGCTGTCGCGTCTGCTGTCGGACACCTACGTGCTGTATCTGAAAACCCATAACTTCCACTGGAACGTCACAGGCCCGATGTTTCGTACGCTGCATTTGATGTTCGAAGAGCAGTACAACGAACTGGCGCTGGCCGTGGATCTGATCGCCGAACGCATTCGCGCGCTGGGCTTTCCGGCACCGGGCGCCTATGCCACTTACGCACGTCTGTCCTCTATCAAGGAAGAGGTGGGCGTACCGAGCGCTGAAGACATGATCAAGCAACTGGTCGATGGGCAGGAAGCCGTGACCCGCACCGCGCGCGGCATCTTCCCGTTGCTCGACAAGGTCAGTGATGAGCCGACTGCCGACCTGTTGACCCAGCGCATGCAGGTTCACGAGAAAACCGCATGGATGCTGCGCGCTTTGCTCCAAGCATAACCCTGGCATGCGAGCAGGTCTGCGGACTGCTCGCGTGCTGTCCGGATTCGTACCTGTGTCGTTGGCTTATCCTACGGTGATGGTCACCAAGTCATCTGGATATAACTTTGCGTCTGCGCTTTTATGAAGTCACAGGATGTGGCTTTGAAAACAAGCAGAGATGGCAAAGGAGTGTCACCGATATGGTAGAAGGAGACAGGCGGGGCGACAGGATTGTCGGCTTGCCACATGAGTTGAAAGTCGATCCGTTCGTCAACGAATTCGACATGTCATTGATTCAGCCGTTGTCCCGATCCGTGCGTTTGAACGGATACGCGACATGCCTGCGACTTGAGCAGGTTTACTGGAATATCCTCGGCGATATGGCCGCAGATAATTGTTGTTCGATCAGTTCGCTGTTGTCCCACGTTGATCGTGAGGTGCATCTGCGTCATGGCGGCGTGAAAAATTTCAGCGCTCTGGTGCGAGTGGTGTGCGTCATGAACGGGGTCAAGTAAGCCACACCGGTCAATTCGCTTTGACACAGTGGTTGCAAACGAGGTCGCGGCCTGTGCAGTCTTACGGCTGCACAGGCCGCATTTAATGGATATAATCCCGCTCTTTCGCCGCAAAGCCCTGCGCGCGGTGGCAATCTGATCGCCGAGACACCCCCCATGCCGATGTACGATTACCAATGCGCTTCCTGTGGTCATCAGTTGGAAGCCATTCAAAAGATCAGCGAGGCACCGCTGGTCGACTGCCCTGCCTGCCAGGCGCCAGAGCTCAAGAAGCAGCTGTCCATGCCCGGCTTTCGCCTTAGCGGCAGCGGTTGGTACGAAACCGATTTCAAGACCGGAACCAAGAAGAATCTGGCCGGTGGCGACAAATCTGACTAGGGTTCAAACCCCGGTCGAACGACACGCGTGAGTTTCCGTCAGTCGCACAATGCTTGAGTGCGGCGGGATCTCCACCGAATTTCGAATTACGAGAAGCGAACCACTACCATGATGCGCAGCCACTATTGCGGCCAACTGAACGAAAGCCTGGAAGGCCAGGAAATTACCCTTTGCGGATGGGTTCACCGTCGTCGCGACCACGGCGGGGTGATTTTCCTCGATATCCGTGATCGTGATGGTCTGGCTCAGGTGGTATTCGACCCGGATCGCGCCGAGAGCTTCGCCGCCGCCGATCGCGTGCGCAGCGAATACGTCGTCAAAATCACCGGTAAGGTTCGCCTGCGTCCGGCCGGTGCCACCAACGCCAACATGGCGTCGGGCATGATCGAAGTCCTGGGCTACGAGCTGGAAGTGCTGAATGAGTCGGAAACCCCGCCGTTCCCGCTGAACGAGTTCTCTGACGTTGGCGAAGAAACCCGCCTGCGCTATCGCTTCCTCGACCTGCGTCGCCCGGAAATGGCCGAGAAGCTGCGTCTGCGTTCGCGTATGACCACCAGCATCCGTCGCTTCCTCGACGAAAACGGCTTCCTCGACGTCGAAACACCGATCCTGACCCGTGCTACTCCGGAAGGCGCGCGTGACTATCTGGTGCCGAGCCGTACCCATGCCGGTTCGTTCTTTGCCCTGCCGCAATCGCCGCAACTGTTCAAGCAACTGCTGATGGTGGCCGGCTTCGACCGTTACTACCAGATCGCCAAGTGCTTCCGTGACGAAGACTTGCGCGCTGACCGTCAACCGGAATTCACTCAGATCGACATCGAGACCAGCTTCCTCGATGAAAAAGAGATCATGGGCCTGACCGAAGAAATGATCCGCAATCTGTTCAAGGAAGTGCTGGGTCTGGAGTTCGGCGATTTCCCGCACATGACTTTCGAAGAGGCCATGCGTCGTTACGGTTCCGATAAGCCAGACCTGCGTAACCCGCTGGAACTGGTCGACGTTGCCGATCAGTTGAAAGAAGTCGATTTCAAGGTGTTCAGCGGCCCGGCCAACGATCCGAAATGCCGTATCGCTGCGTTGCGCGTTCCAGGCGGGGCGAGCATGCCGCGCAAGCAGATCGACGATTACACCAAGTTCGTCGGCATCTACGGTGCCAAGGGCCTGGCGTACATCAAGGTCAACGAGCGCGCTGCTGGTGTTGAAGGTCTGCAATCGCCGATCGTAAAAAACATCCCGGAAGACAAGCTGAACGTGATCCTCGATCGCGTTGGCGCAGTCGATGGCGACATCGTGTTCTTCGGCGCCGACAAGGCCAAGATCGTCAGCGAAGCGCTGGGTGCACTGCGCATCAAGCTCGGTCACGACCTGAAGCTGCTGACCTGCGAGTGGGCGCCAATGTGGGTCGTCGACTTCCCGATGTTCGAAGAAAACGACGATGGCAGCTTCTCCGCGCTGCACCACCCGTTCACCGCGCCGAAGTGCACGCCGCAAGAGCTGGAAGCCAACCCGGCTGGCGCTCTGTCGCGTGCGTACGACATGGTGCTGAACGGCACCGAACTGGGTGGCGGTTCGATCCGTATCCACCGCAAGGAAATGCAGCAGTCGGTATTCCGTCTGTTGGGTATCGATGAAGCGGAACAGGAAGAGAAGTTTGGCTTCCTGCTCGACGCGCTGAAATACGGTGCGCCGCCGCACGGTGGTCTGGCCTTCGGTCTGGACCGTCTGGTGATGCTGATGACCGGCGCCCAGTCGATCCGTGAAGTGATCGCCTTCCCGAAAACCCAGAGTGCTGCCGACGTGATGACGCAAGCACCGGGTGTGGTGGATGCCAAGGCACTGCGCGAACTGCACATTCGTTTGCGTGAAACGCCAAAGGCTGAGTAAGACGGGCCTGAAGGCGCATCTTCGGATGCGCCTTTTTTCTTTCTGTAGAAAGCAGGTCGAGATTTTTTTGTTTGCTGGCTGCGCGACATGCGCGGCGGGCGACGTTTCAAAGAGAATTCGGAGCGAGTTATGGCAGGTCATTCCAAGTGGGCGAACATCAAGCACCGCAAAGAACGTCAGGATGCCAAGAGAGGCAAGATTTTCACCAAGTGGATCCGCGAGCTGACCGTTGCGGCCCGTCAGGGCGGCGGTGATCCGGGTTCCAACCCGCGTCTGCGTCTGGCCCTGGACAAGGCGCTGAGCGCGAACATGAGCCGCGACATCATCGATCGTGCCGTTGCGCGTGGCGCCGGTGCGACCGAAGCGGACAACGTCGAAGAGCTGACCTACGAAGGTTACGGCCCTGGCGGCGTGGCGGTGATGGTTGAATGCATGACCGACAACCGCAATCGCACAGCAGCAGCGGTACGCCATGCGTTCAGCAAATGTGGCGGTAACCTCGGTACTGACGGTTCGGTGGCGTACCTGTTCGAACGCAAGGGGCAGATCAGCTTCGCGCCGGGCGTTGACGAAGACGCGTTGACCGAGGCGGCTCTGGAAGCCGATGCCGACGACGTGGTCACCCACGAAGACGGATCGATCGACGTTTTCACCTCGTTCACCAGCTTCTACGCCGTACGAAACGCGCTGGAAGCGGCCGGGTTCAAGGGTGATGACGCGGAAATCGTCATGCAGCCGACCACCAGCGCCGAACTGGATCTGGATGGCGCGGAAAAGGTGCTCAAGCTGATCGACATGCTTGAAGACCTGGATGACGTGCAGAACGTCTATTCCAACGCGGACATCCCGGAAGACGTGGCCGCTCAGCTCGGTTAAGAGCGACCAGCCTTGAATGTGGGAGCGGGCTTGGTTATTCGTCGTTTTGAAATTCGTGTTTTCACCGAATCTGCAGGCGTTATGACTTTAATTCTTGGTATCGACCCCGGTTCGCGTATCACCGGTTACGGCATTGTTCGCGATACCGGACGCGGCGGCTGCATTTATGTGGCCTCGGGTTGCATTCGCACCGGTGCTGGCGAATTGCATGAGCGTCTGCAAATCGTCTATCGCGGTGTGCGTGAAATCATTCAGACCTACGGCCCGGTCACCATGGGCATCGAAAAGGTGTTCATGGCGAAAAACGCCGATTCGGCGCTGAAGTTGGGACAGGCCCGTGGAGCCGCGATTGTCGCCGGCGCGGAAGAATGTCTGGAGATTGCCGAATACACGGCGACCCAGGTCAAACAGGCCGTAGTCGGCACTGGCGCGGCGAATAAAGAGCAGGTGCAGATGATGGTCATGCACATGCTAAAGCTGACCAGCAAACCGCAAATCGATGCATCCGATGCCCTGGCGATTGCCATTTGTCACGCGCACACCCGCTCCAGCCTGTTGCCGCATGGCCTGGGAACAGCACGCAGTCGTGGCGGGCGCCTGCGTCTCTGATAGCATCAGCATCAAATTTACGGAGCGAAAGGTTTGGCGCCTGTGTTGTCGGCCCGACGTCTTCGCTCTGACTGTCGCCAGCCAACGGCTGGCCAACGCTCAAGGATCTGAAACGTGATTGGACGCTTGCGCGGCACCCTGGCTGAGAAACAGCCGCCGCACCTGATTCTGGATGTAAACGGCCTCGGGTATGAGCTGGAAGTGCCCATGACCACCCTTTACCGCCTGCCGTCGGTCGGTGAGCCGCTGACCCTGCACACCCATTTGGTCGTACGTGAAGATGCGCAGTTACTCTATGGTTTTGCCGGCAAGCGTGAGCGAGACTTTTTTCGCGAGTTGATCCGTCTCAATGGTGTCGGGCCAAAACTGGCGCTGGCATTGATGTCGAGTCTGGAAGTCGATGAATTGATCCGCTGCGTGCAGTCCCAGGACACTTCGGCGCTGACCAAGGTGCCCGGCGTCGGCAAGAAAACCGCCGAGCGTTTGTTGGTCGAACTGAAAGATCGCTTCAAGGCCTGGGAAACCTCGCCGGCCATGTTTGCCCTGGTGCCGAACCAGCCGGATGGCCCGGCGCCGGTCAATACCGCCGAAAACGATGCGGTCAGCGCACTGATTTCCCTGGGTTACAAGCCGCAGGAAGCCAGCAAGGCCATTTCCGCGATCAAGGACAAGAATCTGAGCAGTGAAGACATGATCCGCCGCGCCCTGAAGGGAATGATTTAAGTGATTGAAGCTGATCGTCTGATCGCTGCCGCGCATAGCCCGCGTGAGCGCGAAGAAGTCCAGGATCGGGCCATTCGTCCGGTCAGCCTGGCTGACTACATTGGCCAACCGACCGTGCGCGAGCAGATGGAACTGTTCATCCAGGCTGCCCGTGGCCGTAGTGAATCGCTCGACCACACGCTGATTTTCGGTCCGCCGGGTCTGGGTAAAACCACGCTGGCCAACATCATTGCCCAGGAAATGGGCGTGTCGATCAAGAGCACTTCGGGCCCGGTGCTTGAGCGCCCCGGTGATCTGGCCGCGTTGTTGACCAATCTTGAACCGCACGATGTGCTGTTCATCGACGAAATCCATCGCCTGTCGCCCATTGTCGAAGAAGTGCTGTACCCGGCAATGGAAGATTTCCAGATCGACATCATGATCGGTGAAGGGCCGGCGGCCCGTTCGATCAAGCTCGACCTGCCGCCGTTTACCTTGGTCGGTGCGACCACCCGCGCCGGCATGCTGACCAACCCGCTGCGGGACCGCTTTGGTATCGTCCAGCGCCTTGAGTTCTACAGCACGGCGGATCTGTCGACGATTGTCAGTCGTTCGGCGAATATCCTCGGCCTGCCGCTGGATCCGGAAGGCGCCTTCGAAATTGCTCGTCGTGCCCGTGGTACGCCACGCATTGCCAACCGCCTGCTGCGCCGGGTGCGCGATTTTGCTGAAGTGCGGGCCAAGGGGCATATCACCAAATCGGTTGCCGATCTGGCGCTGAACCTGCTGGATGTCGACGAACACGGTTTCGATCATCAGGACCGGCGTTTGCTGTTGACCATGATCGAGAAGTTCGATGGCGGTCCGGTCGGGATCGACAGCCTCGCGGCAGCGATCAGCGAGGAGCGCCACACCATTGAAGATGTGCTGGAACCGTACCTGATTCAGCAGGGCTACATCATGCGCACACCGCGGGGCAGGGTAGTGACGCGCCATGCGTACCTGCATTTCGGTTTAAATGTTCCGTCACGAATGGGTGAGATGCCCGTGGTAGACGAGTTTCTCGATGCCGTGGACGATTAATACACATTTGTTGTCGATTTATTCAGGGTTTGTACTGTCAGAGGACGGTACTTTTACGGTAAAGCCTTTGAACAACGAAAAAACAGTTGCCTGGCCGGATTGGCAACCTGAGGAGTAAGCACTAGAGTATGCGCGCGCAAAACGGGCTTGAGCCGTTCGCACATCGTTGTCGCGTTTATTACGAAGACACCGATGCGGGCGGCATCGTGTATTACGTTAATTACCTCAAGTTTATGGAACGGGCTCGAACCGAGCGGCTCCGCGAGCTGGGCTTTGCCCAATCGCAGCTGGCAGGGGAGGACCTGTTGTTTGTCGTGCATTCCAGCGAAGCGCGTTACCACGCGCCGGCGCGACTGGACGACGAACTGCTGGTAAGCGCTGAAGTAATCGAATTGAACCGTGCCAGCCTGCGCTTTAAACAGCAGGTCAGGCGGGCTACGGATAATGTGCTGCTCTGTGAAGGGCAGTTTTTGGTGGCCTGTGTGCGCACTAACAGTTTGAAACCCCGGGCCCTTCCCGAAGACCTGCGTGCGGCCTTTGCCGACGTGGGCGGCCCGGGTACACACTCTAAGCAGGAGATAAAGCGTGGAAGCTAACGTCGTCGACCATTCCTCCATGTGGAGCCTGGTCAGCAATGCCAGCATCGTGGTGCAGTTGGTAATGTTGACCCTGGTGGCCGCATCGGTGACCTCATGGATCATGATCTTTCAGCGCAGTAATCTGCTGCGTGCCGGTCGACGTGCCCTGGAGAGCTTCGAGGAGCGCTTCTGGTCGGGTATCGATCTGTCCAAACTGTATCGTCAGGCCGGCAGCAACCCGGATCCGGATTCCGGTGTCGAGCAGATCTTCCGCGCCGGTTTCAAGGAGTTCTCCCGTCTGCGTCAGCAGCCCGGCGTCGATCCTGAAGCCGTGATGGAAGGCGTGGCCCGTGCCATGCGCGTAGCCATTTCCCGTGAAGAAGAGAAACTGGAGCAAAGCCTGCCGTTCCTCGCCACTGTGGGGTCGGTCAGCCCGTACATCGGTCTGTTCGGTACCGTTTGGGGCATCATGAACTCCTTCCGCGGTCTGGCCAGCGCCCAGCAAGCGACCCTCGCCACGGTGGCTCCGGGTATCGCTGAGGCCTTGATCGCCACGGCGATCGGTCTGTTCGCCGCGATTCCGGCCGTTATTGCTTACAACCGTTTCTCTGCACGCAGCGAAACCTTGCTGAGCCGCTACTACACCTTCGCCGATGAATTCCAGGCGATCCTGCACCGCAAAGTGCACACCAGCGAAGAATAAGCAGGTAATTTCCAATGGCTTTAATCGCTCGAGCTCGCAAAAAGCGCAAGCCGGTTGCCGAGATGAACGTAGTGCCCTACATCGACGTGATGTTGGTGCTGCTGGTCATCTTCATGGTGACCGCGCCGATGCTCAATCAGGGCGTGAAAGTTGATCTGCCCAAGGTTTCCAGCGAAGCCTTGCCGCAGGACAACAACACCCAGGTCCTGACCATTTCGATCAAGGCTGACAAGACCTACTACTGGAACCTTGGCAGTGAAGTCGACACCGAGAAGCAACAGGACAGGGCCATGACCCTGCCGCAAATGACCGATGCGGTGACCAAGATCATTCGTGCCGGCAACGAAGGCGGCAAGCGTACTCAGGTCTTTATCCGTGGCGACAAAACCGTTGACTATGGTGCCGTCATGGGCGCCATGGGCGGGTTGCAGAAAGCCGGGGTCGGTAATGTTGGTTTGATTACCGAGGCCCCCTGATGCGGCAACAGAGAGAGCCGTCCGCCTCGGAAAGCTTCTTCTGGCCTAGTGTCTGGGCGATTGTCTTGCACGTGCTGGTGTTCGGCATGCTGTTTGTCAGTTTTGCCTTCACACCGGAACTGCCTCCGGCCAAGCCGATTGTCCAGGCGACCCTGTACCAGCTGAAATCGAAAAGTCAGGCAACCACCCAGACCAATCAGAAGATTGCGGGTGAGGCGAAGAAGTCCGCCGCACGTCAGACCGAAGTCGAACAGATGGAGCAGAAAAAGGTCGAGCAGGAAGCGGTGAAAGCTGCGGAACAAAAGAAAGAAGAAGCGGCTCAAAAGGCCGAGGAAGCCAAGAAGGCCGACGAGTCCAAAAAAGCGGACGAGGCGAAAAAGGCTGATGAAGCCAAGAAAGCCGATGAAGCGAAGAAGACCGCCGAAGCCAAGAAGGCAGAAGAGAAACAATTGGCTGATATAGCCAAGAAGAAAGCCGAAGAAGAAGCGAAAAAGGCTGCTGAAGAAGAGGCCAAGAAAGCGGCCGCTGAACAAGCGAAGAAGAAGATCGTCGAAGACGCGAAGAAGAAAGCCGCCGAAGACGCCAAGAAGAAAGCTGAAGCTGAAGAGGCGAAGAAGAAAATCGCCGACGACGCGAAGAAGAAAGCGGCTGCCGATGCTGCGAAGAAGAAAGCGCAAGAGGCGGCACGTAAATCTACCGAAGACAAAAAGGCTCAGGCCCTGGCAGATTTGCTTTCCGACACGCCACAGCGCCAGCAGGCCTTGGCTGATGAGCAGGGTGACGAAGTCGCGGGCAGTTTCGATGACTTGATTCGTGCGCGAGCCGCAGAGGGGTGGGCACGTCCACCTTCAGCGCGCAAAGGCATGACGGTCGTGCTGCAAATCGGCATGTTGCCGGACGGCACGGTGACTACGGTCAACGTGTCCAAGTCCAGTGGCGATGGTCCGTTCGATGCTTCGGCAGTGGCGGCAGTGAAGAATATTGGACGTTTGACAGAAATGCAGGGAATGAAGCCGAGCGATTTCGCTCCGTATCGTTCATTCAAGATGACATTCACACCTGAGGATCTAGCCTTGTGAGAAACCTTCTTCGAGGAATGCTGGTCGTGATCTGCTGCATGGCAGGGATCGCGATGGCTGAGGAAAAGAACATTCTGGTCACCAGCGGTAGTGATCGGGCCACCCCGATCGCTGTTGTACCGTTCGGTTTCCAGGGCGGTGCTGTTCTGCCGGACGACATAGCTGAAATCATTGGTAACGATTTGCGGAACTCGGGCTACTACTCGCCGATTCCCAAGCAAAACATGATCAGTCAGCCAAGCCAGCCGAGCGAAATCATCTTCCGTGACTGGAAGGCGGTAGGTGCGCAATACATGATGGTCGGCAGCATCGCTCCAGCAGGCGGTCGCCTGCAGGTCCAGTGGGCACTGTTCAACGTTGCCACCGAACAGAAAGTGGCTGACGGCAGTGTTTCCGGTACCACCGAGCAACTGCGCGACATGGCGCACTTCATCGCTGACCAGTCGTTCGAAAAGCTCACCGGTATTCCGGGTGCGTTTTCGACCCGTCTGCTTTACGTGACGGCGGAGCGCTTCTCCGAGAAGAACACTCGCTACACCCTGCAGCGTTCGGACTACGATGGTGCCCGCGCCGTGACTCTGCTGCAATCGCGTGAACCGATCCTGTCGCCGCGTTTCGCTCCGGATGGCAAACGCATCGCCTACGTGTCGTTCGAGCAGAAGCGTCCGCGCATCTTCATGCAGAACATCGACACCGGTCGCCGTGAGCAGATCACCAACTTCGAAGGCCTGAACGGCGCGCCAGCCTGGTCGCCGAATGGCGATCGCCTGGCATTCGTGCTGTCCAAAGACGGTAACCCGGATATTTACGTGATGAACCTTGCATCGCGTCAGATCACCCGTGTAACCGCAGGTCCGGGCATCAATACCGAACCGTTCTGGGGCAAAGATGGCTCGACCATCTACTTCACCTCCGACCGTGGCGGCAAGCCGCAGATCTACAAAACCAGCGTAAGCGGTGGTGGTGCTGAGCGTGTGACCTTCATTGGCAACTACAATGCCAACCCGAAGCTTTCGGCTGATGAAAAGACCCTGGTGATGATCCATCGCCAGGACGGTTTCACCAATTTCAAGGTGGCGGCCCAGGATTTGCAGCGCGGCAGTGTAAAGATCCTCACTGATAGCACTCTGGACGAGTCACCCACTGTTGCGCCCAACGGCACCATGGTAATCTACGCCACCCGCCAGCAGGGCCGGGGAGTCTTGATGCTCGTGTCCATTAATGGACGCGTTAGGCTCCCGCTTCCTACCGCTCAAGGCGAAGTCAGAGAACCGTCCTGGTCCCCTTACCTGAAGTGAGCGGGCGCTACACGTTTTACTTAACACACTGGGGTTCATTAGGAGTTTCACGATGGAAATGCTGAAGTTTGGTAAATTTGCTGCGCTGGCTCTGGCCATGGCTGTAGCTGTAGGTTGCTCGTCCAAAGGCGGCGACAACGCCGGTGAAGGCGCTGTTGATCCAAACGCTGGTTACGGCGCAAACACTGGTGCCGTTGACGGTTCCCTGAGCGAAGAAGCTGCTCTGCGCGCAATCACCACCTTCTACTTCGAATACGACAGCTCGGACCTGAAGCCAGAAGCCATGCGCGCTCTGGATGTTCACGCCAAAGACCTGAAAGCAAACGGCGCTCGCGTTGTTCTGGAAGGCAACACCGACGAACGTGGTACTCGTGAGTACAACATGGCACTGGGCGAGCGTCGTGCGAAAGCCGTTCAGCGCTACCTGGTACTGCAAGGTGTTTCCCCAGCTCAGCTGGAACTGGTTTCCTACGGCGAAGAGCGTCCAGTTGCTACCGGCAACGACGAGCAGTCCTGGGCTCAAAACCGTCGCGTCGAACTGCGTAAGTAATTCGATATGCGAACGTGCCGTCGTGCTGTAACTGTTCTGGCTCTCAGCCTCCTGCCGCTTGCGGCGTGGGCTGCGGTTCCTGTGGTCGATGACAACTCCGGTTATAACAATAGCGGGAGTAGTTATCCGCCTGCGGGTTACGGTACGAACGGCGCCTATGCCGGGGGAGCGGCTTCGGCCCCTACCTCGGCACAAGGCATGCTGTTCAATCAACTGCAACAAATGCAGGATCAGATATCGCGCCAGCAAGGTGTGATTGAAGAACTGCAAAATCAGGTTGCGCGCATGAAACAAGAATCCCTGGAGCGATACCAGGATCTTGATCGGCGCATAGGATCCGGTGCTGCACCTGCCGCGACTCCTGAGAATTCTTCTGCCGGTGGCGACGCAAGTGCTGCTGCCGGTGCGGCTGCCCAAGCGCCTGCTGCAAGTAGCGAACCGGCTGATCCGGCCAAGGAAAAGCTGTATTACGATGCCGCTTTCGACCTGATCAAAGCCAAGGATTTCGACAAGGCCAGCCAGGCTTTTGCCGCGTTCCTGCGCAAATACCCGAACAGCCAATACGCGGGCAATGCCCAGTACTGGTTGGGTGAGGTAAACCTGGCAAAGGGCGATCTGCAAGGTGCGGGTCAGGCTTTCGCCAAGGTTTCGCAGCTATATCCCAAGCACGCCAAAGTGCCGGACTCGCTGTACAAGCTGGCTGATGTAGAGCGCCGCCTCGGTCATACCGACAAGGTGAAAGGCATTCTGCAGCAGGTGGTTGCCCAATATCCGGGCACATCCGCCGCTCAGTTGGCTCAACGCGATCTGCAGCGCATGTAAGCCTGTTTGACTGTTTTGAAGAAACCCGCGCCTGTCGCGGGTTTTTTCGTTAGAATTCACGCCCTTTTTCTGAAACACGCTTCTTGAGGCCTGCGCGTTGGCGAGGCTGCCTGAAGTGCCTGACGGAGGCGGACAGCCTGTTTAGCTGTTACGCCCGTGGCGACTATGCAAGACACATTGAGAATTACCGAAGTTTTCTACTCGTTGCAGGGGGAAACGCGGACTGCCGGGCTGCCCACCGTTTTTGTGCGCCTGACCGGTTGCCCCTTGCGTTGCCAGTACTGCGACAGCGCCTATGCGTTCACGGGTGGTACGATTCGCACCCTCGACGATATCCTCGAGCAAGTAGCCGGCTATCGTCCGCGCTATGTCTGTGTCACGGGCGGTGAGCCTTTGGCGCAGCCGAATGCCATTCCTTTGCTTAAACAGTTATGTGATGCCGGTTACGAGGTCTCGCTGGAAACCAGTGGTGCCTTAGATATCTCGGCAGTGGACCCGCGCGTCAGTCGTGTGGTCGATCTGAAAACCCCAGGTTCGAAAGAAGTTCATCGCAATCTTTACGAGAACATCGAACGGCTGACTCCCAACGATCAGGTGAAGTTTGTCATCTGTTCGCGGGAAGATTACGACTGGGCGGTATCCAAGCTGATCCAGTACGGTCTTGATCGACGCGCTGGCGAAGTCTTGTTTTCACCAAGTCACCATGATCTGAATGCTCGGGATCTGGCGGACTGGGTGGTGGCGGACAACCTGCCTGTGCGCCTGCAATTGCAGCTGCATAAATATCTTTGGAATGACGAGCCGGGGCGCTGATATGACTGAGCAACTGAACACCACCGAAAAGCGTGCGGTCATCCTGCTGTCCGGCGGCCTGGACTCGGCGACCGTCGTGGCCATGGCCAGGGCCGAAGGCTACAGCTGCTACACCATGAGTTTTGATTACGGCCAGCGCTCGCACGCAGAATTGCACGCTGCGGCGCGTGTCGCTCGCGACCTGGGTGTGGTCGAACACAAGGTGATTGGCCTGAACTTCAACGGCATGGGCGGTTCGGCCCTGACCGACACCAGCATCGACATTCCAGAGGCGCTGGGCGAGGGCATTCCGGTTACGTACGTGCCGGCGCGCAATACCGTTTTCCTGTCGCTCGCTTTGGGTTGGGCAGAAGTGCTTGGCGCGCGAGACATTTTTATTGGCGTCAACGCGGTGGATTACTCCGGCTACCCGGATTGCCGTCCCGAGTTCATTGAATCGTTCGAGCGCATGGCCAATCTGGCGACTAAAGCCGGCGTTGAAGGCAACGGCTTCCGCATTCAGGCACCGCTGCAGAATCTGAGCAAGGCGCAGATCGTCCAGGCGGGCGTGAAGCTGGGCGTTGATTATGGGCTGACTGTTTCCTGCTATCAGGCCGATGATGACGGCCGTGCCTGCGGCAAATGCGACAGCTGCCGCCTGCGTGCGGAAGGCTTTGCAGCGGCTGGCGTGAGCGATCCAACACCTTATTTTTGATTATTTTAAAAAAGGTGTTGAATAGTCCTTAAAAATCAGTATTATACGCGCCACCACACAGCGGGTCGTTAGCTCAGTTGGTAGAGCAGTTGGCTTTTAACCAATTGGTCGTAGGTTCGAATCCCACACGACCCACCATATTTGGCGGTTTAGAAAATC
>NZ_CAXAPL010000021.1:0-106429 GCF_963970845.1 Pseudomonas sp. RA_105y_Pfl2_P56
GGTCTGGACAGACAAGAAACTGGGAGCCGATGGGCACTGTGATGTTGAACCCGGATCGGCAGCAGCAGACCGAGAAAAGAGCGGCATAGTTAGACGGCGACGCGACAACAACCTTGAAAAACGCCGCAACCGTAGCGAGGGAGCACTGAGTCTCAGCGAAGTGCCGTGCGTCAGGGGCAAAGCCTTTTGGTGTTTTTTTGCTGGGCCGGCACTCCGGCGTTTGAAAAACGCCGTCCGCAGCAGCGGATATACACACAAAACCATTAAAGTGCAGACACAAAAACGCCCGGCATAAACCGGGCGTTCTGTATTGACTTGATTAGCGAGCGCGGTAAGTGATGCGCCCTTTGCTCAAGTCATAGGGCGTCAGCTCGACGCGCACTTTGTCACCGGTAAGAATACGAATGTAGTTCTTGCGCATCTTGCCGGAAATATGCGCGGTTACGACGTGCCCATTTTCCAACTCCACACGAAACATGGTGTTGGGCAGGGTGTCGACGACAGTGCCTTCCATTTCGAAGCTGTCTTCTTTCGACATGCAGTAAAGCCCTCGGTATCCAATGAATGGCCCGGTGCAACTGCGCCAGGCAAAAGCGGCGTGCATTGTGCCCGAAAAATGGCGTTTACGCCAAGGGGTTTAGGGTTTGGGTTTAGTTCAGGATCACCCAGCGCTGATTAATCAGCAGTTCGATGGGGCGATACTGGGTCTTGTAGTTCATCTTTTTGCAGTTCTTGATCCAGTAACCCAGGTAAACCGCCTCAAGCCCCATGCGTTGGCTTTCGGCAATTTGCCACAGGATGGCGAAGCGGCCCAGGCTGCGGCGCTCTTCGGCGGGCTCGTAGAAGGTGTACACCGCTGACAAGCCGTTCGGTAGCAAATCGGTCACTGCCACCGCCAGCAACCGTCCGTCGAGACGAAATTCGTAAAAGCGCGAGAAGGGCAGGTCGCGAACCAGAAACGTGGAGAATTGATCGCGGCTCGGCGGATACATGTCGCCGTCAGCGTGACGCTGTTCGATGTAGCGCTGGTACAGGTCGAAATATTCTTCGCTGAATTTGGGTTTGGCCGGATGAACCTGCAAATCGGCGTTGCGCTTGAAAATGCGCTTTTGCTGACGATTGGGGGTGAACAGCGCCACCGGAATGCGTGCAGGCACGCACGCATTGCAATTCTGGCAATGGGGGCGATACAGATGATCGCCGCTGCGACGAAAGCCCATTTCCGACAGATCTGCGTAAACATGCACATCCATGGGCTGGCTCGGATCGAGAAACAGGGTCGTGGCCTGCTCCTCGGGCAGATAACTGCAAGAGTGGGGCTGAGTGGCATAGAACTTCAAACGCGCCAACTCGGTCATGATCAACCCTCGGGGTAAGCTGGTGAATTAAGTGTAAGCCACGCGCGCAAAAGTCGCTCAGCAAACCCAGGTCGCATCATTGGGCTGATCCAGATGCCGAGCCAGATATTCCGCGAATTCGTGGCGGGGAATCGCCCGGGCGCCAAGGCTGTGCAGATGATCGGTCGGCATCTGGCAGTCGATCAGCACAAAACCCGAGTCCTTCAGGTGCTGCACCAAGGTGGCAAAGCCATATTTGGAGGCGTTATCCGCGCGGCTGAACATCGATTCACCAAAAAACAGCTGTCCCATCGCCAAGCCATACAGGCCGCCGACCAGTTTGCCCTGATCCCGGACTTCCACTGAATGAGCGAAGCCGCGCCGATGCAATTCAATGTAGGCCTCCTGCATGGCTTCGGTGATCCAGGTGCCATCGGCATAGTCCCGTGGGGCGGCGCAGGCGTGGATCACCGCCTCAAAGTCCTGATCGAAGGTGACCTGGTAGCGTGCTTTGCGCAGTAATTTGCCGAGGCTGCGCGAGACATGCAGTTCGTCGGGAAATAGCACGGTGCGAGGGTCTGGTGACCACCAAAGAATAGGCTGGCCCTCGGAAAACCATGGGAAGCAGCCATGACGATAAGCCTGAATCAGGCGATCGGCGGACAGATCGCCGCCCGCGGCGAGCAGTCCATTGGGGGCGCGCATGGCCTTTTCCAGCGGCGGAAAAGTCAGGGAATTACGTTGTAACCAAGTCAGCATGGCATCCAGGCTTGCAGAAGGGGAGGGTGATGTGGGCTGTTAGCCCGCGCTAAAGTGTGCCGCTAAATGGCGCGAATGTCGTGCCGATCCTGCCTGACGTTTGCAGTGTTGCAACTTGGCAAGCTTGATGCGGTCGTAAGCGAGCGGCGTGGTCGGGCATGCAACAGGCTTGACGGGCAGTCAGTGACAGGTTGCGAGGTGTGGGTGGCAATGCTTCGCTATGTTCATCAAATACACCTCATAAGCCTTTGTCACAAAAGACAATGCATGCTCAAATTGAATCGCAGGTTCTGTACGCTTGGCTATGCTCAAACCTGGACGTTGAAGCATGGCATCAGACGCACAAACCCGTACAATGCCGGGCTGTTACAGAATATTCGCTGCGTGCGATGCTTATGGCTGTGTTTATGAAAGCATCAGTGCAATGTTAAAAGTAGTCTCAGTTGTGCTCGTCAACTTTTCACCTGCCTGGATTGGGCAGTTTTTTATCGTCATTCAATAGATGGACGCGCCTTGGGCGCAGGAAAAGAAGCGTTTTGAAGAAATCCACCGAAGCACCAAAAACAGTCGTTCCGCTCTGGCGCCAGCAATTGCACTACCGGCTCAAGGAAGGTGCATTGATCGCCATCGGCGCTTTGTGCCTGTTCCTGATGATGGCCTTGCTGACCTACGGCAAGGACGATCCGGGCTGGAGCCACAACAGCAAGATCGACGACGTACAGAATTTCGGCGGCCCGGCGGGCTCTTACAGCGCCGATATCCTGTTCATGGTGCTCGGTTATTTTGCCTATATCTTCCCCTTGCTACTGGCGATCAAGGCCTATCAGATCTTCCGTCAGCGCCACGAGCAGTGGCAGTGGAGCGGCTGGCTGTTCTCCTGGCGGCTGATCGGTCTGGTGTTTCTGGTGTTGTCCGGCGCTGCGCTGGCACACATCCATTTTCACGCCGCGACCGGTCTGCCGGCCGGTGCCGGCGGTGCCTTGGGCGAGAGTCTCGGCGATCTGGCGAAGAATGCGCTGAATATCCAGGGCAGCACGCTGCTGTTCATCGCGCTGTTTCTGTTCGGCCTGACCGTCTTCACCGACTTGTCGTGGTTCAAGGTGATGGACATCACTGGCAAGATCACCCTCGACCTGTTCGAGCTGTTTCAGGGCGCGCTCAACCGCTGGTGGTCGGCGCGCACCGAACGCAAGCAACTGGTTGCACAACTGCGTGAAGTCGATGACCGAGTCCATGATGTCGTTGCTCCGACTGTCACCGACAAACGTGAGCAGGCCAAGGTCAAAGAGCGCTTGATCGAACGCGAGCAGGCCCTGAGCAAACACATGTCCGAGCGCGAGAAACAGGTGCCGCCGGTCATCGCGCCAGCCCCGGTCAAGGCGCCGGAGCCAAGCAAGCGTGTGCAGAAAGAGAAGCAGGCGCCGTTGTTCGTTGACAGCGCCGTGGAAGGCACTTTGCCGCCAATCTCGATCCTCGACCCGGCGGAAAAGAAACAACTCAATTACTCGCCGGAGTCCCTGGCTGCGGTCGGCCACCTTCTGGAGATCAAACTCAAGGAGTTCGGTGTCGAGGTGTCCGTGGATTCGATTCACCCGGGCCCGGTGATTACCCGTTATGAAATTCAGCCCGCCGCCGGCGTCAAGGTCAGCCGCATCGCCAACCTGGCGAAAGACCTTGCGCGCTCCCTGGCCGTGACCAGTGTGCGTGTGGTCGAAGTCATTCCGGGCAAGACCACGGTCGGTATCGAGATCCCGAACGAAGACCGGCAGATCGTGCGCTTCTCCGAAGTGCTGTCGACGCCTGAGTACGACAACTTCAAATCGCCGGTCACGTTGGCGTTGGGTCACGACATTGGTGGCAAGCCGGTCATTACCGATCTGGCGAAGATGCCGCACTTGCTGGTAGCCGGTACCACCGGTTCCGGTAAGTCGGTGGGTGTGAACGCGATGATTCTGTCGATCCTGTTCAAGTCCGGCCCGGAAGACGCCAAACTGATCATGATCGACCCGAAAATGCTTGAGCTGTCGATCTACGAAGGCATTCCGCATTTGCTCTGCCCGGTGGTCACCGACATGAAGGACGCCGCCAATGCCCTGCGCTGGAGCGTCGCGGAGATGGAGCGTCGCTACAAGCTGATGGCGAAGATGGGCGTGCGTAACCTGTCCGGCTTCAACGCCAAGGTCAAGGAAGCGCAGGATGCCGGAGAGCCGTTGAGCGATCCGCTGTACAAGCGTGAAAGCATTCATGACGAAGCGCCGATGCTGAGCAAGCTGCCGACCATCGTCGTGGTCGTCGATGAATTCGCCGACATGATGATGATCGTCGGCAAGAAGGTTGAGGAGTTGATTGCCCGGATCGCGCAGAAGGCGCGTGCCGCGGGTATTCACTTGATCCTTGCGACCCAGCGGCCTTCGGTGGACGTGATCACCGGTCTGATCAAGGCTAACATTCCGACGCGTATGGCGTTCCAGGTGTCGAGCAAGATCGACTCGCGGACCATCATCGACCAGGGCGGCGCCGAACAACTGCTTGGCCACGGTGACATGCTCTACATGCCACCGGGCACCAGCCTGCCTATTCGGGTTCACGGCGCGTTCGTTTCCGACGATGAAGTACACCGCGTGGTTGAAGCGTGGAAACTGCGCGGCGCACCGGAGTACAACGACGACATCCTCAACGGTGTCGAAGAGGCGGGCAGCGGCTTTGAGGGCAGCAGCGGTGGTGGCGACGGCGATGATCCGGAAGCCGATGCGCTATATGACGAAGCGGTTCAGTTCGTCCTCGAAAGCCGCCGCGCATCGATTTCCGCGGTGCAGCGCAAGCTGAAAATCGGCTACAACCGCGCCGCGCGAATGATCGAGGCTATGGAAATGGCCGGTGTCGTCACTTCAATGAACACCAATGGGTCGCGTGAAGTCCTGGCTCCGGGCCCGGTACGCGACTGATTCAGCGCCCCTGATGACTAACAAAAGGACGGTGCAATGATGCGCCGTCCCCTCCCAACGAGTATTCAAGAGGACTCCCATGCGTCTTATCCGCATGCTGTTGCCAGTACTGGCTTTGACCACACTCACGGCCCACGCCGATGACAAGGACGTGGCTCGTCTGACCCAATTGCTGGAAACCTCCAAGACCCTGACTGCTAACTTCTCGCAACTGACCCTCGACGGCAGCGGCACTCAGTTGCAGGAAACCACCGGTGACATGACCCTGCAGCGCCCGGGCCTGTTTTACTGGCACACCAATGCGCCGGCCGAGCAGACCATGGTCTCCGACGGCAAGAAAGTCACCCTGTGGGACCCGGATCTGGAACAGGCCACCATCAAGAAGCTCGACGAACGTCTGACCCAGACTCCAGCGCTGCTGCTGTCGGGTGACGTGTCGAAAATCAGCCAGAGCTTCGACATCTCGGCGAAAGAGGCGGGTGGCGTGATCGACTTCACCCTCAAGCCGAAAACCAAGGACACCCTGTTCGACAGCCTGCGTCTGTCGTTCCGCAACGGTCTGCTCAATGACATGCAACTGATCGACAGCGTTGGTCAGCGCACCAACATCCTGTTTACCGGGGTGAAGGCCAACGAAGCGGTGCCGGCGTCCAAGTTCAAGTTCGACATCCCGAAAGGTGCCGACGTCATTCAGGAATAAGCTCCCACAGGAGCAATCATCGGTCTCAAGATCTACTAGAGGTTTCAACGGTACGTGATGGATCTGTTTCGCAGTGCACCGATTGCCCAGCCGCTGGCCGCGCGTTTACGTGCGACCAATCTGGATGAGTATGTCGGTCAGGAGCACGTGCTCGCTCGCGGCAAGCCTCTGCGTGAGGCGCTGGAGCAGGGTGCCCTGCATTCGATGATCTTCTGGGGGCCGCCGGGCGTGGGCAAGACCACGCTGGCGCGGTTGCTCGCCGAAGTCTCGGACGCGCACTTCGAAACAGTCTCGGCAGTTCTCGCCGGGGTCAAAGAGATCCGTCAGGCTGTTGAAATCGCCAAGCAGCAGGCCGGCCAGTACGGCAAGCGCACGATTTTGTTCGTCGATGAAGTGCACCGCTTCAACAAGTCCCAGCAGGATGCATTTCTGCCGTACGTTGAAGACGGCACGCTGATTTTCATCGGCGCCACCACCGAAAACCCTTCGTTCGAACTGAACAACGCCTTGTTGTCGCGGGCTCGCGTCTACGTGCTGAAAAGCCTCGACGAGGCGGCGCTGCGCAAGCTTGTACACCGCGCGCTCAGCGAAGAGCGTGGCTTGGGCAAGCGCAACCTGACGTTGAGCGATGAAGGCTTCCAGATGCTGTTGTCCGCCGCCGATGGCGATGGGCGGCGGCTGCTCAATCTCCTGGAGAACGCTTCGGATCTGGCCGAAGACGACAGCGAGATCGGCATCAAACTCCTGCAAAGTCTGCTCGGTGACACCCGTCGTCGCTTCGACAAGGGCGGTGAGGCGTTCTATGACCAGATATCCGCGCTGCACAAATCAGTGCGTGGTTCCAATCCGGATGGCGCGCTGTACTGGTTTGCACGGATGATCGACGGCGGTTGCGACCCGCTGTACCTGGCCCGGCGCGTGGTGCGCATGGCCAGCGAAGATATCGGCAATGCCGACCCGCGTGCCCTCAGCCTTTGCCTGGCGGCGTGGGAAGTGCAAGAACGCCTCGGCAGTCCGGAAGGCGAGTTGGCGGTGGCTCAGGCCATTACGTATCTGGCCTGCGCACCGAAAAGCAATGCGGTGTACATGGGCTTCAAAACCGCTTTGCGCGCGGCCGCTGAAAACGGCTCGCTGGAGGTGCCGCTGCATCTGCGCAACGCACCGACCAAGCTGATGAAACAACTGGGCTACGGCGACGAATACCGTTATGCCCATGACGAGCCGGACGCCTATGCGGCCGGCGAAGACTATTTCCCGGAAGAACTCGAGCCGATTCCCTTCTATCAGCCGGTGCCGCGTGGCCTGGAATTGAAGATCGGCGAGAAGCTCAATCACCTTGCCCAACTCGACCGTTTAAGCCCAAGACAGCGGAGAAAATAGTGATTCCATTGATAGTTGCGGTCTCCATCGGCGGGGCCGCCGGTACATTGTTGCGCTTTGTTACCGGCAATTGGATCAATGCCAATTGGCCGCGGCACTTCTATACCGCGACGCTGGCCGTTAATATCGTGGGCTGTCTGCTGATTGGCGCGTTGTACGGCCTGTTTTTGATCCGCCCGGACGTGCCGATTGAGTTGCGTGCCGGGTTGATCGTTGGCTTCCTGGGCGGGCTGACGACTTTTTCATCCTTTTCACTGGATACGGTGCGCCTGCTGGAAAGCGGGCAAGTGCCGCTGGCCCTGGGCTATGCGGCGCTCAGCGTATTCGGCGGGCTGCTCGCAACGTGGGCTGGCCTGTCTTTGACCAAACTTTGATAACGAGAAACCGACATGCTCGATTCCAAACTGTTACGTAGCAACCTTCAGGACGTAGCGGACCGCCTGGCTTCCCGTGGCTTTGCCCTGGATACCGCGCGCATCGAAGCGCTGGAAGAACAGCGCAAGACCGTCCAGACCCGCACCGAAGCATTGCAGGCTGAGCGTAACGCGCGTTCCAAATCCATCGGTCAGGCCAAACAGCGTGGCGAAGACATCGCACCGCTGATGGCGGACGTCGAGCGCATGGCGGGCGAACTGAGCGCCGGCAAAGTCGAGCTGGACGCAATTCAGACCGAACTGGACTCGATCCTGCTCGGTATCCCGAACCTGCCGCACGAATCCGTGCCGGTCGGCAAAGACGAAGATGACAACGTTGAAGTGCGCCGCTGGGCCACTCCGACCGCGTTCGATTTCCCGGTTCAGGACCACGTCGCCTTGGGCGAAAAGTTCGGCTGGCTGGACTTTGAAACCGCCGCCAAACTGTCCGGCGCACGTTTTGCCCTGCTGCGTGGCCCGATCGCCCGTCTGCACCGCGCACTGGCGCAGTTCATGATCAACCTGCACGTCAACGAGCACGGCTATGAAGAGGCTTACACGCCTTATCTGGTTCAGGCTCCGGCGCTGCAAGGTACCGGTCAATTGCCGAAGTTCGAAGAAGACCTGTTCAAGATCGCTCGCGAAGGCGAAGCCGATCTGTACCTGATCCCGACGGCGGAAGTGTCGCTGACCAACATCGTCGCCGGCGAAATCGTCGATTCGAAACTGTTGCCGATCAAGTTCGTCGCCCATACACCCTGCTTCCGTAGCGAAGCCGGTGCGTCGGGCCGTGACACCCGCGGCATGATCCGTCAGCACCAGTTCGACAAGGTTGAAATGGTCCAGATCGTTGAGCCGTCGACCTCGATGCAAGCGCTGGAAGGCCTGACCGCCAACGCCGAAAAAGTCCTGCAATTGCTCGGCCTGCCGTATCGCACCCTGGCGTTGTGCACCGGCGACATGGGCTTCAGCGCCGTCAAGACTTACGACCTGGAAGTGTGGATTCCGAGCCAGGACAAGTACCGCGAAATCTCGTCGTGCTCAAACTGCGGCGATTTCCAGGCCCGTCGTATGCAAGCGCGGTTCCGCAATCCGGAAACCGGCAAGCCTGAACTGGTACACACCCTCAACGGTTCCGGTCTGGCTGTTGGCCGCACGCTGGTTGCCGTGCTGGAAAACTATCAGCAGGCCGACGGTTCGATCCGCGTGCCGGACGTGCTGAAGCCTTACATGGGTGGCCTTGAGGTCATCGGCTAAATGAAATATCTGCCGCTGTTTCACAACCTGCGCGGCAGTCGTGTGTTGGTCGTCGGCGGGGGGGAAATTGCCTTGCGCAAATCCCGCCTGCTGGCCGATGCCGGTGCGCAGCTGCGGGTGGTTGCACCTGAAATCGAAACACAGCTGCGTGAGCTGGTCGTGGCCAGCGGTGGCGAATGCCGGGTTCGCGGTTACGCGGAAGCGGATCTGGACGGTTGCGTGCTGATCATTGCCGCCACGGATGACGAAGCGCTCAACGCACAAGTCTCCACCGATGCCCATCGGCGTTGCGTGCCGGTCAACGTGGTCGACGCCCCGGCCTTGTGCAGCGTGATCTTCCCGGCGATCGTCGATCGCTCGCCGCTGATCGTTGCGATCTCCAGCGGCGGCGATGCGCCGGTGTTGGCCCGGTTGATCCGCGCCAAGATCGAAACCTGGATTCCGTCGACCTACGGACAACTGGCCGGTCTCGCCGCGCGTTTCCGTAATCAGGTCAAAAGCCTTTTTCCGGATGTGCAGCAGCGTCGCGGGTTCTGGGAAGACGTGTTTCAGGGGCCGATTGCCGACCGGCAACTGGCCGGGCAGGGCGCCGAGGCCGAGCGGCTGCTGCAAGCGAAGATCGATGGCGAGGCCGACGTCACCACGGGTGAGGTATATCTGGTGGGAGCAGGGCCGGGTGATCCCGATCTGCTGACCTTCCGTGCGCTGCGTCTGATGCAACAGGCTGACGTCGTGCTGTATGACCGTTTGGTCGCACCGGCCATTCTTGATCTGTGCCGTCGCGATGCCGAGCGGGTTTACGTCGGTAAGCGTCGCGCCGACCACGCCGTGCCGCAGGATCAGATCAACCAGCAATTGGTCGATCTGGCCAAGGCCGGCAAGCGAGTCGTGCGATTGAAGGGCGGTGATCCGTTTATCTTCGGCCGTGGCGGCGAAGAGATCGAGGAGCTGGCCGCGCACGGCATTCCATTCCAGGTCGTACCCGGTATCACGGCAGCCAGCGGTTGTGCGGCGTACGCCGGGATTCCACTGACCCATCGTGATTACGCGCAGTCAGTGCGCTTTGTCACCGGGCATTTGAAGGACGGATCCACCGATCTGCCGTGGGCCGACCTCGTCGCCCCGGCGCAGACGTTGGTGTTCTACATGGGCCTGGTGGGGTTGCCGGTGATTTGCGAGCAGTTGATCAAGCACGGTCGCTCGGCGGACACCCCGGCAGCGCTGATTCAGCAGGGCACCACGGTCAATCAGCGCGTCTTCACCGGCACGCTGGCTGACTTGCCGCGAATGGTGGCAGAGCATGAAGTGCATGCACCGACATTGGTGATCGTCGGTGAAGTGGTGCAACTGCGCGAGAAACTGGCGTGGTTTGAGGGCGCTCAGGCGCAAGTCTGAAGGTCGCGTCGTCTCATTCGCGAGCAAGCTCGCTTCCGCATTGGATTTGTGAACGACACAGATCTAGTGTGGGAGCGAGTTTGCTCGCGAAGAGGCACTCAAAAACACCGAATCAACTAACCCCTCTGCCACACCCCTTTCCCGCCCAACCGCGCCCGATCATGGGCCTCAGTGAAGTCCTGCTCTGGCCCCTTCGGCACAACCCCCGTCGGATTGATGGTCTTGTGACTGCCGTAGTAGTGATGTTTGATGTGCTGAAAATCCACCGTCTCGGCAATCCCCGGCCACTGATACAGCTCACGTAGCCAGTTCGACAGGTTCGGGTAGTCGGCAATCCGTCGCAGGTTGCACTTGAAGTGCCCGTGATAGACCGCATCAAAGCGAATCAACGTGGTGAACAAACGGATATCTGCTTCCGTCAGGTACTCGCCGGATAGATAGCGATTGGCACCGAGCACGCGCTCCAGATGATCCAGTTCTGCAAACACCTCATCGAACGCTTCTTCATAAGCGTGTTGCGACGTGGCAAACCCGGCGCGATATACGCCGTTGTTCACGGCGGGATAGATCCGTTCATTCAGCGCATCGATCTCACCGCGCAGTGGCGCTGGGTTGAAGTCCAGATCGTTGGCGGTCAAACCATCGAAGGCGCTGTTGAACATGCGGATGATCTCCGCTGACTCGTTACTGACGATGCGCTTGAGTTTCTTGTCCCACAACACCGGCACCGTGACGCGACCGGTGTAGTCGGCGGTGTCAGCGGTGTAGCGCTGGTGCATGAAATCGAAGTGATCGAGCTTGTCACCGGTCGAGCCTAGCGACGTGTCGAAGGTCCAGCCGTTCTCCAGCATCAACCAACTGACTACCGAGACGTCGATCAGACTTTCCAGGCCTTTGAGTTTGCGCAGAATCAGCGTGCGATGCGCCCATGGACAGGCGAGGGAAACGTAGAGGTGATAGCGCCCGGCTTCGGCGGCAAAACCACCTTCACCGCTAGGGCCGGGCTTGCCGTCAGGGGTGACCCAGTGCCGGCGCTGCGCCTGTTCGCGCTGGAACGCGCCGTCCTTGGTGCTTTCGTACCACTTGTCCTGCCAAAGGCCATCCACTAATAAACCCATGTCCAAGGCTCCTGAAACCAATAATCGTTGGCGTCGAGTCTATTCCCATGAGTTCGAACAAAAAGCGCAAAGATCAGGCGCAAATGATCGGTTAAATCGATTTATCCCGCGCAGTCCAGTATTGCTCGGCGGTTTCGAACGCCTGCTCACGGCTCTGGCCGAGACCGCGCAGGGCGAGCGCCATGGTCGAGATCAACGCCATCTGCGGATAGCTGTCGACGACGTCGCCGCGCCACACGGCTTTCAAATGATCGACGTCCAGCGAGGCTGGTTTGACATGACGTTGCGTCGACATTTGCGGCCATTCCTCGTCCCAGCTCTCGCCGCCTGTGGTGCCGTACAGGTGACTGGTGGCATCCGGGTTGATCTCGATTTCGCCGCCATCACCCTTGACCACAATCGCCGTGTCACCGAGTAAACCACTGGCATCGCGGTGCACCGCCTGATAGCCCGGGTGAAAAATGCTTTGCAGCCCACAACGTGCGCCCAGCGGATTGAGAATCCGCGCCAGCGAGTGGATCGGTGAGCGCAGCCCCAACGTGTTGCGCAGGTCGATCATCTGTTGCAGTGGCGCCGCCCAGTCCACCAGCGGCATGAACGCCAGCCCGCCGTTGTCCAGTGCGACGGCGACCTGTTGCCAGTTGCGGCACAGCGGGATATTCAGTTCGCCCAGCACTTGCTCGCTGTACAGGCGTCCGGCGGTGTGCGCGCCGCCGCCGTGCATGAAGATGCGTATGCCGTTCTGCGCCAGGCACTTGGCCGCCAGCAGATACCACGGCAGATGACGTTTCTTGCCCGCGTAGGTCGGCCAGTCCAGGTCGACATTCAGCGCCGGCGCCTGCAATCGCTCACGCAGGGCCTCGGTGAAACCGGCCATTTCTTCGGCGCTTTCTTCCTTGTGCCGCAGCAACATCAGAAACGCGCCGAGCTGGGTGTCTTCGACCTTGTCGTCGAGCACCATGCCCATGGCTTCGCGGGCTTCCTCACGGGTCAGATCGCGGGCGCCGCGCTTACCCTTGCCCAGAATTCGCACAAATTGAGCGAACGGATGTTCGGCGGGTGTTTCGAGAGTGAGCGCTGGAAAGTCGGTCATAAGCAATTCGTCGGTTTGGGCAGGCCCGCCAGTTTCGCGGCGAGTTTGGCGGGGGTGCCTTTGAACAATCGGTTCAGGTGCAGGCTGTTGCCTTTGTCCGGTCCGAGTTTTAACGCGGTGTATTTGATCAGCGGTCGAGTGGCCGGCGACAGCTGGAATTCGGCGTAGAAGCTGCGCAGCAGTTCGAGGACTTCCCAGTGTTCTGGCGTCAACTCGATACCTTCGGCGGCGGCGAGGGCGGCGGCGACATCGTGGGACCAATCGTTCAGATCAACCAGAAAGCCGTCCTTGTCCAGGTCGATGGCGCGGTCGCCGAGGGTCATGGAATTCATAGCCAACTGTTGACCTTGTCGTGCTGGATCGACAGTTCGACGAACGCCGGATAATCGATCGCTTGAGCCCAGTCTGGAACCTGCACAGCGCGGGCCTGCGCGTCTTCGGCCAAGACGAAAAGCTTGATTTGACGGTTTTGCAGTGCAGCGAACGGCGCGGTGTTCGGTTGTAGTGCGTACACCGCGTCACCCGACAACAGCAATGCATCGGCGCTGCCGATCAAGCGCAGGCAACTGGTCAGGCGATCGTCGCCGAATGGGGAGTGAGACAACACATGCAAAGTCGACATCAGAGGGTGATCACCTGGTCGTAACGGTCAATAAGGGCGGTGATTTGCTCGGCAGCGAGCGGTTGTGCTTCGTCCAGCGATAGATCGGCGAGGCCACGGGAACTGGCGCTGTCGGCGCAGTAGAACAGCTCTTCGACGCCAAACATCGGCAACGCTTGCAGGTTGGCGCTCAGGTCTTTCTGTTGCAGCGCCTTGGCGTTTTGTCCAGCGGCCAATTGCAGCACGCCGTCATCGAGAAACAACAGGCCGATCGGCAGATCGAAAGCACCGCCCGCCAGCACGATATCCAGCGCTTCGCGGGCGCCGGGGCCGGACCACGGTGATTGGCGGCTGACGATCAACAAGGATTTGGCCATCTCACGCACCTCCGAAACAGATCAGGCGGTCAGCGTCTTGCACCGCGTCATGCAACTGGCCGAGGCCGGACAATTCCCACGGCGCATTGACGGAGACGGCGCCGCGTTGATAGCGCTTGGCTTCTTCGTCGTTCAGCACCCCTCGGCGCAGGGCCGCGGCGATGCACACCACGCCGTCCAGTTGTTGCTCGCTGATGAAAGCGCGCCACTGCTTGGGCACGTCCAGTTCGTCCTGCGGGGTGACCACCGCGTCGCAGGCGTTGTAGACGCCGTCCTGATAGAAAAACAGCCGGACAATCTCATGCCCGGCGGCCAGTGCGGCCTGCGCAAACAGCAGGGCACGACGCGAGGAGGGCGCATGGGCGGCGGAAAACAGCGCAATGGCGAACTTCATGACGGACTCGATCAGCAAAACTGCGGCCATGATAAAGCTTTATCGGCGAGGCGGCTAAATCGATGTTGCCTGCTGGCGATAGCGAAGTGTCAGGCAAAAAACGCTGAGTCGTCAGCGCGGCATGTAACCCAATTGCCAGCGCCTGGGGATTTTCAGAGAGAGCAGCCCGATCATCGCGGCCAGCACACCGCTGACGAACATTGCCTTGAGGCCTAAATGATGTTCCAGCACCGCGCCCACAATTGCGCCGACAAACATCCCGCTCCACGGCACGAGCTGCACGCGCCAGCCACTGCGCCGCTCGCCGAGCAACCATCGGCCCAGACCGCGTCCAAACCGCGATAACGCGCCGGTGACATAGGTGAGCCCAACCGGTAGGCCGTTCACTTCTTCGACGGACGCGTTGAGCATGCCCATCGCAATAATCGCTGCGAGCAGCGCCGGCAGTTGCGTGTCAAACGGCCAGGCCGCCGACGCGCAGAGCAGGGTGGCGATGCAGAGCAGCAGCGGCAGCGCCCGGCGTCCGCCGAGACGCGCGACGAGCACGCCCAAGGCATTACCGACAATGAACGTCACGACAAGAATCACCAGGCGCACGGTCAGCCCGATATCGCCATCACTGATCGCCACCGCCAGTCGGGTGGTGTTGCCGCTCATGAACGAAACGAAGTCGCCGCTGGCCATGAAGCCGATGGCGTCAGTCATTCCGGCCAGTACCGACAGGCTGGCAACCAGCGCCAGGCCCACACGCCCGCGCCATTTTTGCTTGTGCAGATGGCCGGGGCTGGCGCGGTGAGTCGAGGCGGATGGCAGCATCGGCGAAAGTGTCCTTGAGCGGCGGTTAGGGTTCTATGCCATACAGATCGCAGTATTCCAGCCATTCCATGCCGGCCATCTCCGCGACTTCACGATGTACCTCCAGACGTTGCGCCTGATACTCCTCAGGCGAATCGGCGGTCAGTTTCAAGGTCAGTTCCCAAGCGAACAAGCCAAGGCTTTCTGCCTCCTCTTCGTAGGCTTCGTGCAGACGTTCTTCGCGAAACTGCGCTTGGGTTTCGCCTTTGGCCTGGGCCAGCAATGGATTGAGGTGGTCGAGGGTTTCGCGCAAATCAGGCCGCGCGTCGAGAAATAGTTTCAGGGCATGTTCATGTCGCTGGTCGGTAGGCGCCATGTGTTTTCCTTTGTGAGGCTGATGACCTTAGGTTGCCGTAGCTGACAGCGCATGTCGCGCTATAAATGCAGTAAAGCAGAACGATTTCTGCTGCTGCGATGATACAGTCCGCTTTTTTCTGAACGGGCGAACGCAATGCGAATTTTGATGGTAGCGCTGGCGGCGACGCTGCTGGCCGGTTGCGCGGGCTCCGCGATGAACGATGCTCGCACCAAAACCCCTTACAAGGTTTTGACTTCGGACAAGGCGGAGAAAGTAGTGGCTCAGTGCGTGCAATTCGGCTGGCAGGATGAAGCGGTTTTCGGCGTGGATGCCGCCGCGTATCTGGAATCGCGCCAGCAGGGTGGCACGACGGTTTATACCCGTTCGGCTGAGTCGTTTGTCGATGTGCTGACGGGGCCATCGGGCACGACGCTGAATTATTACGCGCAGAAGGACGATTTTGTCGCCAAGCGGCGGTTGGCGGCGTTGGCGACTTGTCTCTGATCGTGGGTTGAAGCGTCGCAAGCCCGCCCCACCTTTGAAATGCCTTTCAATGTGGGGCGGCTTGCTTACAAAAGCGCTACTGAATTCAATCTACAAGGCGCTTCTGGAAAAAGTGCCGCTTGTGCCCCAGCGGATAATCCGTAATCTCGCCACACTCGCTATAGCCCACTTTCTTGTAAAACTCAGGCGCCTGAAACGAGAAGGTGTCCAGCCAGATCCCCACGCAGTCTTTCTTGCGCGCAAGCTCTTCGGCCATCTGCATCAATTTTGAGCCGATGCCCTGACCGCGGCCCTCTTCCGGCACCGCCAACAGTTCAATGAACATCCACCGATAGAACGTGTGGCCATACAGGCCGCCAAGGATCGCGTCATGCTCGTCACGGACCAAAAGTGCAATGGGCTCCAGTGTCGAGGGGCCTGCTTTGGCGACGTTGTGGGCACGCAGCGGCGCCAGGATGGCGTTGCGTTGTTCTTCGTTCGGGTTCTCTGACAACTCGATGCGCAAGTTCATGCATGACTTCCTTGTGGAGTAAGGCGCCAGACTATCCTGCCTGGTGGTCGTGTTCCAAGCGTCAGTTTAAAACCGCTGGAACCACCGCTCCCGCGCCGGGGTCTAGCCATTTACAGCGTCATTCCAGCACGCGGTTGATGAGGACACCCCATGAACATTTTCGAAGCCCTTCGCGAGAGCCACGACCGCCAGCGCAGCTACGCCAAAGCCTTGGTCAAGACTAGTGGCGACAGCCCCGAGCGGGTCGAGGCCTACAAACAGCTCAAAGCCGAACTGCAAGCTCATGAAACGGCTGAAGAGCGACACTTCTACATCCCGCTGATGGAGTTCGACAACGGTGTCGATCTCAGCCGTCATGCCATTTCCGAGCACCATGAAATGGACGAAATGATGGAAGAACTGGACGAGACCGAGATGTCCAGTCCGGCATGGCTGGCGACGGCTAAAAAGCTCTCGGACAAGGTCCACCACCACCTTGAGGAAGAGGAGCAGAAGTTCTTCCAGATGGCCGGAAAGTTACTCGACGAGAAACAGAAAGAGCAGCTCGCCGGGCAGTACGAAAAGGAGTTCCAGGCTCAACTGCCTTGAGTCGCAGATGCACGATTTTGTAACCTCGACGCGTACGCCTTTGGCTATGTGTCGAGTACGAGTCGCCACAATGCACTGTGTTTATATCCAGTGTTTCGGTCACTTTACCGATGATGCCCGGTCTGACTGCGACAAAACCGCCGATGGACAAAAAATCCGTCTCCGTTAGCTTGAAGGCCTCTCCTCGCAAAGGAGAGTTCTTAAATCAACGGAGTGAAAAACATGAATCAACCACAAGTACAAACCCAACTGCGACACGGTCGCGTCACTTCCCCGGCGAGCCGGGGTGCGGTCGCTATCGAGCAAGGACTGCTCGGTGCCTGGCAGGTCAATGAAATGGAAGGTGGCAAGAACTTCCCGGCACTGGCTGCCGGGCCGTTTCCGGCGCCCTACGAAACCGACTCTGACAGTGTCGCGCCACCTGCTGACGGCTACATTCTCAGCGGCGGCAAGACCGATCCCCGCGACTGCGTGAACTTCACCAACGACGAAATGAGCAAAAAGCTCGGTCGTCCGTTCGCCTGGCCGCTGCTCAATGTCACACCGGGGCAGACCCTGGAAATCAAGTGGGAATACACCGCGCCGCACACTACGCGTGGTTATCGCTGGCTGATCACCAAGGATGGCTGGGACTCGAACCAACGCATTACCCGCGCCCAACTGGAAGCGCAACCGTTCTTCGAAGACTTCTACACTCAGGTGCCGTATTACAGCCATTCGGCCGAGATGAAGGCCAAGGTTAACCACGAGGTAAAGCTTCCGACGAGCAAGAAGGGGCATCACGTCATCGTACTGATGTGGATCGTCGCCAACACCGGCAACGCTTTCTATCAGGCCTTCGACGTCGACTTCAAATAACGGCGCAACGTCGCCAAACCCACACGTTCTGAAGGATTAGAACATGTCAAAAATTGATTTTTCTCTGGTGCAAAACGCGGCGAGCGATGCTGCTGCGCTGATGCCGAGCATTGCCGGTAAAAAGATCCTCATGGGCTTCTGGCACAACTGGTCGGCGGGGCCGAGCGACGGGTATCGTCAGGGCCGATTCGCCAGCATCGAGCTGGAGGATGTACCCAAGGAATACAACGTGGTCGCCGTGGCCTTCATGAGGGGCAACGGTATCCCGACCTTCAAGCCATTCAACGTTTCCGATGCCGAGTTCCGCCGCCAGGTCGGCGTGCTCAACAGTCAAGGGCGGGCCGTCCTGATTTCCCTGGGTGGCGCCGATGCGCACATCGAGTTGCGCAGCGGTCAGGAGCAACCGCTGGCCAATGAAATCATCCGTCTGGTGGAAACCTACGGTTTTGATGGGCTGGACATCGATCTTGAACAGAGCGCGATTGATTTCGCTGCCAACAAGACGGTGCTGCCGGCAGCGCTGAAACTGGTCAAGGATCACTACGCCGGCCAAGGCAAGCACTTCATCATCAGCATGGCCCCGGAGTTCCCGTATCTCACCAGCACCGGCAAATACGTCGGCTACCTGCAAGCGCTGGAAGGCTACTACGACTTCATCGCCCCGCAGTTCTACAACCAGGGTGGCGACGGGGTCTGGGTGCCTGAGGCCAACAACGGTGCCGGTGCGTGGATCGCGCAGAACAACGACGCGCTCAAGGAGGACTTCCTGTATTACCTGACCGAAAGTCTGGTGACGGGGACTCGGGGATTCACGAAGATCGCGGCGGACAAATTCGTCATCGGTCTGCCGGCCAACGTCGATGCGGCGGCCACCGGTTATGTGATCGACAAAACCGTGGTGGGCAACGTGCTCAAACGGCTGGCCATCAAGGGGCATCCGATCAAGGGCCTCATGACTTGGTCGGTTAACTGGGACAACGGTGTGAGCAAGGACCGCGTGCCGTACAACTGGGAGTTCAGCCGGCGTTATGGGCCGCTGATTCACGGAACCCTTGCGAGTTAGTCGCAACTGAGTGAGCCCGGTAGCGCTGCCGGGCTTTTTTTGTTGCAGAGATTATTCGACCATGGCTGCCTACCGATGAAAAAAGGGATCAGGCGCCATGTCTACCACCGCCGAGCGGGTCAATATCATCGACACTCAGGTGTTGTCCCACGACTGGTATCTATTGAAGAAAATCACCTTCGACTATCACCGAAATAACGGCGAGTGGCAGCGCCAGACTCGCGAGGTGTATGACCGTGGCAATGGCGCAGCGATTCTGCTGTTCAATCGCGAGAAGCGTTCGGTGGTATTGACCCGTCAGTTCCGCTTGCCGGTGTTTGTCAACGGCCATGACGGTTTGTTGATCGAAGTGGCGGCGGGGTTACTTGAAGGTGAGGCCCCTGAACAACGGATTCGTGCCGAGGCCGAGGAAGAAACCGGCTATCGCGTCAGTGAAGTGAAGAAGGTGTTCGAGGCGTACATGAGTCCTGGCTCGGTGACCGAGAAACTGCACTTCTTCATTGCCGAATACGATGCAGCATCGAAGGTCAGCGAAGGTGGGGGCCTGGAAGAAGAGACGGAAGAACTGGACGTGCTGGAGTGGTCTTTTGATGATGCGATGGCAGCGTTTTATCGCGGCGAGATCTGCGATGCCAAGACCATCATGCTATTGCAATATGCGGCGATGAAAAACCTGTTCGCTGCCTGAACCCGGATCGAACCTGCTGTTGCTTCAGAGCGACCCCGTATTGGCGAGGGTGGGCTGCAAAGTGACTTGGAATTTTTTGCCAGCGCTGTGCTCGAGAGCGGGCAGGCGCAATGCGCAAACCCGGCCATACTGCTTGATGCGTTTGAAGCGTTCCCCTCTGTTTTGCACAGCCCCTAAAACAAAAAAGAGATCGACTCATGAAGTACGAACCGTTGACCAAATCGCTGATTGCGACCTCACTGGCACTCAGTTGCGTGATGGCTCACGCCGCGTCGGTGGCGCCGGTTGCCGCCGAAAACGGCATGGTGGTGACCGCGCAACACCTGGCCACTCATGTGGGCGTCGATGTATTGAAAAGTGGCGGTAACGCGGTGGATGCGGCGGTGGCGGTGGGTTATGCGCTGGCGGTGGTTTATCCCGCTGCGGGCAATCTTGGTGGTGGCGGCTTCATGACCATTCAATTGGCGGACGGGCGCAAGACCTTCCTCGATTTCCGCGAAAAAGCCCCACTGGCCGCGACCGCCAACATGTACCTCGACAAGGAAGGTAACGTCATCCCCGACCTGAGTACCCGTGGGCACCTGGCGGTCGGCGTGCCCGGCACTGTGTCCGGTATGGAATTGGCGCTGAGCAAGTACGGGACCAAACCACGCACGGAGATGATCGCCCCGGCGATTAAATTGGCCGAGGACGGATTCGAGCTGGAGCAGGGTGACGTCGAGCTGCTCGAATACGCCACCGACGTGTTCAAAAAGGACATGCGTGATTCCGGCTCGATTTTCCTCAGCAACGGCGAGCCGATGCAGGTCGGGCAAAAACTGGTGCAGAAGGACCTCGGCAAGACCCTGCGCACCATTTCCGAAAAAGGCGCCGACGGTTTCTATAAAGGCTGGGTGGCCGACGCCATCGTCACGTCCAGTCAGGCCAACAAAGGCATCATCACTCAGGCCGACCTCGATCAATACAAGACGCGCGAGCTGGCGCCCATTGAGTGCGATTACCGAGGCTATCACGTGGTTTCGGCACCACCACCGAGCTCCGGCGGTGTGGTGATCTGCGAGATCATGAACATTCTTGAAGGCTATCCGATGAAGGATCTGGGCTTCCATTCGGCCCAAGGCATGCACTACCAGATCGAAGCGATGCGCCACGCTTACGTGGATCGCAACAGCTACCTCGGCGATCCGGATTTCGTGAAGAATCCGATCGGGCACCTGTTGGACAAAAACTATGCGACCCAACTGCGCAATGCGATCCAGCCGCAGAAGGCCGGCGTGTCGGCTGAGTTGAAACCCGGCGTGGCGCCCCATGAAGGTAGCAACACCACGCACTATTCGATCGTCGACAAGTGGGGCAATGCGGTGTCGGTCACTTACACCCTCAATGACTGGTTTGGCGCGGGCGTGATGGCGAGCAAGACCGGGGTGATCCTCAACGACGAAATGGACGACTTCACCTCCAAGGTCGGCGTGCCGAATATGTACGGTCTGGTGCAGGGCGAAGCCAACGCCATTGCGCCGGGCAAGGCACCGCTGTCGTCGATGAGCCCGACCATCGTCACCAAGGACGGCAAAGTGGTGATGGTGGTCGGCACGCCGGGCGGCAGCCGCATCATCACGGCCACCTTGCTGACCATGCTCAACGTCATCGACTACGGCATGGGCTTGCAGGAAGCGGTCGATGCGCCGCGCTTTCACCAGCAATGGATGCCGGAAGAAACCAACCTCGAAGACTTCGCCGCCAGCCCGGACACGAAGAAGACCCTCGAGAGCTGGGGCCACAAGTTTGCCGGGCCGCAGGATGCCAACCACATTGCCGCGATCCTGGTGGGTGCGCCGTCACTGGGCGGTCAGCCGGTAGGGAAAAACCGTTTCTACGGCGCCAACGACCCACGTCGCAATACCGGGTTGTCGCTGGGTTACTGAAAGGCGTAAAAAAAGGGGGCGGGCTCGCGTCCGTCCCCGCCTCAAGGATTGATCAAGGAAGGCTCATCATGACAACCGCATTACTGATCATCGACGTCCAGCGTGCCCTGTGCTCGGGCCAATACCAGTGCTACGACATCCTCCGCGTGATCGACACCATCAACGACCTCAGCACCCGCGCGCGTCAGTCAGGGGTTCCGGTGGTGTTCATTCAACATGAGGAAAACGACAGCCCCCTGGCCCATGGCGCCGATGGCTGGCAACTCGCCGAAGGGCTTGAGACCTCGGCGAACGATCTGCGAGTACGCAAAACCACACCGGACTCTTTCTATCAGACCGATCTGAGCAAGCTGCTGCCGATCGAAGACTTTGAAAGCCTGGTGATCTGCGGCCTGCAAACCGACTACTGCGTCAACGCTACCGTGCGCCAGGCCCATCAGTTGGGTTACGACGTGGTGCTGGCCTCGGACGCTCATTCCACCCTTGATAACGGCAACATGAAGGCTGAAGACATCATTGCCGAACACAACAAAGACCTCGCGCACCTGACCGGTTCCGTGGCGCGGGTCGACGTCAAACCTGCCGTCGATATCGTGTTCTAGCCACACCGAGTCGTCCATGTGGGAGCGGGCTTGCTCGCGAAAGCGGTGGGTCATTCAACATTGCACTGCGATTCGGCGTGCAGCAATCACGGCATTCAGCCGGCGACTGCTGACTGCCGAACAGCCGTTCAGCGCTGGACACTTCGGCGATGCACGGATGCTCGCGAGCGATCCGAATTCGCGCCGCCACATAGGCGCGCAAGCCGATCAGCGGATCATCGCTTTCGCGCAGCACCGCCGAGGCTTCCCGCAGCGGTTCGACAAAACCCGGCAGCACTTTGCAGTAAAGGTTTTCCTTGGTCTGGAATCAGTCAGCTCGTTTGGCATCAGTGAAGACAAATTTTTTGCCAGTTTTTCCCATTCAGTCTTTCCCCAAACGGTCGCGCGCTCTAGAATCCGCCCGGCTTCCGAGGTGGAGGCGTATTGCCATCATTCGGCATTGTTTACAGAGGGACAGACATTATGCAATTCGGGAAAGTCCTGGCGCTGGGCCTGGTCATCACGCTGGGCGGTTGCGCCAGTTTCACCCAAGATGAAGTGGCGCCGGTGACACTGCCGTCGATGGCCAATTACGCCAATAAGCCAAATGTTTATGTTGATTTCGATTTCTATCAGGGCGAGCCGAAAAGTGCCTCTGCCACTGAAGTGCCGCAGGCGCGCGATCAACTCAAGCCACAACTGCAGAAAATCCTCTCCGACTCCGGCCTGTTCGGCCGTGTCACTCTGGACGAATTTAAGAAGCAGCCGGGCGACTACAACCTGCGTTTGAAGGTGTACAACCATCCGCCTAATGGTGGGCAAATGGTGCTGGCGTTCATCAGCGGTTTCAGCATGATGGTGATCCCGGCTTATGGCACCGATCAGTACACCATGAGCCTGGAAACCCTCGATGATCAAGGTCAGGCGACGACGACCGCGAGCAATCACGATGCAATTGGCACCTGGTTCGGTATCTGGTTCATCCCGCTGATGGCCAACACGCCTAAAGAGGCAATGAGTGACACCTTCACTCGCCAGGTCAACGCACTGCTCAAGCAAATGGTCGAGCGCAACAGCCTGAAATACTCATCACTTGGAGCCCAAATCCCACGGGCCTGAAGCCAAAAAAAGAGCCGCGATTGCGGCTCTTTTTTTGTCTGTTACTTCAATGCCTGAACGAACTGCGGATCGCTGTACAGTTCCTTCAGCAGGTCACGCAGCATCGGGTTGTAAGCGTTGACCGCGTTCGGGATCGCAATAAACCCGAAGAAACTGCTGCTCCATTGGCTGCTGACATTCTTGGTCGCGTCGTACACCACATCGTTGCCGTTGAGCAGGGTGAAACGCGCAGCCAGTTTGCCGTTACCCGTGCCCATGCCGGCGCTGAGTTCGTTCTTCACCACCAGCACTTTCAACTGACGCTGCGCTTGCGGATCCAGCAGACCGGCCTTGCGCAGTTCTTCGGTGATGGCGTCCTGGATGTGCGCCGGGATGCTGCCGGACGGTGAACGGACAGGATTGGCGCGCACAAACAGCGAGCCTTCACCGGATTGCGCGGTGACCTGAGGATTGCTGATCGCATGCAGCGGCGGGGTTTGTTTGAGCTTCTGGACGTTTTCGTAGCTCGGTTCATAGCGGGTCATGGTCATGCCACACCCTTGCAGCAACAGCGCCAACATCGGGATCAACGATAGCGACTTCTTCACGGCAGTTCCTTGCGTGGGAATATAAGGGGGGGCGAATTATGGGCATAGTGCCATCATTGAGCAACCGTGTTCGCCGGCCCCATCAACAAGGCTTCAACCTGCGCCAATTCCCAGGTACTGAGCAAACTCACCGGATCAGTGCCATAGCGCTGCCACGTCTCAAGCGTGCCTTCCTGGCCATCGGGATTGCGGGCGTATTCACAGTGATGCAACTGTTGTCCTGCAAAATCCAGCAGCAGGTGCCAGCCTTCGATGTCGACCACTACCCATCCTGATCCGGTGGATGTTTCGCACACCTTGAGCGCGAGTACGCCCAGCGCAGCCTCACGCAATCGTTGGCAAACCTCGCGGGCGGTCAGAAATACAGCCATGTTCGAACTCGATCAGTGCACAAGAGCGCCAGCATAAAGCGCGGGTCCACAAGTGTCAGCGATCACTGGCCCCATCGCGGACAATTCCGTAACATTCGCAACCCTCTTTTGCGCAACACTCTTTTCACCCAATAAAAGCGGCCGTGTTTGTCGGCCGCTCAATCAGGTAAGCCATGAAACCGATACGTCTGCGCGCCGATGTCCTGGCCGGACTCACTACCTCGTTCGCCCTGTTGCCCGAATGCATTGCATTTGCGCTGGTGGCCCACCTCAATCCGCTGATGGGCCTGTACGGCGCCTTCATCATTTGTACGCTGACCGCGTTGTTCGGTGGCAGGCCTGGGATGGTCTCCGGTGCGGCAGGTTCGATGGCGGTGGTAATCGTTGCGCTGGTGGTGCAGCAAGGCGTGCAATATCTGCTGGCAACGGTGTTGCTGGGCGGTTTGATCATGATGGCGTTCGGGCTGTTGCGCCTGGGTAAACTGGTGCGAATGGTGCCGCACCCGGTGATGCTCGGCTTCGTCAACGGCCTGGCGATCATCATTGCGCTGGCGCAACTGGAGCATTTCAAGAGCGGTGAAGACTGGCTCAGCGGCACGCCGCTGTACCTGATGACCGGGCTTGTGCTGTTGACCATGGCTATCGTCTACATCTTGCCGCGCCTGACCCGTGCGGTGCCGCCGGCACTGGTGGCGATCCTCGGTGTTGGCCTGCTGGTGTATCTGCTCGGCCTGCCGACCCGCACCCTCGGTGACATGGCGCATATCGCTGGTGGCCTGCCGACCTTCGCGTTGCCGGACATCCCGTGGAACTTTGAAACCCTGCGCATCATCGCCCCCTACGCGATCCTGATGGCGTTGGTCGGCCTGCTGGAAACCCTGCTGACCCTCAACCTCACTGACGAAATCACCGAAACCCGTGGCTACCCGGATCGCGAATGCGTGGCGCTGGGTGCGGCGAACATGGTTTCCGGTGCCTTTGGTGGCATGGGCGGCTGCGCGATGATCGGCCAGACCGTGATCAACTTGAGCTCTGGCGGGCGCGGGCGTTTATCCGGCGTGGTGGCGGGCGTGCTGATCCTGTTGTTCATTCTGTTTCTGTCGCCGCTGATCGAACGTATTCCGTTGGCGGCGCTGGTCGGCGTGATGTTCGTGGTCTCGCAGCAGACCTTCGCGTGGGCCTCGTTGCGGGTGGCGAACAAAGTGCCGCTCAACGATGTGCTGGTGATCATCGCTGTGACCATCATCACCGTGTTCACCGATCTGGCCACGGCGGTGCTGTGCGGGATCATCATCGCCGCGTTGAATTTTGCCTGGCAGCAGGCTCGCGAGTTGTACGCCGATCAGCACATGGAAGCCGACGGCAGCAAACTCTATCGCTTGCACGGCACGCTGTTTTTCGCCTCGGCGACGCCGTTCCTCAACCAGTTCGACCCGGCCAACGATCCGCAAAAAGTGACGCTGGATTGCCGGCATTTGAGCTTTGTCGATTACTCGGCGATTGCCGCGCTGAAAACCCTGCGTGAGCGTTACGAAAAGGCCGGCAAGCATTTGCAGGTGTTTCATCTGTCGGAACGCTGCAAGAAACTGCTCAAACGTGCCGGAGTGGAGCACCACTGATCAACAGTGGGAGCCAGCAACCTGGCTCCCACAGGGTTTTGTGTATCCAGGTTTCAGATTGCCGGGAAATCGATATCGGTCAACGCTGCATTGTTCAGGTAGTTGGTCAGTGTCTGTACCGCCACCAGCGCAATCACCTCAATTATTTTCGTGTCATCGATCCCGGCAGCGCGGGCGGCGGCAATCTGCTCATCGCTCAACTGACCTCGGCTTTCGGTGAGTTGATGGGCGAGGGCGGCGTAGGCATTGAGTTCGCCCTGACGCGCTGCGCCGATGTCCTGCGCCGATAGTCCGGCCTTGCTGGCAAACAGGGTGTGCGCCGCCAGGCAATAATCGCAACCGTTGACCTGCGAAGTGGCGAGGTAAACCGCTTCTTTCTCCTTGGCGCTCAGCGAGGTTTTACCGAGTATCGCGGAAGCTTGCAGGTAGGTCTCAAGCGCCACCGGGGCCTTGGCCAGTGTGGTGAACACGTTGGGCAGGAAGCCGATTTTCTTTTTTACGCCTTCGAGTACCGGGCGGGTGGCGTCGGTGGCGGTGTCGAGGCTGATAGCGTGGATGCGGCTCATGGTGATTCTCCGAAAGTCCGGTGCGAAGTGCACCGGCGATGGAGAGGATGTTAATGAGGGTGACTGGCGTATTGGATGCAAATCGTCGAGGATATGCGACAGTTCGTCCAGATATGCCGTTGAGGAGTCGCCCATGGATCGCCTTTCCACGTTACTCAGTCATTTCGCTGTCCATGCCGGCACGTTTCACAGCGGCAACTTTTGCGGCATCAGCGTTCACGACGGCGAGCCAAACGGGCATGTGCATCTGCTGCAGGCGGGGGAGTTGTTGCTCAAACCGGGCAATGAGCGTGAGATACGACTCGATGAACCGTCGCTGGTTTTTTTTCCCAGACCCTTTGCCCACCGATTGTTTGCCGACGAGTCCATGGACACGAGAGTGGTCTGCGCGACACTGACCTTTGACGGCGGCTCCGGAAACGCTCTGGCGGCCGCGCTGCCGGATTATCTGGTGCTCAAACTCACCGAGATCCCCGAGCTGGGCAATACCCTGGAGTGGCTGTTCAAGGAAGCTTTCGAAGGGCATTGCGGGCGCGTCGCCGTGATGGATCGGCTGTTCGAATTGCTGGTGATTCTGCTGTTGCGCCACCTCATCAGCAATCGTGACCAACAACCGGGGATGATGGCCGGGCTGGCCGATCCGCGTTTGTCTCGCGCCTTGAACCTGATACACGAACAACCGGCAAAACCTTGGAGCGTGGCTGACCTGGCGACTGCTGCCAATCTGTCCCGCGCCGGATTTGCCGAGCAGTTTCGCCGCGTCGTCGGGCAGACTCCGGCCGATTACCTGCTGAGTTGGCGGGTCAGCCTCGCGCAGAAACGCCTGCGCGAGGGCAAACCGATTGCACTGATCGCCGAAGAGGTCGGTTACGAAAGTCCTTCGGCGCTGGCCCGGGCGTTTCGACGCAAGACCGGATCAAGCCCTCGGGAGTGGAAGGCCGGCACTTGAGCATTATTGGGCGAATTTCTTCGCCCCGGCCACACACACAATCACGCCCAGCGTCACCGCGAGCATGCCGATGCTGACTTGTTCATGCAGCAACGTCGCGGCCAGCGCCAAACCGAAAAACGGTTGCAACAACTGCAACTGCCCCACTGCCGCGATCCCGCCCTGCGCCAGTGCGCGATACCAGAACACAAACCCGATCAACATGCTGAACAGCGACACGTAGGCCAGGCACAGCCACGCCGACAGGCTGATGTGATTGAGCGAGGCGGGCGCCAGCCACAGACTCAACAGTGCCATCACGGGTAACGACAACACCAATGCCCAGCAGATCACCTGCCAGCCGCCGAGGCTTCGCGACAGTTTTGCGCCTTCGGCATAACCCAGGCCGCACGCCAGAATCGCCGCGAGCATCAGCAAGTCACCGGTGGGCGAGGCGCTGATACCCTGGGATAGCGCGAAGCCCACCACCAAGGCACTGCCCAGAAGCGAAAAGCCCCAGAACACCGGTCGAGGCCGCTCACCGCCGCGCAGCACGGCGAACATCGCAGTAGACAGTGGCAGCAATCCTACAAAAACAATCGAATGCGCCGACGTGACGTGTTGCAACGCGAGTGCGGTCAACAGTGGAAACCCAAGCACCACACCCATGGCCACAATCAGCAACGACCGCCACTGAGTCGGTGCCGGTCGCCGCGCTCGAAACAACCACAGCCATGTCACCGCCAACAACCCGGCGATGGCGGCGCGCACCACGGTGAGAAACACCGGATCGAACTCCAGCACCGCCACCCGCGTGGCCGGCAGCGATCCGCTGAAGATCACCACGCCGATAAAGCCGTTGATCCAGCCGCTGGTTTTTTCCACGGCCGGGTGAGTCAGGTTCGAAATCCGTTCCATGTTAAGGCACGCTCAAAGGTGGGGTTGCATTGCCGCCATGCTGGGGCCGAAAATCAGCACAATCAAAGAATTGTCATGGATACATTCCGACATGCCACGCTCGCGCTACAAGACCCTCGTTGACCTCTACGCCGCCGATATTCGCGCGGGACGTTTGGCGCCCGGTACGCGATTGCCCACTCATCGAGAACTGGCCGCCAAAGAGGGGTTGGCGTTGGTCACGGCCTCGCGGGTGTACGCCGAACTGGAGGCGATGGGCCTGGTCAGCGGCGAGACCGGACGAGGGACGTTTGTGCGTGAAACGTCGTTATCGGCGGGGCTGGGCATTGATCAAAAGGACGTAGCGGTCGGCATGATCGACCTCAATTTCAATTACCCGTCGCTGCCCGGTCAGGCTGACCTGTTGCGCACTGCGCTGCGGCAATTGGCATTGTCCGGTGATCTCGAAGCGCTGCTGCGCTACCAACCCCACGCGGGTCGTCAACACGAACGCGCCTCTGTCGCTCGACACTTGCAAACCCGTGGCGTACAGGTCGACACCGAGCAAGTGCTGATCGTTAACGGTGCCCAGCAAGGACTGGCGGTGACGTTGATGGCGCTGCTCAAACCGGGCGACGTGATCGCGGCGGATGCGCTGACCTATTCCGGGTTCAAGGTGTTGGCCGAGGCCCTGCATCTGGAAGTGGTGGCGATCCCGCTCGGCGATCAGGGGCCGGATCTTCAGGCGCTGGAAAAGCTCTGTCGCAGCCGTTCGGTGCGCGCCGTCTACAGCATGCCGACCCTGCACAATCCGTTAGGGTGGGTGACGCCTCTTGAGCAGCGTGAGCAACTGGTCGCGATTGCCCGGCGGCATGATCTGACAATCATTGAAGATGCGGCCTACGCGTTTCTGGTGGAAAACCCACCGCGTGCGTTGGTCGACCTGGCGCCTGAGCGCACGGTGTACGTGACGGGACTTTCCAAGAATATTGCCACGGGCCTGCGCGTCGGTTTTATCGCGGCGCCTGCGCCCAGGGTGCCGGCACTGGAGCGCATCATTCGCGCTACCACCTGGAACACGCCGGGCGTGATGACGGCGCTGGCCTGCGGCTGGCTCGACGACGGCACCGTCACACGGCTTGAAGAACAAAAACGCCAAGACGCCAAGGCGCGCCAGGCATTGGCCGCCGAGTGGCTCAAAGGGCTGACCTGCATCGGCCATCCGTCCTCGTACTTCCTGTGGCTACCGCTGCCGGAAGACGTGCGCGCCGATCAAATGGTCGTCGAATTGATGCACGAACAGATTTCGGTCACCACCGCCGAGCCGTTTTCCGTGTCGCCCCATGCGCCACACGCGATTCGCCTGGCATTGGGCTCGGTGGACATGGCGGTGTTGCGCCAGGCCTTGATCACTGTCAGAAAGGTCGTTGGCGCTTACCTGTGAAAACCAAAGTGCTACCCTTGCGCCGCCCGTCTTTTATGCCGACCCGGAACCCTAAATGAAAAACCGCGCGTCACTGTCTTCAGTTCTGATCCTCACGGCTGGCTTGCTCAGCATCACTGCCCACGCCGCAGGCGACCCTGAAGCCGGCGCAAAAATCTTCCCGCGCCTGTGTGGCGGCTGCCATCAGGTCGGCGAATCCGCTCGCCCGGGATTTGGCCCACAGCTCAACGGCATCATCGGTCGACCGGCCGGGACGTCGGCGAATTACGTGTATTCCGAAGCAATGAAGAACTCAGGGGTGACCTGGGATCACGAAACACTGAAGGCTTACCTGAAAGATCCCAAGGGCGTGGTGCCGGGCACGCGGATGATTTTCTGGGGGCTGAGCGACGAGGAAAAACTTGAAAATCTGCTGGCGTATCTGCAGGTGTTTTCCCCGGTAGGCGCTGCCCAGTGAAACCAGGCAACGCCTACGGTTGTGTCGGCGTTGCACTGTAACCGTGGCTGGCCACTTGATTACGACCCGCCGCTTTGGCCTGATACAACTGCTGATCCGCGCGCTTGATCAGATTGCCGGGGCTGTTGTCCGCCGGGTCAGCCAACCCGACACCGACGCTGACCGTCACCTGCCCGGCGGTGGCGAAATCAGCCTCGGCCACTGCAGCGCGGATCTTCTCGGCGACCCTCTCAGGCGTGTCGGGCATGCTGATTTCCGGCAGCAGCACGGCGAACTCCTCACCGCCGTAACGTGCCACGAAGTCGGTGGTGCGCAGGCTGGTCTGAATCAATTGCGCCAATTGTTGCAGCACTTCGTCGCCGATCGCATGACCGTGGGTGTCATTGATGCGTTTGAAGTGGTCGGCGTCGATCAGCAGTAACGCGAACGGCCGCCCCGTGCGCCGGAACAGCAGGCTGTATTCGGTGAGTTTTTCGTCGAAACGGCGACGGTTGAAGACGCCGGTCAGGGCGTCGTGAGTCGCGAGGTTCAGCAACTCGGCGTTGGCCTGCATGAGGTCGGCGGTGCGTTGTGCCACGGTGGCTTCGAGCGTGGCGTTGGCTTGCTGCAGTTCGCGCTCTTTGCCGAGCAGCGAATGGGTCATCGCCTCGATTGACTGGCCGAGCTGGGCAATTTCCCGAACCGGATGTTGAAGAGGGAAGTGCGCGCCGGGCTGGTTGTCCTGTACCTGTTTGGCCGAGCGCGCGAGTTGCTCGATCGGACGGCTCAGATACAGCGCCAGGTAATACGCCACCACACCAAATATCACGGCTGCGAAAACCCCAAGAATCAACAGCTTATAGAGCAGCAGGTGTGCCGGTTGCAGTGCGGTTTCCAGTGGCTGACGTAAGGCAATCGACCACGACAGTTTCGTGGTTGATGGCGTGGGCACGGTGACCATGCTGGTCAGATAACCGTTACCGACGGACCATCCGCTCGACTTCGAATCGTTCGTTGCCAGTTGCTGGCCCATCAGGGCTTCGGGATACAAGACCTTCCCGTCGTTATCGATGATCAGCGCCTCAATGTCCGGCGAAGCGTTCTTGTGCGAAAACGCCGCCGATTCGACGATACGCGTGATCCAGCTCCAGTGAGCGTGGGCGCCGAGCACGCCAATCACCTGACCTTCGGCATTGTGGATGGGGGCGGCAAAATCGATAAAACGCAGCGGTTCGCCGTTTGGCATGCCCGGGAGTAACTTGGCCAGCAGCACGGCTTCATGGGGATCACCGGTGTATTGGCCACGTAACCCGGCCTGAAACCACGGTCGTTGCTGCACCGATTGACCGACCAACAGCCCATTCACGGCTTGATGTACGCGACCCTCGGCGTCGGTTACACCCATCCACGCGTACTCGGTACGCGCCTGAGTGCGCAACTGCATCGACTTCAGAATCGCCGGGTTATCGAGATCGCCACGCTCCAGATGAGGCGCCCGGCTGAGCATATAAACCTCAAGCTGGCGCTCGCGCAGTTGTTCGCCGAGCGACGTGGCCGCCGACCGCGCAGTATTGAGCAGCGCATTACCGCTGGCCTGTTTCATCTGTTCGGTGGCGATGTGCCCGACATAAAAGCCGACACTCAACAACGTCAGCAGGGACACACCGGTAAACCAAAGGGTGAGGTGGCTACGCAGACTGGCTTTGAGCATGAGCGATGTCTGTCTTTGTGTGAGTGGCGCCATGGTATGCGACATCGTCGATGGGCTGCCAGCGATGTGGTTGATGAAACGTGCCGAAACAGTGGACGCAAAAAAGCCCGGCTGATCAGGCCGGGCTCTTCGATGGGACAGTGGTGGCGCCAGTGATTCATGCAACGCGGCGTTCGATCAGACGATCCGAGCCACCCTCGGCAACACGGCGTTCGATCAGACGATCCGAGCCACCCTCGGCAACACGGCGTTCGATCAGACGATCCGAACCCCCTTCAGCGACACGACTTTCAATCAACCGATCCGAGCCGCCTTCAGCGACCAGGGTGTGAGCGGGAGTGGCGGCAAAAGCGTTAACTGCGAAAACCGAGAAAGCGAGGCTGAGAAGGGTTTGGCGTTTCATGATCGTGTGCTCCGAGGTGTATTGGGTTTGTCTGGAGCCGATGTTACGCCGCGGATTTTTTATGAGAACTTCATTGACGTGATGGTGACTATCGATGCCAGCGATGTCTGCCCGAACCCCGTCCTACGGGGCTATTGCCCGAATACACAACTCCCCGGTTGCGCGGGTCAGCGCCAACGCATGCAACGCGTCATGGGTCAGACCGCTGCGCGCCTTGGCGAGCCAGGCCGGGCAACTGGAATCATGACGATAAGGCGCAAAGTCGGCATATTGCTGCAGCAGACGGGTTTGCAGTTCATCCAGACGCGGGCGAATCTACTTGCCCAGATCCGGGCGCGGCGTGTTCGGAGCGGCACCGGCCGCTTGCCATTGGGCCAGCAAACCGTATTGCACCAGTTTGTTGGCTTCCATTTGCGCGGCAATCAACTGCGAGACATCTTCCGGATCGAGCTTGCGCTCGCTGGCCAGCGTGCGGGCATTGGCGATGACCTGCGCTTCCCGTGGACTGTCCTGAATCGGTTTGCCGCTGTCCCACTTGGTCAAAGCGACGAGATCGCCGATATTCAGGCGTTCGTTCAGTGTCAGCAGCAACGGTTGCAAGGACTCAGGAGCTGGCGTCGATGTAGCAGCGTGAGAAGTGCCAGCGAGTAAGGCTAGGCCAGTGCTGATCAGCAGCTTTCGAAAGGGGGGCATTAACAGAACCTCAATGGATGACATTAACGGGTTGTTGTTTACCACAACTGCGAACCGACACATAACAGACCCATGCCCGTTACACAGACAAGGTGCGCAAGAATCAACACTGACTGAAATGTTAATTGCACCCCGCACCCAACTCACCGAAGCTATCCTCAATCAGCCTTCCCGCCGTCGAGATGGACCTCATTTAATGCAAACCCCCAGCGCCACCAAACCCCTCTGGCAAACCTACCTGCTGTTCCTTGCGCCGATGGTACTGTCCAACTTCCTGCAATCGATGTCGGGCACGATCAACAGCATCTACATCGGCCAGATGCTGGGCACCCAGGCGCTGGCGGCGGTGTCGGGCATGTTTCCCGTGGTGTTCTTTTTTATCGCTCTGGTGATTGGCCTGGGTGCGGGCGCGGGTGTGTTGATCGGTCAGGCGTGGGGCGCGCGCGAATCGCACATGGTCAAGGCGATTGCCGGGGCAACGCTGTTGCTTGGGGTGTTGATTGGTCTGGTGGCAGCGGTGTTGGGCAGTGTGTTTGCGCGGCAGGCGTTGACGGGGTTGGGCACGCCCGCCGACGTGCTGGACGATGCGGTGGCGTATGCCCATGTGATGATGTGGATTTTGCCGTCGCTGCTGGCCTTTGTGCTGTTCACGCAGTTGTTGCGCGGGGTGAGCGACACGGTTTCGCCACTGCTGGCACTGATGGTGTCGACCTGTGTGGGGCTTGCGCTGACACCGGCGTTGATTCGTGGCTGGTTCGGCTTGCCGCAACTGGGCATCCAGAGTGCAGCGTTTGCGGGGCTCGCCGGCAACCTGTCGGCGATGGCGTGGCTTGCATGGCGGCTGATCCGCAAGGGTCATCCATTGGCGCCCGATCGCGAGTTCTTTAAAGCGCTGCGCCTGGACGGGGTGATTCTTGGCAAGGTCCTGCGCATCGGCCTGCCGACCGGCGTGCAGATGATCGTGCTGTCGCTGTCGGAACTGGTGATTCTGGCGCTGGTCAACCAGCACGGTTCGCAAGCGACGGCGGCGTATGGCGCGGTGACGCAGATCGTCAACTATGTGCAGTTCCCGGCGTTGTCGATTGCGATCACCGCTTCGATCCTGGGCGCACAGGCCATCGGGGCCGGGCGGCTGGAGCGCATGGGGCCGATCCTGCGCACGGGGCTGTTGATCAATGTGTGCCTGACCGGTGGCCTGATTGTGCTGGGCTATGTGCTGTCGCACTGGTTGCTCGGGTTATTCCTCACCGACGACTCGACCCGAGCAATGGCTGAACACCTGTTGCACATCATGTTGTGGAGCCTGTTGGTGTTCGGTTTCCAGGCAATCATCGGCGGGATCATGCGCGCCAGTGGCACGGTGTTGGTGCCGGTGGTGATTGCGATTGTCTGCGTGGTGGGCGTGCAATTGCCGGCGGCGTATTGGCTGGACGGGCACTTTGGCTTGCAGGGTGTGTGGATGGCGTTTCCGGTGGCGTATCTGGGCATGCTGGTGTTGCAGACGTTGTATTACAAACTGGTCTGGCGGCATCAGAAGATTGAACGCCTGGTCTAGTGGTTGGCATAACCGCCCGTTGTTTGCTTAAGTCAACCGAGTCCCTCGACGGCAAGCGCTGCCCGGAGAACCCCATGTCGATCCGATTGCTGTTGGCCGCTGTGTTGTCCCTCTGCGCTGTACCCGCCGCGCGCGCTGTCGAGTACACCCGGGTCAACACGCATGCCAGTCAGATCAGCTTCACCTACAGCCAGATGGGCTCGCCGATGTACGGGACCTTCGGCCAGTTCGACGCGACGCTGGACTTCGATACCGACAACCCCGCCAGCGCTCACACCTTCTTGCGCATCTACCTGAAGAGCATTGATGCCGGCAGCGAAGATGCCAATACCGAGCTGGTCAAATCGGCATGGTTCGACACCGGGAAATTCCCGGTGGCGGTGTTCGAATCGGGTCGCGTCAGCCAGGTTTCCGACAATCACTACCTGATCGACGGCAAACTCACCCTCAAGGGCATCACCCGCGAAGTGCAGGTGCCGGTGCAATTGAAATCAGGCAGCAATATCGGCATTTTCGACGGTGCATTGCTGCTCAAACGTGATGAGTTCGGCCTCGGCGCGGGGGAGTGGGCGGACACCTTCGTGTCCAGGGACATCGCTATCAAGTTCAAGATCGTGGCACCACAGCGCTGAGGTGCAGGCATGTCCTTTCAGTGGCTGCCAAACAACTGGCGGATCAGGTTGGGGGTGCTGCCGGTCCAGCGCTTGAATGAGCGGCGAAAGTTTGCCGCATCACTGAAACTCAGGTACTCGGCCACTTCCTCGTTGCTCATGCCTTTGACCTGATACAGGTACAGCGCGACGTGTTTGCGCACCAGGTCCACTTGTTGCTGGAACCCGGTGTTGTGTTTTTGCAGCTTGCGCTTGAGGGTGGCCGGGCTCATGGCGAAAACCTGTGCGGCTTGTTCCAGGCTTGGTGGCTGACGGACGTGATCCTGCAAGTGGCGATACAGGCAATCGGTGAAGCTTTCGGTAAAGCCCAATTGCTCGATCTGTCGCAAGGCTTCCTGGCGGGCGACCTGACCGGCCGTCGCCGATGCTCCCGGCCATGGCCGGGCGAGAAATTCCCGCGGAATGCGCATCAGATCCAGCGGTCGCTTGAACTGCGTGTGCTCGCCCAGGTGCACCCAATATTGCTCGACATAACGCGGTTCAGCGTGACTGAAACTGCATTCCCATGGCAGGCGTTGGCCGCTGAGCCACTGACTCATGGCCACCAGCGAAGTCATGCCTGCTTCCAGCAGAAACCGCCATTGCTCGCCGGCGCCGCAGCTGTCCAGCCAGTAGATGTAGGCAAAGCTGTCATCGAGTAACAGGCGCGGCGTCATCAATGGACTGAGCAGGGCCTGTTGCTGCACCAGTGTGTCAAGCGCTTGATGCAGGTTTTGTGCGTGGCGCAACGCATGGCTGGCGGCCCCGTAGTGCCCGGGCAGCAAGCGTTGACCGAACAGGAAACTGCTGTCATCGGCGTCGAGCAAACGGCGACTGTTACCGATCAGACCGAGAAACTGCTGCGCACTGAGGCGAGTCTGGCCGGCCAGAATGTCTTCGTGAAACAGCCCCGTGCCGCGTAGCAGCCGATGGCTGTCGATGTCCCGCGAGAGCGCCAGGTCGATCAGCGTTGCGGGTTGGTAATGCCCGGGAATGAAACGACTGTCGGTTTCGTACCAATTGGTTTTGACGGTCATGGTTGGCCTCAGGCGCTTTTGGCCAGCGGCGACTTGGCGCGTGCCAGCGCCAGGTTCAAGCGTTTGAGCAGCACTTCAGGCGTTTCCTCCAAAGCCATCACCACCGCTGTGCTGGCCGACAGTTGCAAGCGTTCGCCATGTTGCCGGGTCTTGTGCGCCAGGGCCTGCACGCTGAGTTGCAGTTCTTGCGCCAGCAGTTGCGCCTGACGCTCGCCGGTATTGGGTAGCAACACCACAAAACGGTCGCCGGCCAGACGACACAGCAGATCCTGACGGCGCAGGTTCAGCAGCAGCAAATGGCTGAGGGCTTGCAACACGGCATCGCCTTCGACATGCCCGTAGGCCTGATTGATCGCGGCGAAGTTATCCAGGTCGAGCACCAGCAACGACAGTGGTTGTTGCTGCACGAGGCTCTCGGCGAGGCTGGCAGTCAGTTGCCGTTTCAGGTAATCGGCGCTGCCCAGCGGAGTGAGTTTGTCGAACAGCCGATGCTCACGGAACAGTCGCTCGCGTTTCTCCATCTGCGCGCTGATTGCCAGTTGCTCACGGTGCCAGTGATAGATGCCGATGGTCAGCAGGATCATGCCCACGGGCATCGGCCCGGATTCGAGCCAGTGATCCCAAGTGATGCTGGCGGGCAGACGGATGAACTCGTCGAGCCAGTCGATCCACCAGGAAAAGAAAATGCAGCTCAGGCCCAGTGCCAGGTAGTTCGTGACCCGTCCGGCCGGGCGGCTTTTCAGCACTAGCCCCAGCCAGACCAGTGCCAGCAGCGCCGAACCGCCTTCGCCGATGATGTCCAGCCAGACCCACTCTCTGGACGATTTGAGCTCCCCGCACGCCAGAAGCAGGAGTAACCCGAGGTTGGCCGTCAGCAGCAGTGCGGCGAGTTTCCAACGGTGGGGTTTGAGCACTGAGAACATGGCCGCGATCCTTTGGCGAAAAAGCAATGCGCGCCAGCACAGCAGATGTTTGTGACAGCCGGGTGACGGTGGCGGGAGGTCGAATCAGCTCACTGAGGCAGGTGAATTTTTTCAAAAACACCTCCGGCCCTGTGGGAGCGGGCTTGCTCGCGAAGGCGTCGAGTCAGTCAACGCATCGCGCCATGACACACCGCCTTCGCGAGCAAGCCCACTGCCACAGAGAGAAGTCGTGTGCGCAAGAGGTCATTTCAGCTCATTTGTCGCGGTGAATGCCGGCAAACCCCCGGTTTACAGGGTCCTTCGCCCAACCCTGTCACAGAAGCGTCATGCCTCATCCCTAGCTTGCCCTTCCAGTTGCCGGGCCACTTGCCTGGCCTGACCGGACTCTTATGGGGGAGGACACACATGTACCAGCGCAGCAGTTATCCGCGCAGCGGCACCGTCGGGCTCTTCAGTTTCACCCTGACCGCTTTGGCCATGGCGATGACCAGCGAGCGCTTGCACGCTGCCGATGCCAGCGCCAATGTCGAACACGTCGAAGTGGTCGGCCAGGCGGCGAGCATCGACTCGGCGCTCAAGCAACAGCGTCGTTCCGACAATATCGAAAGCGTGGTGCATGCCGACGGCGTAGCGCAGTTGCCGGACGAGAACGTTGCCGAGGCGGTGCAGCGCTTGCCGGGCATCAGCGTTGAACGTGATCAGGGCGAAGGGCGCTTTGTCAGCGTGCGCGGCCTGGGGCCGGACCTGAACAGCGTGACCATCAACGGCACGCTGGTGCCATCCCCGCAAAGCGAACGCCGCGCCGTGGCCCTCGACGTCTTGCCTTCAGAGTTGGTGCAGTCGCTGTCCGTCATCAAGACCCTGACCCCGGACATGGACGCCAACTCGCTGGGTGGCACGGTCGATGTCAAAAGTCTTTCGGCGTTCGATCACAAAGGCTTGTTCTACACCGGCAGTACCGAGGCCAGCTATGACAAGAACACCCACCAGACCAGCCCCAAGTTCTCCGGCGCGGTCAGCGACCGATTCAGCCTCGGCGATGGCATCGACAACTTCGGTGTCGCCGCTGCGCTGAGTTGGCAAAAGCGCGATTTCGGCTCGGATAACGTCGAAACCGGCGGCGCCTGGGATTTTGCGCGCGGTGCGCAATTGGAAGAGTTCGAACAGCGTGACTACGACATCAGTCGCGAACGCACCGGCGGCGGTCTGAACTTCGATTACAAACCCGACGACCTCAGCAGCTATTACCTGCGCACGCTGTACAGCCGCTATAAGGACAGCGAGACACGCAACTCCACCAGCATCGAGTTTGCCGACCCGCAGGCTGCCGGCGTACTGGGCGATGCCGAAGGCAAACGCAAACTCAAGCAGCGCGAGGAGACCCAGGAAATTCAGTCTTACGTGTTCGGTGGCGAACGCATGATCGGTCTGTGGACGCTCAGCGGTCAGGCCGGCTACAGCCGTTCCAGCGAAGACAGCCCGGGCCACATCGCCAACGCGGCGTTCGAGGGCAATGACGATTTTGCCAACAGCGGTTTTTACAGCAACGACAAGCCGCGCCCGATCCTCGGTGAGGATTTCTACAACGCCAATCATTTCACGCTCGACAAGGTCGACTGGGAAAAGCAGAACACCACGGACACCGAGAAGAACCTGCGTCTGGATCTGGCCCGGGACTATGACTTGAGCGGTTATGCGTCTCAGGTCAAATTCGGCGGCAAAGTCAGCCGTCGTAACAAGGACAACGACCTCGATGCCTGGGTTTACAAAGACTTCGATGGGCTCGGTTTCAGCGACGATGCACTCAACCTCAGCCGCTTCGCCAAGGGCTCGGTGGATTATCGTCTCGGCCAGTTCGGGCCGGGGATCAGCACCCGTGCAATCAAAAACCTGATCGGCGGGCTGAACCCAGACGACTTCTATGACGAGACCGAATCAACGGTCAACGACTTCAAGATGAGCGAGGACATCAACGCCGGTTACCTGATGAACACGATCGATATCGATGATTGGCGGTTCATCGCCGGCCTGCGCTATGAGGGCACCGAGTTCGAAGCCAAAGGCACCGGGGCCACCGACGGTGACTTCCAGGCCACCGAGACCAAACGCCGTTATCACCACTGGTTGCCCGGCCTGCATGCGCGCTATCAACTGGATAAAAACACCCAGGTGCGTGCGGCATGGACCAAGTCCGTGGTGCGTCCGACGTTCGGCCAGCTCGCCCCGGGGTTTGTCATCGATGACGATGAAGCCACGTTCGGTAACCCGGATCTGAAACCGCTGGAGTCGAGCAACCTTGACCTGGGTATCGAGCACTACATGGGCCATGCCGGCACGGTGTCGGCGTTCGTGTTCTACAAAGACATCAAGCACTTCGTCTACAACACGGATCTGGCCGGCTCGGGTGCCTGGGCCAGCTTCTCCGAAGCCCACAGCTTTGCCAACGGCGACAGCGCCAGACTCTATGGCCTGGAGTTGGCGTACTCGCAGAAATTCGATTGGTTGCCGGCACCTTGGAACGGTCTGTTACTGGGGGCCAACACCACCTTCAGCCGCTCGGATGCCGAGATCGAAGGCTTCGACGCCGCCAGTGGTCGTCACCGCAAACGCAGCATCGATCTGCCCAGCCAGTCCGACACGGTCGGCAACCTGATGCTCGGCTGGGAAAACGACAAGGTCAGCCTGCGCCTGTCGGCCAACTACAAATCCGATTACCTCTACGAATTGGCTTCGATCAATGACAAGGCGCATGACCTGCACGTTGATGCGCAGACCTTCGTCGACTTCAGCGCACGTTATTCACTGACGAAGGACCTGCAACTGAGTTTCGAGGCGCAAAACCTCACCGATCAGCCGTATTTCGTTTCCACCGGCAACCGTTCCTACAACGGCCAATACGAAGAATACGGCCCGACCTACAAGCTCGGCCTGACCTTCACCCACTTTTAATCCCCGGATGGCGGCCGGGTGCCGCCGTCGATCCACGCACGACAAGGATTCTGCGGTTCATGAGTATTTCTTTGCGACATAAACGCTGGCGACTGGGCGCACTGATCGCCCTGACCGCGAGCCAAGCGCTGGCCGCCACGCCGAGCCTGACACTCACTCCGTGGGCGCCGACACTCAAACTCCAAGCCTTGGGTTTTTTGCCGGGCGACGCACGGCTTGGCGTCAGTTTCACTGAAGGCTTGTTGGTGCTTGATGGCCAAGGCGCTGAACTGGCGCGTTTGCCCGGTTCTTTCAGCGGGTTGGACAGCCGCGCAGACGAACATCACGTCTGGGTCGCCAGCGTCGACAACGCCAGTCAGCGAGCGCTGGTAGTCAGCCTTGATCCGGCCCAACGGCAATGGGGCACGCCGCTGTACCTGCCGACCCGAGACTTCGCGGTCAACGGTTTGTGCCTGTACCGCGACAGCGCCGACAACCTGTTTGTGTTTCTGGTTGGCGAGGAGGGCAAGGGCGAGCAATGGCTGGTGGGTAACGGCGTCACGCTCAACACCCGGGCGCAACGGGTGCGGGGGCTGCCCCTGCCGCCGTCGGCGCAGTTTTGCCAGGTCGATGATGCTGCCGAGCAATTGGTGGTCAACGAAGAGAACGTCGGTTGGTGGGCGTATCCGGCCCATGCCGAAGCCGACGTGCAGCGCTCACCGGTCGCCCTGCGAGAACCGTTCGGCCAGATCAAAGGCGAGGCGGGTGCCATGGCGTTGGTAGCGGGTGGCATTATCGGCCTCGACCCGAAAGCCGCGCAGTTGCACCTCTACCAGCAACAGGCGCAGGGCTGGTCGGCACAAGCGACGTTGCCGTTGTCGGGCTTGAAGGAGCCGGAAAATCTGGCCGTGCGCCAAACCGCCAAAGGTCTGCAAGTGCTGATCCGCGACGATGACGATGGACGCGCCTATCAAGGCCATCTCGACTGGCAAGCCACACCGGTTGCGTTGCCACCGAAGCTGCCCGATGTCGCGGCGCAGGTGCAGAGCGATCCGGTCGCACGTCAGGGCGATGCGGCAGATGACCCGGCCATTTGGGTGCATCCGCAGCAGCCATCGCTGAGTCGCGTATTGGGCACCAATAAAAAACAGGGTCTGCTGGTGTATGACCTGCAAGGCAAGCAGGTGCAGGAGTTGCCGGTCGGACGCCTGAACAACGTCGATGTGCGCCCCCACTTCAAACTCGGCGCGCTAACGGTCGATCTGGCCGTGGCCAGCCATCGCGATCACAACAGCCTCAGCCTGTTCGCCATCGACCGCCAAAGCGGCGAGTTGCGCGATATCGGCGAAGTGCCCACACCGTTGAACGACATTTACGGCCTCTGCCTGTTTCAACCGGCCAGCGGTGAGATCTACGCCATCGCCAACGACAAGGACGGCACCTTCCTGCAATACCGCCTCGACGCTGCGAACGGCCAGGTTCAGGGCGAGTTGGTGCGCCGCTTCAAGGTCGACAGCCAGCCCGAGGGTTGCGTCGCCGACGATCAGCGCCAGCGCCTGTTTATCGGCGAAGAGGATGTCGGTGTCTGGGCGGTAGACGCCCGCGCTGATCAGCCGGCGACCCTCACCAGTGTGATCAAGGTCGGTGGGCTGCTGCACGCGGATGTCGAAGGTCTGGCGCTCTATCAGAGTCTGGCGCGGGACTATCTGGTGGTGTCCAGCCAGGGCAACGACAGCTATCTGGTGCTGGATGCCGAGCCTCCGTTTGCTGTGCAGGGTGCATTGCGCGTCGGTCTCAACGCGGCGGCGGGCATTGACGGGGCGTCGGAAACCGATGGCCTGGAAGTGACGTCGGTCAACCTCGGTGGGCCATGGAGCCAAGGCATGTTGGTGGTGCAGGACGGTCGCAAACGGATGCCCGAGCAAAGCCAGAACTTCAAGTTCGTGCCGTGGGCCGAGGTCAGCAAAGCGCTGAAATTACCCTGATCCGTCATCAACCGGTCATCACTTTTTCATCGAATAACGGCGCGGTCGTTGCTCCGGCAACACCGGCCATCGCTCACAAGGAGTTTCACCATGCAGGCCACGCTCGAACACATGACTATCTGGGGACTGATCAGCGACGCCAGCCTTCTGGTTAAAGCCGTGATGCTGACGCTGTTGCTGGCATCGGTACTCAGTTGGTACCTGATCATTCAGCGCAGCCGCGTGCTGCAGCGGCGCGACCGCCAGTTGAACGGTTTCATCCAGCGCTTTCGCCAGGCCCCCGAACTGTTGCCGCTGTACCGCGAAACGGCGCAGGTTCAGGAGGCCGAGGCCGGCATCGAGCCCATCTTCAATGCCGGGTTCGCCGAGTTTCGTCACCTCAATCAGCACGCGGACAGCCATGCCGATGCGGTGCAGGAAGGGGTCGAGCGCGCGCTGCATGTCGCGATCAGTGAGCAGGAATTGCAACTGGAAAAGGGTTTGCAGTTTCTCGCCACGGTCGGTTCGGTCAGCCCTTACATCGGTTTGTTCGGCACCGTGTGGGGGATCATGAATTCGTTTCTCGGTTTGTCTCAGGTGCAGCAGGCCACGTTGTCGACGGTCGCGCCGGGTATCGCCGAAGCGTTGATCGCGACGGCCATCGGCCTGTTTGCGGCGATCCCGGCGGTCATCGCTTACAACCGTTTTGCCGCACGTAGCCAAACGCTGCTGACGCGTTACTACGCCTTTGGCAACGAATTGCAAGTGCGTCTGCATCGCCAGTTGCACGGTGCGCCAATGAATCTCGCCGCTGCGGCCTGAACAGGAGAAACACGATGTTAGTCAGGCCGCAACGCAAGCACGGACCCAAAGCTGAAATGAACGTGGTGCCATACATCGACGTGATGTTAGTGCTGTTGGTGATTTTCATGGTGACCGCGCCGATGCTGACTCAAGGTGTGAAAGTCGAGTTGCCGAAGATCGCCAGTGAAGCCTTGGCCAACGACACGCGCCAGCCGATTCTGACGCTGTCGGTGAAAGCTGAGGGCGGCTACTTCTGGAACCTGGGTGGCGAACTCGATACGCAGCACCAGACCGACAGCGCCGTGGCACTCGACGAGATGCGCGCCAAGGTCGAACAGATTGTCGCGCAACGCCCGGATACGCAGGTCTATATCCGCGCTGACAAGGACGCCGGTTACGGCAGCGTCGTGGCCGCCATGGCCGCGTTGCAGCAGGGCGGCGTGAGCAATCTCGGGCTGGTGACCGAGGCGCCGCAATGACGGTGACGACCCCGCACAGTCCGGCAACGATTGCCGCGCCGATGCCGCGCAACGACTTCTGGCAACACAGCCTCGCAGCGACGCTGGCGGTTGCCTTGCACGCAATGGTACTGGTGTTGTTGATCAGCGCCTGGTCGCCGTCCGCCCCGGCGGTCAAACCGCCACGGGTGTTGACCACGCAACTGGTGATGGTTGCGCCGTCAGTCGCACAACCTCTTGAGCCTGAACCGACGCCGGCGCCCGTCATTGAGCCGCAGGCGACTGCGCCGGTCGAACCCGTCAAGCCTAAGGCCGAGCCGGCACCTCAAACGCAAAAAATCGAGCAGGCCGCCTTGTCGCGCAAGCGGGTAGAAGAGCGCAAGCGCGAACAACTGGCCGAGCAACAGCGCGAGCAACTGCAGGCGCGCAAGCGTGCAGATGACGCCGCGCAACAACGTCTGGCACAACAACAGGCCGCGCAACAACAAGCGCGTCAGGCGCAACAGGCCGAACACGCTCGCCAGCAGGCCCTCGCCGACAGCCGCCAATACTTGCCGCTGAGCAAAGAGGCGCCAGAGTATCCAGAGCGCGCCCTGGACAAAAACATCCAGGGTGATTGTTCGGTGCAATACACCGTCAACCCGCAAGGTCGGGTGGAAAACGCCAAGGTGCTCGACGGCTGCCATCCGTTGTTCATTCGCCCGTCACTGGCGGCGGTGCAAACCTTCCGCTATCAGCCGCGGATCATTGACGGCGTCGCTGTGTCGGTGCCGGCGGTACGCAATACCTTTCATTACCGGATCAAGTGAGTGGGGCGGCGTCATCCCGGTGACTGACGCCGCCCCTCAACAGTCAATACGCCCGCCAGTGACCCGGTATCCAGCGCCATTGATGACCGCCCCAACGGTAGTGACCGGCGACCCAGTGATAACCCGGCGCCGGCATGACCGGCACCACTTCTACCAGCGGCGGTGGCCGATGCGGTCGGGGGGGCGCGACGACACAGCCCGAGAGGGTAATGGCCACCAGTGTGAAGGCAAGCAGGGATTTAACGGTTTTCGACATGATGGTGTTCCCGCAAAGTGATCGGTTCAGGCGCGTGGCAATCAACGCACCCAGTGCCCTTCAACCCACAACCCGTTCGACCCTCGTGCCTGCCAGAGCCAATGGCCACAGCCGCCAGGTTTATTGCCATTTGGACAGGGAACGCAAAACTCTCAGGACAACGCCTCAAGGCCTGCGCAGGGAGTGAGCGCAGTTGAAGAATTGGACGCTGTAACGGCAAAAAATCCCGTTTGGGCTAGATGAAATTTTTGTCAGGAAGGCTTTGCTGGGGGGCCTGTTGGATGGGTGCTGAACACGTTGGCCTCTACGCGAGCAAGCCCGCACACAGGAGAGATGCGCTCGAGTGTGTGCGGGCTTGCTCGCGAAAGCGCCGGTTCAGTCAGCACAGATACAGGCTGAGCGGACGCTCAAGGTATGATGTCGCGGTTTCCCGCCGGAGTTCACCCGCCATGCCACGCATCACCCACTACAAAACCCCATGCCCTGAGGGCATCAACAGCCAGATTCTGCAAATGGTTGTCGACTATCTGACCGACATCAGCGCCGTGGGCCTGGGCCCGAGCAACCTGCTGTACAACGTCTATCAGTATGCGGTCGGCTATGAGGTGCATCTGTATCTGGAAGCGTTGAATGGCGAGAAGGGCACCGAGGTGGAACTGCTGGTTGCCACCGATGAGCACGACCCGGAGCAGGTGATCGGTTTCCTCTTGTACCTGCCGGTGCAGGGCGACTGGCAAGCGTGCAGCGTCGCCTACATGGCCGTGCGCGAAGGTCATCGGCGTCAGGGCGTGGCGCGGGCCATGATCGGTGAAATGGTCGGGCGTTATCCCCACGCCGAACTGGCTTGCAGCATCGGCAAGGTCCCGTATTTCGAAGCGCTGGGCTTTGAGGTGATCGGTCAGCGCGAGACGCAAGTGCTGATGAGTACGCGGCATTACCGCAGCAACGGCTTGCATGGGTTCATCGACACCATGCCGATCTACCGTTCGCTGGAGGTGCAGCAGATCCACACCTACCTGCTACAGAAAAACGGCAAGCGCGCCATGCTCGACGCCGAGAAACAGCGCGATCGGCATCTGGATCAAACCATCCGTCATACCGAGGAATTTGTTCGTCAGCGGTTGACCGTGCACTGATCGCGGCGACTCGAAGTCTTTGCTCCCTCGGATTTGGGAAGTGTCAGTCGATGCGCCGGAAGACCAGGGCCTTCAGGCCGCTTTCAGGGTCGATATCCGGGAATTCCGGCGGATTCTCCAGGCGTTTTTCAAAGCGCAGACTCGGCGCTTGCTGCGTAACCCCGTCAATCAGAAAGTCCGAACCCAACGACGGATCGTTCATGCACGCCAGCACCGTGCCTTGCGCGCTCAGCAGTTCCGGCAAGCGTCGCAGCACGCGTTGGTAATCCTTGGTCAGCAAGAAACTGCCTTTCTGGAATGACGGCGGATCGATGATCACCAGATCGTAAGGGCCGCTGTTGATCACTTTGCCCCAGGACTTGAACAGGTCGTGGCCGAGAAAAGTGACGTTGCTCACATCATGGCCGTTGAGCCGATGATTGTCGCGGCCGCGGCTCAGCGCGGCGCGGGACATGTCGAGGTTGACCACATGGCTGGCGCCACCCTCGATGGCCGCCACGGAGAAACCGCAGGTGTAGGCGAACAGATTCAGCACCCGCTTGCCCGCCGCCTGGTCGCGTACCCAGTCACGCCCGTAACGCATGTCGAGAAACAGCCCGGCGTTTTGCTTGCGCCCCAGATCGACGCGGTACTGTAAACCGCCCTCGACGATGGTCATTTCGTCGAGCTCATCGCCCAGCAGCCATTCGGCGGTGCTTTGTGGCAAGTAGCGATGCTGGATCAGCAACGTGTGCGCGCCGCATTGCTGCCACTCGCTCGAACCGCTGATGTCCAGCAGCAACCCCTTGAGGTTTTCCAGTTGTTCAGGCTCCGGCTCCTTGAACAGCGACACCAGCACCACGCCTTGCAGCCAGTCCACGGTGAGCTGTTCCAGCCCCGGCCAGCAACGCCCGCGCCCATGAAAAAGGCGACGGGTCTCACTGGGTGCCGCCGCCAGTGCAGGCAGCAAATGGGCGTGGAGGGTGGCGAGGGCTTGAGGGTTCATCAGTCACGGTCGGCCAGCAAAAGGGCCGGCATTTTAACCACAATTGCGCCGTTGCGAACGCTTGTCGCGAGTAGGTAAATACGACGTTCTTGAAAAGGCCTGTATCAAAAATGAATTTCTACAGAACCCGCCGCTCATACCAGATAAGCAGCGGATTAAAGCCGCTAAATCGTTAATGCAATTCAGGGAGTGCAGTTTCATGTGCCCAACACCCACGGCGGACGCGCACCTTCCTGGCGGGTTGATTCTGGTCGTTGAGGATGATCCGTTGATTCTGGAGTTTCTTTGCGAAATTCTTCAGGAGGAAGGTTTCAAGGTCGAGCCACAGACGAGCGCTGATGCCGCCTCGCAATATCTGGAGGAGCACGCGCCAGACGTGGCGCTGTTGCTCACCGACATCACCATGCCCGGCACCCTCAATGGCGCCGACCTGGCTAACCTTGTCGGCGATCGTTGGCCGGAAAAACCGGTGATGGTCATGTCCGGTTATGAAACGCCCGAGACTTCCGGGGTCAAGCATTCGGTGGCGTTTATCAAAAAGCCCTGGGCCATCGGTCAATTGCTCGACTGTGTCGACACGGCAATCAAGTCCAAGGCACCGCGCCTGCACTGACAAGTGCTACATTGCCGGGCACATTTGCCCGGCCCCTTGCCAGAGGATGCGAACTTTTGTCTGCTCACAAATCTGTTTTTGACCGCGCGTTCGGCGCCTTCCTGTTCGACATGGACGGTACCGTCCTCAATTCCATCGCCGCCGCCGAGCGGATCTGGTCAGCCTGGGCTGTGCGCCATGGTGTGGACGTTGAAACGTTCTTGCCGACCCTTCATGGCGCGCGAGCCATCGACACCCTCCATCGTTTGAACCTGCCGGGGGTGAATGCCGAAGAACAAGCGGCATTCATCACCGAGGCGGAAATCGGCGACGTTGAAGGTATTGTCGAGATTCCCGGCGCAGCGGCGTTCCTCAACAGCCTGCCTGCCGAGCGCTGGGCCATCGTCACCTCGGCGCCGCGGGATCTGGCCTTGCGGCGGATGGCGGCGGCGGGCATTCCCGAGCCTGCGGTGATGATTACTGCCGAGAATGTGAAGGCCGGTAAACCGGATCCGGCGGGCTATCTTCTGGCCGCCAAGCGACTGGGCGTTGAACCCCGCGACTGCCTGATTTTCGAAGATGCCACCGTCGGCATCCAGGCTGGCGAGGCAGCGGGTGCACCGTTGATGATCATCACCACAACGCATCAACATCCGCTTGAAACGTCGCACGCGACTTTGGCCAGTTACGACAAGCTTCAGCTCACGGTCGATGACGACGGTCATCTGCACCTGCGATCCAACTGATTTACGCTTTCAGGCGATTGTGGTCGACGCAAGCCCTTTGAGCTTGCCCGCGAAGCTGACGGCACCGTTTCCAGCCTCCGATTACCTGGCGACCCTCAAGGTCCAGGCCCAAGGGCAGGGCGCACGAGTGACGTGGTTGGGGCGCTTGACCGGCAAAGGCGTGAGCGATGAGGAAGTGGTGGCACTGTTCAACGGTATCTATCAGGGCGGCCTTGAGGCCCTGCGGGCCAATTACCCGGTTTAATGATCATGGACAAAGAACCGTGGGAGCGGGCTTGCTCGCGAAAGCAGAGTGTCAGTCGCCGGAGGGATTGACTGATACGGCCCCTTCGCGAGCAAGCCTGCATACAGAGGGTGAATGTCAGGCATTAGTGATCAAACGCTGCCGGCAATCGAGCACCAGTTTTGCCCCACCCAAATCACTGCTGTCCACCTCGAGATGGAAGCCATGCAAGCTGACAATCGCCGCGACGATCGACAGCCCAAGGCCAAAGCCACTCTGCGGTTGCCCACCCTCGGCGCGGTAGAAACGCTGGAACACCGCCTCACGCTCGGCCTCTGGGATTCCCGGTCCTGAGTCGTGTACTTCGATGCGCGTGTGCCCGGCATCATTCACGCCACGCAACATCACCGTGCCGCCGGCCGGCGTGAACTTGATCGAGTTGCTCAGCAGATTCGCCAAAGCTTCGAACAACAACGCTCGGTCGCCATTGAGCGGGGGCAGGGTCTGCGGCATGTTCAGCACGAAACGCAGCTCGCCTTCTTCTGCCAGCGGCAGGTAAAACGCGTGCAGTTCTTCCAGCAGCAAGACCGGGTCAAGCTCGACAAACCCTGAGCGTCGCTGGCGATCCTCCAGTTCGGAAATCCGCAACAACCCGCGAAACCGCGCCATCAGCGTATCGGCCTCGGCCAATACCAGGTCCAGTTGCGCCGCTTCTGGCGAGCCTTCACCGGCCTGCTGCTGGATGCGATACAACTGCGCCCGCAGTCGGGTCAATGGCGTGCGCAGATCATGGGCAATGTTGTCGCACACGCCTTTGACTTCATTCATCAGCCGTTCGATGCGCTCAAGCATGGCGTTGACGATGGCGGCGAGCATGTCCAGCTCATCACGGCGATTGGACAGCGGCAAGCGGTGGGTCAGGTCACCGGCGACAATGGCTTGCGCGCTGTCCTGAATCGCACGAATGCGCCGCAATGGCCGGCGCCGCAGCAAGTGCCAACCGGCAATCCCCGGCAAAATCGTCAGTGACACGCCCCAGAACAGCGCGTGCAGGATGATCCGCGTTACCGCGAACAGCGAGCCGTTGTCACGCAGCAGGACCAGCCAGCGTCCGTCGCGGGTTTGCGTCGCGACGGCGTCGCAGCTGTCGGCCGGCAGGGTCGGATCATCGGAATCGGCGCAGTTGGCCAGCATGTGGATCTTGCCGTCCAGTGGCAGGCCTTCAGGAATTTGCTGCAAGGCACCGCCGAGGTACCTGCCGTGCGTGTCGAACAGCCCGTAGGCGTCGATACCGCGAATATCGAAGGTCATGCTCGCAGCGAGCGCTTCTTCGAGTTGTTCGCCGAGAAAGTGCGAAAACAGATGCTGACGTTGCATCAGCGAATGCTTGGCAAGGTTGTCGAGGTAGCCGGAAACCTCGTAATACATGACCCCCATGAGGATCGCGCTCCAGGCCACGAACAGCGAACTGTACAGCGCCAGCAAGCGGCTGCTGGAGGAACGCCAGCCGTCAGACGGGTTCGGCAATGACATAACCGGAGCCCCGTACCGTGCGGATCAGCGGAACGTTGCCCGCAGCGTCGATCTTCTTGCGCAACCGGCCGATGTGGACGTCGATCAGGTTGGTGCCGGGGTCGAAGTGATAACCCCAGACCTCTTCGAAAATCATCATTCGCGAGAGGATCTGCCCGCTGTTGCGCATCAGAAATTCCAGCAGCTTGTATTCGGTCGGCAGTAGCGTCAGCACTTGCTCGGCGCGCCGTGCTTCGTGGCTGATCAGGTCCAGCTCAAGGTCCGCGACCTGCAACGTCGTTGCCTGGGTGGCGCCGCTGTGCTGGCGACGCAGCAACACTTCAACCCGTGCCGCCATCTCGTCGGTGGCGAACGGTTTGGTCAGGTAGTCATCGCCACCGGCGCGCAAGCCGCGCACGCGCTCATCGACATCGGACAGGGCGCTGATCATCAGAATGGGCGTGGCCACGCCCATGGTGCGCAGGGTGGTGACGATGGCCAGGCCATCAAGCTCGGGCAGCATGCGGTCGAGGGTGATAAGGTCATAGTGACCACTGGCGGCGCGCGCGAGGCCTTCGCGGCCATTGTCGACCCAATCCACGTCCAGGCCGTGGCTGCTGAGTTCGGCGACGATTTCCCGGGCGGTCACGGCGTCGTCTTCGATGGTCAAAATTCGCGTCATAGGGCAGGCCTTGATCGGTTCAAACGGAATGGCAGCATTTTGCCAAGAAATTTCCGTCACGCTTTAAATTAACTTTCATGTAGGGGCTGTCACAAACGCACAGAACGGCGCGTTGTGGCGGCCAGTGCCAATGCATAAAACCCGTACAAAAATCCCTTACTTTGCAAATTGCAATGCCCTGAGAAGTTCATCTTTTATAAGTAATTGAAAATAAAGAATTTATTTGTTGTTGGTGAATGGCACGGTCACTGCAATTCCCGTTGTGACCAGTTGTAACACCATTTTTCATGCCTGGAGCAGAACAACAATGAATAGATCCTCTGATGGGCTTTATCCTGTCTACGAACAGTCCAGCAGCGTTTCAGGTGTGTCCTGGGGCGCGATTTTCGCAGGTGCCGCGGCGGCCGCGGCCCTGTCGATGATTCTGGTGCTGCTGGGCTTTGGTTTGGGTTTCTCTGCCGTTTCACCATGGGCCGGGGAGGGCGTCAGCGCCAAGGGCTTGGGCATTTCGACCATCATCTGGTTGGCGGTGACGCAAATCATCGCATCCGGCATGGGCGGTTATATTGCCGGTCGCCTGCGGGTGAAGTGGGCAAACATGCACGGTGACGAGGTTTACTTTCGTGACACCGCCCATGGTTTCCTCGCCTGGTGTGTGGCAACGCTGGTGACGGCGATCCTCGTGGTCGGTTCGGTCAGCAGCGTCATCAGTGGCGGCGTGCAGGCCGGTGCCAGTGTGGCCAGTGGCGCCGCCAGCGCCATGACCCAAGCGGCCGGTACTGCGGCGGCGAACACCAACAGCAATCAATATGGCTACTTCATTGACAGCCTGTTCCGTGATGATCGCCCAGCCTCCGTCAGCGATGACGCGGCGCACGGCGCCGTGGCGCGGATCTTCGCGCAAAGCCTGGCCAACGGTCAGCTCAGTACCGAAGACCGTACCTACCTTGCGCAACTGGTCGCACAACGCACCAACCTGACTCAGGCCGATGCCGAGCGCCGTGTCGATGAGGTCTACGCCCGTACCCAGAAAGCTCTTGCCGACGCCAAAGTCAAAGCTCAACAAGCCGCCGACACCGCCGCCAAAGTCGCTGCCTGGACGTCGCTGTGGATGTTCATCGCGCTGCTGGCCGGTGCGTTCTTCGCCAGCCTCGCAGCCACGTTCGGCGGCCGCCGCCGCGATGCGGTCGAGTACGTTGAAGTCGACACGTACGCCACCACTACCACACTGCCCCCAGTCCGTTAAAAAGGGAGAATCACCATGCGCTCACTTCTGCTGTTTTTCCTCGGCGTACCGATCCCGATCATCATCCTGATCGCGCTGTTCGTGCACTGATTGCTTGATTGAGGCTTATGCCTGGGCCGCTTCCACCTTCGGGTGGCAGCGGCTTTTTGCTTTCTGGGTGACCAACGGTGAGAATCGCCGGCGGAAGTGGATTGGCCGCTTTCACTGTCAGTTAAGGATGAGCTCGTTGGACAAGAAGGAAATCAAGCGGCAACTGGTCGAGATGCTCGACGCTGGCCGCTCCAAAACTGAAACCTTCAAGGCGCTCTCGGGTGGGAAGGTCAAGGATCGGGTGTTGGCTGCATGGATTGGCGGGCGGCCTGACCCCGCTCTCAGAGAGCGTCATTCACTCAAGGTCACGATTCTGGTGGTGCTGACCTGCATTCAGGCATTGATCGGCGCCTTTGCCGGGTTCTTCCTGCTGTATGAAATCAGTGCGGGCATGGCCCTGATAGTCATGCTGTTGGCGGGCGGCATTCCCTTGTTGTTCGCGTGGGGCTTCTACAAGAACATTGCTGCGGTTTACACCGTCTACGTGATCCTGACGATCAGCCAGTTGTCGCGCATGTTCAAGGGCTTCGATGAAGACCCGGTGTCTACCCTGATCGGCGTTGGCATCACCCTGGCGATAGTGGGCTACGCGGCCTGGCTGAAAACGCTGCTGTTTCCGGACCTGGGGTTCATCGGTGCGAAAAAGATCAAAGGGCAGTTCGTCTTCTCCAACTGATCGTTGAACAATCCGACTGCTTTCACTGGCCTGGATCAATATTTTTCCTGGCGATTTCGCCTAACTTAAATGATCCAGGCCTTTGCTGAGCAATGAACTACATTGCTTGTCGCGCACCTCGCTGTGCTGACGAAGTATCCGCGTCGACGCCCTATTCACAGAAAAAAACGCGTCGACACGGTGTAGTGCAGCAAGGAGCTGACACAACCTCAACCGAACCTTCACGGATGAACACCGCAATGCACTGCCTAGAACGAACCTTTGATATCCAGCCCTTGGCCCAAGCGGATATGACCGTCCACATCAACGGCCAACCGATCACCGCCGCCATCGGCGAAACCGTCCTCAGCGTTATTCAATCCCTCGGTGTGCGCCAGATTGCACGCAACGATCATGACCAGATCAGCGGCGCCTACTGCGGCATGGGCGTGTGCCAGTGCTGCCTGGTGAAAATCAATGGCCGGCACAAACGCCGTGCCTGTCAGACCGTGGTGCGTGACGGCATGCAGATCGAAACCCAGGTCAACCGCATCGCCGGGCAGGAGGTCGTATGAGCCTGCAACCGGTCATCGTCGGCGGTGGGCCGGCGGGAATGGCAGCGGCCATCGAACTGGCGCGCCACGGGGTGCGCTGCACGTTGCTCGAAGAAGCTTCGCGCATGGGCGGTGTGGTCTATCGCGGCCCGCTGCGTGATGGCGTGCAACTGGATTATCTGGGGCCGCGTTACGCCGAAGCGCTGGGCAAACTGCACGGCGAATTCCAGGAGCAAGCCGGCCTGATCGACGTGCGCCTAAACCATCGAGTGGTCGGCGCCGAGGGCACCCGTGCACTGGTGGTGCTGGATGGCGACGAGCAACTGCACGAGATCCACTACCCGCAATTGCTGCTCGCTGCGGGTTGCCATGAACGCAGCGTGCCGTTTCCCGGTTGGACGCTGCCGGGAGTGATCATGCTTGGCGGCCTGCAATTGCAAATCAAGAGTGGTGTGGTCAAGCCGCAGGGGCCGGTGGTGATCGCCGGCACCGGGCCGTTGCTGCCGCTGGTGGCGACTCAGTTGCACGCTTCTGGCGTGAAGGTTGCGGGGGTGTATGAGGCTTGTGCATTCGGCAAGATCGCCCGCGAGAGCCTGGCGCTGCTGAACAAGCCGCAACTGTTCCTCGACGGCTTGAGCATGCTCGCTTACCTGAAACTACACGGCATCGCGATGAATTACGGTTGGGGCGTGGTCGAAGCCCACGGCGAGGGCGAACTGAAAAGCGTCAGCGTCGCCCCGTACTCGGCCACTTGGGAGCCGGACATGTCCCGCGTCGAGCGCTTTGAAGCCAAGACCCTGGCGGTCGGCTACGGATTCATTCCACGCACCCAACTCAGCCAGCAAATGGGCCTGGAGCACGGCTTCAGTGACGACGGTTACCTGCGCGCCAACGCGAACATCTGGCAGCAAAGCAACGAACCGCATGTGCATCTGGCCGGCGACATGGGCGGCATTCGCGGTGGTGAAGCGGCAATGCTCGCCGGCAAGATCGCCGCGACGTCGATCCTGCTGCAACGTGGTGTCCTCGACGAGGAACTGGCCCGCGTGCGCCGTGATCGTTATCTGGGCAAACTCAAAGCCATCGTGCGTTTCCGTGCGGCGGTGGATCGTTATACCGAACGAGGCGTCGGCCAGACCGCGCTACCGGCTCCAGACACCGTAATCTGCCGTTGCGAGCACGCGACCCGTGCCGACATCGATCGTGCGCTGGAGCAGGGTGTTCAAGACATCGCCAGCCTGAAAATGCGTACCCGCGTAAGCATGGGCGATTGCCAGGGGCGCATGTGCGTCGGCTATTGCAGTGACAGACTGCGCCAGGCCACCGGGCGCAAGGACGTCGGTTGGCTGCGCCCACGTTTCCCGATTGACCCGATCCCTTTTTCCGCTTTTCAGAATATCGGCACGGAGGCCGCTTCCCATGAGTAAGTTCTATGACGTGGTCATTGCCGGTGGCGGCGTAATCGGGGCGTCCTGCGCCTATCAATTGTCCAAACGCAAAAACCTCAAGGTCGCGCTGATCGATGCCAAGCGCCCGGGCAACGCGACCCGCGCTTCGGCCGGCGGTTTGTGGGCCATCGGCGAGTCGGTTGGCCTGGGGTGCGGGGTGATTTTCTTCCGCATGATGTCGGCCAACCGCAAGCGCGAAACCCAGGGCGCGGCGGTGGCGGTGGACGCCAGCACGCCGCACATCCTGCCCGAATCGTTCTTCGATTTCGCCTTGCAATCCAACGCGCTTTACCCGGCGTTGCACCGCGAGTTGAAGGACAACCACGGCATGGATTTCAAGTTCGAGAAGACCGGGCTGAAATTCGTGATTTATGACGACGAGGATCGGCTCTACGCCGAACACATCGTCGGCTGCATTGCGCATCTGGCCGATCAGGTGCGCTGGCTTGATCAAGCCGCACTGCGCGAAGCGGAACCGAGCGTCAGCCATGAAGCGCGAGGGGCGCTGGAGTTTCTCTGCGATCACCAGGTCAGCCCGTTCCGCCTCGCCGATGCCTACATGGAAGGCGCGCGGCAGAACGGTGTGGACATCTACGTCAACACCAACGTCACAGGCGTGTTGCACCACGGCACCCGCGTGACCGGCGTGCAAACGACTGAGGCGGGTGTGTTCCACTGCAAAACGCTGATCAACGCGGGCGGCGCCTGGGCGGCGGATTTGAGTGAGTGGGCGACCGGTATCCGCATCCCGGTAAAACCGGTAAAAGGCCAGATTCTGCTGACCGAGCGCATGCCGAAGATCCTCAACGGTTGCCTGACCACCAGCGACTGCTACGTGGCGCAAAAGGACAACGGCGAGATCCTGATCGGTAGCACCACCGAAGACAAAGGCTTCGATGTCACCACCACCTACCCGGAAATCGCCGGGCTGGTGCAGGGCGCGGTGCGCTGCCTGCCGGAGCTTGAGGACGTCAATCTCAAACGCACCTGGGCGGGGTTGCGTCCGGGGTCGCCCGATGAGTTGCCGATCCTTGGGCCGATGCGCGGGGTGGAGGGCTATCTGAATGCCTGCGGACATTTTCGCACCGGCATTCTGACTTCGGCGATTACCGGTGTACTGCTGGACAAACTGGTCAACGATGAGCCCTTGCCGCTGGACATCACACCGTTTCTGGCGGATCGGTTTGAAGTGGCACCGGTCGAGCCAGCGCTCGAATTAGAGATGGCCTGACCTAAGCAAGCCAGTTCCCACAGTGATCGAGTCGTACCAGCATTCTGTACACGACGCGAAACCCTGTGGGAGCGGGCTTGCCCGCGATGGCGGCCCGCGCGGCGCCTGATTCTCAGGCCTGGCGCGATTCTTCTTCCAACTGATCCGATTCAAACAAGCGTGCCAGTTCTGCCCGGGCTTCCTGGGCGGTTTGCAGGACTTTGGCCGCGTCGTCGTAGACCGCGTGTTGCGCCTCCAGCACCTGTTCGTCGTGGTGCTTGAAGCGCTTGATCCGCGCATCGGCCTGAGCGTGTGTCAACCCAATACCGACCAACGTGCGCCGGCTCATTTCCAGGCTCGAATAGTAAGTCTCTCGAATCGCTTCAGCGCCGATATCCACCAAGCGGTGCACATGCTGACGGTTACGCGCCCGGGCGATGATCTTCATGTGCGGGTAGAGCTTGCGCACGACTTCGGCGGTCTTGATGTTGGTGTCCGGATCATCCGTGGCAATCACGAAATATTCCGCCTCGCCGACCTTGGCGGCGTTGAGGATTTCCGGGCGCATCGGGTCGCCATAAAACACCGGCACGCCGCCGAAACTGCGCGACAGTTCGATGGTTTCCACCGAGGTGTCCAGCGCCACGAACTTGATGTTCTGTGCCCGCAGAATCCGCGCCACGATCTGGCCCATCCGGCCCATGCCCGCGATCACCACGCGCGGTGCATCGGTTTCGATTTCGCGGAATTTTTCCGGCACCTCCACCGGTTGCACTTTGGGGCTGACCAGTCGTGCGCAGACCAACAGCAGCAACGGCGTCACCGCCATCGACAGGGTGATGGTCAGCACCAGCAAGTCATACAGGCGCGGCTCGAACAGGCCTTGATCGCGGCCGATCTTGAACACCACAAAGGCAAATTCACCACCGGCCGCCAGGACGATGCCGAGACGAATGGCACTGATCTTGTTCAAGCCTCCGGCCAGACGGCCCACCACAAACAGCAACGGCAGCTTCAAACCGATCAGCAGCAGCGTCAGGCCCAATACCGTGAACGGCGCGTTAAGCAGCAGACTGAGGTTGGCGCCCATGCCCACACTGATGAAAAACAGCCCGAGCAGCAGGCCTTTGAACGGTTCGATCTGCGCTTCCAGTTCATGGCGATACTCCGAATCCGCCAGCAGCAGGCCGGCAAGAAACGCTCCCAACGCCATCGACACACCGACCAGATCCATCAACCACGCCGTGCCGATCACCACCAGCAACGCCGTGGCGGTGGACACCTCCGGCAACCCGGTTTTCGCCACCACACGGAACACCGGACGCAACAGGTAGCGCCCGCCCACCACCACCACAGCGATCCCGCCGAGCACCTGTAACGCGTGATTCAGACTCTCGGCACTGCTGGTGTTTTCGGCGCTGCCGGCGAGCATGGGCACCAGCGCAATCAACGGGATCGCGGCGATGTCCTGAAACAGCAAAATCGCAAACGCCAGGCGCCCGTGAGGGCTGGTCAGTTCCTTGCGTTCAGCCAGGCTTTGCAGGCCGAACGCGGTGGACGACAGCGCCAGGCCAAGGCCCAGCACAATCGCGCTGTTGAGCGGCTGACCGAAGACCGAAAGCGCCAGCACGCCAATCACCGAAGCGGTCAGCAGCACCTGCGCCAGACCAACGCCAAACACCGATTTGCGCATCACCCACAACCGTCGCGGCGACAACTCAAGGCCGATGATGAACAGCAGCAACACCACGCCCAGTTCCGAGATATGCGCAACGCTTTGCGGATTGCCGATCAGGCCCAGCACCGACGGGCCGATGATCACCCCGGCAAGCAGATAACCGATCACCGCGCCCAATTGCAGGCGCTTGGCCAGTGGCACGGTAAGTACGGCGGCGAACAGAAACACGACAGCAGCTTGCAACAGATTGCCTTCATGGGGCATTGAATGACTCCTGACAGCGGTACGGCGGGGGCGACAAGGATAAGGTCTAGGCAGACCTCCAATCCACTGAAGATCCACTGTGGGAGCGGGCTTGCTCGCGAAAGCGGCGGGTCGGTTGAACGAAATGTCAGTTGACACACTGCCTTCGCGAGCAATCCCTTCTCTCGGGGGAATCTTCTTGAAGCCTGTAATAATTTGCATCAATTGGTTACATTCATAGCCTTTGTGAATCAATCGTCCGAGTTCCGCCATGGCCATCAACTTCGATCTCAACGACTTGCAAGCCTTTCGCGCCGTGGTCGAGCAGGGCAGTTTCCGCAAGGCCGCCGACACCGTACGTCTGTCGCAACCGGCGCTGAGCCGGCGCATCGAAAAACTCGAAGACGCGCTTGGCGTAAAGCTGTTCGAACGCACCACCCGCAAAGTCAGCCTGACCCAGGCCGGGCGCGGTTTCATGCCCTGTGTCGAGCGTTTGCTGGATGATCTCGACGTGGCGTTGCTGGGGATCAGCGAAGTTGCCTCGACCCGATTGGGCCATGTCACTGTCGCCTGCGTGCCGTCCGCCGCTTACTACTTCATGCCGCGGGTGGTTGCCCGTTATCACCAGCAGTTCCCGCGAATCAAAGTCAAAGTGCTCGATTCCAGCGCCCATGACGTCCTCAGCGCAGTGGTCAACGGCGAGGCGGATTTCGGATTGAGTTTTATGGGCACGCAGGATGCCAAAGTCGATTTTGAACCGCTTGTGCAGGAGTGCTATGTGGTTGCCTGCCGGCGTGATCATCCATTGGCCGGACGCAACAGCGTGACGTGGGATGAGTTCTATCGGCAGGATTACATCTCGCTGGACAAGACGTCCGGCAATCGCTTTCTGCTCGATCAGGCGTTGAACGGTGTGGTGGCGCAGCGCCAAAGCATCTGCGAAACGCGGCATGTGACGACAATGATTGGTCTGGTGGAGGCCGGTCTAGGAGTGGCGGCGGTACCGATGATGGCGCTTCCGGGGCCGGATCATCCGATCCTGACGCGGGTGCCATTGACCGACCCGCAAGTGATGCGCAGTGTCGGTATCCTCAAGCGCCGGGGTCGCACATTGACCCCGGCGGCGTTGGAACTGGAGCGGCTGGTGGTGGAAATGAAAGTCCAGCCGCCAACGATCAACGCTTGACCGAATCCATCCCGGTGGCCTGCACGTCAGCCTGGGCGGCCGGTGCGGCGAGGTAGGCGAGTAGCGCCTTGGCTTCTTGCGGATGCTGTGCGCCGACGGGAATGCCGGCGGCAAATCGTGTGACCGATTGCACCGACTCAGGAATCCTGGCCACAAAACTCACCCCCGGCACCGGCAGCAATTCGCTGACCTGCTGAAAGCCCAACTGATAATCGCCCCTGGCAACGACCGAGCCCACCGGGATTTTCGTGATCATCTTCGCTTTTGGTTTCAGTTGATCTTCGATGCCCAGTTTCTTGAACAACTGCTGCTCGATGTATACGCCGCTGGCGCTGTCGGAGTAGGCCACCGACTGTGCATCGAGCAGGGTTTTCTTCAGGCCTTCGACGCTGCTGATGTCCGGTTTCGGCGCGCCCTGGCGCACTGCCAGGCCGATCCGCGAATCCGCCAGCTCAACACGTGACGCCGGGTCGACTTTGCCCTGTTTGATCAAGTCGTCGAGGGCGTAGCCGACCATGATCACCACGTCGGCCTGTTCGCCGCGCGCCAGACGATTAGGGATCGCCTCCGGGGACTTGCCCATCGACGGGCCAAGGGTGGTGTCGAGGGTGTTGCCGGTGGCCGCCGCGAATTTCGGCCCGAGGATTTTGTAGGCGGCGGTGAAGCCGCCCGAGGTCATCACGCGTAGCTCTTCGGCCTGCGTCAGGGCGCTGAAAGCGAGGAGGGCGAAGGCGGTCAGGGTGAACAGTTTTTTCATCGGGAAACGCTCCTTAAACGACGGCAGGTTGCAGGCGACCGCCAGCGCGGCGATACAGATAAAGGGTGGCGCACAACGCGCACAGTGCACCGATGCTCATCCAGTAACCCGGCGCGGCTTTGTCGCCGGTGTACTGGATCAGGAAGGTCGACATCGCTGGGGTGAAACCGCCAAAAAACGCGGTGGCCAGGCTGTAGGCCAGAGAGAAACCGGCGACGCGCACCTCCACGGGCATGATCTCGGTGAGGGCTGGAATCATGGCGCCGTTGTACATCCCGTAGATAAACGACAGCCACAACAGCGACAGCAACATGTGGCTGAAACTCGGAGCGTGCACCAGGTAGGACAGCGCCGGATAAGTCGTGGCCAGCGCCAGCAGCGACATGGCGATCAGCAGCGGACGACGGCCAATGCGGTCGGACAGCATGCCGCCAACCGGCAACCAGAAGAAGTTCGACACGCCCACCAGCAAGGTCACCAGCAGTGCGTCGGAGGTGCTCAGGTGCAGCACGGTTTTGCCGAAGGTCGGCGCGTACACCGTGATCAGATAGAACGCGGTGGTGGTCAGGGCGACCATCAGCATCCCGCCGAGCACGACGCCCCAGTTCTGACCCAGGGTGCGGAACACTTCGCCCATGCTCGGACGGTGTTTGCGCGCAGCAAACGCTTCGGTTTCCGCCAGGTTACGGCGCAGCACAAAGATGAACGGCACGATCATGCAGCCGACGAAAAACGGAATGCGCCAGCCCCAATCGGCAACCACGTTCGGTGCCATCCAAGCGTTCAGCGCGTAGCCCAGCGCGGCGGCAACGATGATTGCCACTTGCTGGCTGGCCGACTGCCAAGCGGTGAAAAAGCCTTTGCGACCGGGCGTGGCGATTTCGGACAAATAAACCGAAACCCCGCCCAATTCGGCACCGGCCGAGAAGCCTTGCAGCAGCCGTCCGATCAACACCAGTGCGGGGGCGAACAGGCCAATGGTTTCGTATCCGGGCACCAGCACGATCAATATCGTGCCGCTGGCCATGATCGATAGCGTAACGATCAGGCCTTTGCGGCGACCGACGTCATCGATGTACGCACCGAGCACGATGGCCCCCAGTGGGCGCATCAAAAAGCCTGCGCCGAACACTGCAAAGGTCATCATCAGAGAGGCGAATTCACTGCTCGCCGGAAAGAACACCGCCGCGATCTGGGTGGCGTAGAAACCGAACAGAAAGAAGTCGAACTGTTCGAGGAAGTTGCCCGAGGTCACCCGGAAAATGGCGCCGGCCCGCGAGCGGCCGTGTGGGATTGAGGCTGTCATGACAAAGTACTCCACCGCTTTTATGACGTGCGCTACGGGGAAGCGGCGCACGGTTTTTGTTGGGGTGGATAGTGGCGCAGGTGTAACAATCTGTTAATTGCATTGTTGGTATGGATTGATGCGCAAAGCGGATCAGTCAGGGGCGCTGAACCGCTCTGGGATCTGGCTTGCCAGCGATGGCATTCGCTCCGCCAATCAATCCATTGAACCTGTCGGCCTTTACTGCTGACCGTTTGCTTGCTCAGCGGCATTGCGAACGGTGAAGCTGCCATCCCAGTGCGGATCAATCCGCCGGATGCGCTCGTTCAGGTCCGGGTGGGTAGCGAACAGGCGACTCAGCGGGTTCGAGACACCCGTGCTGAAATAAAAATGGCTGTACTCACCGGCTCGGGCAGCACCGATAGACGAGCCTTGCGCGCCGATTTTTTTCAGGGCGCCGACGATGCTCTGCGGATTGCGCGTGAATTGCGCCGCGCTGGCATCCGCCAGGAACTCGCGTTGGCGACTCACTGCTGCCTTGATCAGGCTGCCGAAAACATTACCGATAAATCCGGCAACGCATACACCGCAGGCACGAGGGTACCTGAGGCAATCGCCATGAGCGCATCCAGCAGGCTGCCGGTGCCGCTCAGGTAATTTTCGAAACCATGGAAGACGAAGGGCAGGCTGGTGAGGACTGTCAGAGCCAGCAGCGACAGGATCATCAGGTTCACCAAACGTGTCGTCTGGCGTCTGGCCCTGCGTTGATTTTCAAAAAAAATCATGGGCCGTCCTTGAATAACGAGGGTTAGAAAGAAACTTTCGGAGCGACCTTGATGGCCAGCGTGTCAGCAAATTTCAGCGGAGCTGCATCGGTACCATGACCGAAACCGGTTGCCAGCAGCACCGCAGGGAAACCCTGTTTGAGGGTGTTGTAGGTCATCACCGCATCGTTGTAAGCCTGCCGCGCAAAGCTCACTTTGTTTTCGGTGCTGCTCAGCTCTTCACTGAGTTGCTGCATGTTCTGCGAGGCCTTGAGATCGGGATAGGCCTCCAGCGTCAGATGCAACCGACCCACCGCGCTGCTGAGCGTGCTGTCCGCTTGGCCCAACTGCTCGATGTTTTTTGCGTTGCCCGGTTGCGCTTGCGTGGCCTCAAGTACGGCCACTGCAGCGTTGCGCGCAGCGATGACCGTTTCGAGGGTTTCGCGTTCGTGGGCCATATACCCCTTGGCAACGGCCACCAGATTGGGGATCAAGTCGTAACGGCGCTTGAGCTGGACTTCGACTTGGGCCGAACATCGCGCCATCCTGTGGGAGCCTGGCTTGCCTGCGATCGCGTCCCGACGGACAACTACAATCCCCCTGCCAGCCCCGACAAAAAACAAGGAATGATTCCAGCACCGCGCAGTCGGAGTTCAGGTATCAGACATCTCAGAAGGTTCACCGATGAACAGCAAAACCCTAATCGCCAGCCTGGCCCTCGTCGCCGGCATCGCCGGGATCAGCCCAGTCGTTCAAGCGGCGCAAACCTCAAGCGAACCCGCCGTGCAATCTCCGGTCAGTGACCGCGAGTTGAAGGTCAATGATCGTGCCCCAGACGTTTATCAGCGCAGCGAGAAAGCCCTCGACTGGAAAGCCAAGGGCCTGAAAAAACCGGTCGATCAGGCCCAGTGGGTGCAGATCAATGACCAGTACGTCATGGTAATGATCACCAACGGGACCATTGTCGAGATGAAACCGGTTCCGCGTTAAACCCAGGATTCAAAAGCCCTGCGCCTTTAGACGCGCAGGGCTTTCCTCGCCCAACCGATACTGATTATTCCCGCTGCGCTTGGCCTCATACATCGCCAGATCGGCAATGTGCAGCAACCGATCCATCGCCGTCGCATGATCGGGAAACACTGCGACGCCAAGGCTGGTACCGATATGGCGCTGGTCGTTGCCGATGCTGACCGGTGGGGACAGTTCGATGAAGATCTTCTGGCAGATGCTGCGGGCTTCGTCCTGCAGGTTGATGCCGGGTGCGAGGTCTTGCAGGATCACCACGAACTCGTCGCCGCCGATGCGCGCGACGGTGTCGCTGGCGCGCAGGATGCGTTTCAGACGAGTGGCGGTGGTGATCAGAACCCGGTCGCCGGCAGCGTGGCCGTACTGGTCGTTGATGGTTTTGAAACCGTTTAGGTCGACGAAGACCAGTGCCACCCGCGTGCCGCTCTGGCGCGCATGGTCCAGCGCTTCGCAGAGCCGTTCTTCAAGCACCAGCCGATTGGGCAGACCGGTCAACGGGTCGAAGTGGGCGAGGTGTTTGAGGTAACTGGCCGAGGCTTTTTCTTCGGTAATGTCGCGCACTACGCCCATCATTTTGATCATCGCGTCGTGTTCATTACGCACCACATTGCCGGTTTCCCGGAGCCAGCGAATCGTGCCGTCAGGCCAGACCACGCGATATTCCTCGTCGTGGTTTTCACCGGTTTCCAGGCAACGCAGTTCGCCGGCGCGCACCCTGACGCGGTCGTCCGGATGCACGCAGGAACAGAACAACGCATAGGAAGGTGTCACTTCGCCGATGTTGAACCCGAACATGCCGTAGATCGCGTCTGACCAGTACAGCCGGTCGGTGTCGACTTCCCAATCCCATGTGCCGATCCGCGCGAAATACTGGCTGCGCTTGAAACGCTCGGCGTCGCCGTCCTGATGAATGTTCCGGCCTTCGGCGGCGCGGGTCAGCAGATCACGGTATTGGGCAAGCTGCTGGCGCAAACCACGCTCGCGCCAGATCAACAGGGCAATGACGGCAAGCATTACCGCGCCGATGGCAAGGCTGATCAAGAGCTGAGTCATTTGGGCGCTGCCAGCATGGCAAGTCGATCCGGGAAGTAATGGCGGTTGGCTATGTTAAGGGTTCATCACTCGGTTCGGATACCACGTTGATCGTCACTGACGGCTTGCCAATACCCGGCAATTCTGGGAAAACGGCGGCCAGTTGAACAATAGAGTGAATGTCATGAATGATGAACTGCAGGTCATCGATCTTCAGGTAGGCGAGGGCAAAGCCGCCGTCAAAGGCGCGCTGATCACTACCCAATACACCGGCTGGCTGGAAGACGGCACGGAGTTCGATTCGTCCCACACCCGGGGCAAACCTTTTCAGTGCGTGATCGGCACTGGCCGGGTGATCAAGGGTTGGGATCAAGGACTGATGGGCATGCAGGTCGGTGGTAAACGCAAACTGCTGGTGCCGGCGCATTTGGGGTACGGCGAGCGGACGATGGGCAAGATCCCGCCGCATTCGAATCTGGTGTTTGAGATCGAGTTGCTGGAGGTTTTGACGCGGGAGGATTGAGGCTGGCGGGCGCGGGATGTGAACGAGTTGGATGAAGGTCACGCTTCATCCAAATGATTCCAGTCTGCGATTTTGTGGATCAGGTGAATACTTCAATATCGGGACATTCACGGGTCCATCACGTGACCGTCATGTCATTGAATTGCTCGCCGATGGTATCGACGCATAGGCAAGTTCCTTTCTTCGAGTAGTACAAGACGCAACGCGAGCTATCAAACGAGCAGGTATCCAGTTCGAAGAACTTGCGTGCAGCCAGCTCCCGCTCTACGCCACTGTATTCATAGCCGTCGGTGGCATGTATCCGCGTCGGCTTCCATCCTTGTTTGACTAGCTTGGACTTGGCCGCAGCCAGACGCTCACCGACGACGATGCCTGCTGGCCCGTGTTTGTCGCTTATCGCCTGTGAGCCGTCGGCAAATGCTGTGCTGATGCCCATGCAATAAAGTGCGGCAAGTACGAGGATTGAAGACTTCATTTGACAGTCGCTCCAGCCGGGGCTGTCTACTTTGTTGCTGCTTTCGGCATCGCGCCTGGAAAAATCAGCCGCGGATCTATTCAAGCAGGCAGGTGATCGACCATCACCCTCACGGGTGATGGGTTCGATGCATGACGCGGTTTAGATATTCGGGGTGTAAGAGAAACTTTGCGAAGCTTCGGTATCGGAGAACGGCGTCACACGCGTTTTCTTGTTGAACAGGCCATTGACGAGCGAGCCTGGGAACATTTCGATGGAGTTGTTGAACAGTTCGACGTTGCGGTTGTAAATGGTGATGGCCGCGCCGACGTTTTCTTGTTGTTCGGCGATTTCACGCATCATGTTGTTCGCCGCTTCGGATGCTTTCAGATCAGGGTAAGCCTCAAAGGTAACGCGCAAGCCCCCCATCAGCTCCCTCGAGGCGGTTTCAACTTTCGTGAGGGCGTTGCCGTCCGCTCCAGCAGGAAGGGCATTGACCGCGCTGCGAAGGCCGGCGATTTTTTCGAGGAGGCTGGACTCAAAGACCATGAAGTCTGAGAGCACTTTTTGAAGCTGATCGAGCACCTTGGTCTTCTGGCGTTCGTAAACGAGCACGTCTGACCAGGCACGTTGTACTCGGTTGTGTCCCCCAATAATGCCGTTGTAGAGGCTGAAGCCCGCTACGATGATGACGACAGCGATAACAGCGGAAAGGATGAGTGCAATGTCCATGGCTTACTTCTCTTGGCAGCTTGTTAGGGGATAGGAGGCAAAGTTGTCATCGTGCAGCTCGCTGAGTGCATGGCTCCATTGGAGCGCCGACATCAAGCGCGGCAGTTCGACACCGGCAGAAATTTCTGCGTAAAACTCGTTGGGTGATGCCAGCGAATACTCGGTACCGAACGCGAGCAGGTCTTTGCTGGCGAAGCTGAGGCAGAGCTTTCCACTGTCGGCGAACTCCAGGTTCGGACGATGGAGGATGTCGAACAGCTTCAGCAAGTGGAGCACCGTCGAAGGCTTGATGAATTTCGCACAGAGTATCTCGCTGCGACCGGTCAAACGGAACGCTTTATTGAAATCCGGAGAAGCCGTGTCCATGGGGCACGCATAGTCGTTCTCCGATTGGTCATCAGATCTAACCGATATCCCGCTGACCCATGGAAAGTCGATGACAAGGCTGTACCGGTCGTAGTGGTCGTAAACCACTCGAGTCTCCGTTTTGGTTTTTCCATCTTTGTCGGTCACCGTGGTGTGCACTGTTCGCCTGTTAACGTAGTGCAACTGGCGATAGTGGTAAGGGAGGTTGCGCTGCGTGCCGGGAAATACACCCTGTATCGACTCGACCAACTCGCGGCTGTAGTTGCCCCGGCGGTAATCACCAAATTCCGTGTCCAGCTTCTTGAGGGTCGTGGCCGAGTCTTCTTTCAGGAAAGTCAGTCCGTTGTGGAAGTAGGATGACAGTCGAGCAATTCTTTTACTGAGCGACGGCAACCGATTAGATTTGGATTTCATCCATGTCAGACTCCCAGCGGCAATGACGATGCCAAGAAAACCAGTGCCCATGCCGAACGAGTCGGGATCAATTTCCAATCGATAAAAGAACAGAGCGACGCTAGAGATGTTCCCAATCCAATAAAGGGCCACAGCACTCGCAAGCAATAACAGGCCAGTGACGAAAAACCACCATGCGCGGGTGCGATCGAATTCGAGCGGGCCATCGTACGAGGCGAACTCATGGATCACCTTCAATAAGTCGGTGTTGGACTCAGTCTTGTCGATACTGGCTTCGCTCACGGCCAGCAATTTATTTAACCTCGCGTTCTGCGATGAGTTGGTCATGTCAGGTATCCATTGATTCAGGGATGCCTGGTGCGGGAGCAACGGCCCGGATTGAGGATTTTGCTCTATTCATAATCTGTCAGGAATTTTGAAAAGGAGTGGACGATACCATTGTCACGCAATGACCGTTTTTGGTGCGGGGTGTGTAAAAAAGGGCTCCAGTTTAACCAAGTTGAGTTCGCCGACAAAACGTCGAATCGCTCCCTCACGGCGCTTTAGGACTGACAGGGTTTTTCAGGGTTCTCACCGATAGTGTTCCCCGTTCAATTTCATAAATTGGAGGGTTTTTTTGAAGTCCGATCCTGGCGTTCACAAACGAGTGCTTGGCGCCTTGCCGGAGCTACCGCTCGATTGTAGGGTACACAGCCGTTACGATCTGCAGGGGAGCCAACTACCCGTGACGCTCTCTATTGGCAATGCCAAAGCATTTTGGATCGACTGGCCACTTTCAAAATCGGCAGTGGTTGAAGTTAGCTCGAACCATATGGCTACTTCAGACCATCCCTAGTGCGTGATAAATCAAAGGTCGTCATGTAGCATAGACCCATCAGCAGTTCTACAGCCATCCCGTCACTACGCGCTACTGAATCAACTCTAGAAGGTTTGTGAATGATAAGAACTATCCCGGTGTGGAAAATGATGATGATCGCCAAAGGTAAGATATTGGGACTTTTAATCCTGGCAAGCATACCTGTTTTTATCTTTGGCGGTGCGAGGGTACTTCTTGAAGGGTTGCAGAATGGGCAAATTCGCCAGGCTGCAATGGGGTTTATCACTCTGATTTTTTTTGGTGTGGGTGCTCTGCTATTTGCACCTTCAAAAAAATATATCCCCGGTAAAACATTTCAGGCTTATAGAAATAAAAAATTCAATACAATGGCGGGTATAAATTACGGTTATGCATTCATTATTCTGTCGGGGGTAATTATTGCAGTTCTTGCACCGGAAACGGCGATGACAACACTGTACTATGGTTTAGGTGGCATTGTTTGTCTTTATTTTTATTCAAGAACATTAAAATTTCATGAGGATATCGATTTTTCGACAAATGAATATTTGGAAACCGCTCTGGGATTTCCTGCCGGGGAGAAAATTCTGGTCAGCTACCAGAATTTTGATGCCGATGAGGTTAAAAATGGTTGCAATGCTTTTGCCGCAACAGGAACCAAGTTAATTGTTGCGTCGTTTGACGGGAGTGTTTGGAGAAAGCTGTCACGGGACCTGAATCAGATCTCGCGCATTGGCATCGCCGGCGATGCATCCCAAAATCATTTTGTTAAATTGCAATTCAATGATGGAGCCGATGCTTTGTTGCGCATTGAACTATATGAAAAGCTCACATCAAATCCAACCCTGATAATAAGACGGCTGTTAGAAGCGATTGATGCAAGTCTTCTGAGCGATAGTGGTGCATCACAGGCAGTACAAAGACGTCGAGTGGTTGTCAACTCCGAAACTCCAACCCCGGTTTTAAAAAATGTTGCGCCTGAAGCGACGCTTGTACCCATGGCGCCTCTGCGTAACATCGAGGTTGCCCCTGATGTGTTAATTGCTATCCAGGCCGCCGAAGAAGTTGTTCCCGGTCGCAGGCTGGAGCTTTAATAATGTCGCATTGTACAAAGTTTGAATTTTCTTATGTTAATGAAGAAGCTATTGCCAAAGCTTTCGGCAAGATTGGCCTTAGCCCGACGACGAGTCTGGTTTCCACGTTTGCCAGCGATTTCAGTAAAAAAGTGTTGAGCAAGTTAGGCTATTTGGGCACGCAGCAATACAGGGCTATTTGTGGCCAAACCGCTGATGGATTCAATCTATTTGTTTGCCAAATTGAGGCGGGCTCATACAAACTCCTCATCGAACGGGAAAATATTTCAGTCAGCGATGAAGCGATAATGGATGATTTGGCTTTAAGCTTTCAGAAAGCATACATCAGCGTAGCCATCGATGAAACCATCAAGCGCATAGAAGCATCAGGGGTTCCAGCAAGGGTGAAAGAAACGCTTCAAGGGTTCGAGATTGAATTTGGACCTCGCTATGAATACGGTATTCATGTCACTTTTACGGGCGATGCAATTACGGAGGAAGTGCATGGCGTGAAAGGCGATATTTGCACAAAACTTACTGAAGAGCTTGAGGCTCTACTTTCTAGCCCTATGGCGGAGCTTGTAACAGAGTGGAAGCCGGAGTATACCGTAGTTCATGAAGAGCAAACCCTTCAAATTCTCAGTGCGAACTTCTAAATGGAAATCAATTTACACCATATGGAGTTAAGCAGCGTTAACGGCCCTGGATTACGCTTGACATTATGGGTGCAGGGTTGTGTGCTGAATTGTAAGGGATGTTTCAACCAGGCGACGCATGATGGCGAAGCGAATACGCTGATGTCTGTTTATGAATTGGCTCAGAAGATAAATGCAATGGACATCGCTGGGGTTACCCTCTCCGGGGGGGAGCCGCTCGACCAGGCGCCAGCCTTGGAACAATTAATACACGCCGTCAATGGCGAGAAAAACTGGATACTCTATACAGGCTATACGCCAAAAGAGATATTCCAGAATGAAGGCATGATTCGAGTTGTTAAAGCCGTAGACTTGACGCTGGCAGGTCGGTATCGGCATAACGCTAAACATCCCTTTCAGCACAAGCAAATTATCAAAACCAGTGACAGAGTCGATATTGACTTTTTTCGTACTGGAAGAGTTGTCGAGTTTATTGTTTCAAATTCTGGCGTTACCAAAACCGGCCTTCCGATGCATGTATAACTCAGTTCAAGCGCAGGGATAATAAGCATGAGCCGTACCAAGCAGATAACAGATTACCTGAAAGCGCGTTATGCGATTTTGGTCATTGAAACTTTTGAGGAAGAGCGTGCTCTCAATGAGATTTCTGAAATCGCCAAGGCGCTCAGCCATCGTTTGTTCGTTTGGAACTCGACGCTAGGCGTCCAGATAAATGGCGTCGTGGCTGGGGATAAAACCTTTGATTTGAAAGTGGCCTTGGATTTTTGCGAAGAAAAGGCGAAGGAGGAGGGCAGCAAAAACATTTTTGTTTTTTGTGATGCTCATAACTACCTTGCCTCAAGCTCAAATCCTGTCTACCGCCGTCGACTTCGAGATTTAGCCATCAATATCCGTTCACGTGGTTATCGAAGCAACTGCATTGTCGTGGCGCCCAGCTTTGAAGTTGCTAATGATCTTCAAAAGGAAATCACGTTAATTGATTTTCCACTGCCATCAAGAGAAGAAGTTAAAAATCAGATAAATAACTTTGTTAATTCATGGCAGGGCAACGGCAGTGTTAAGATTGATCTTTCTAGTGAGGCCAAAGATAAACTTATTGATGCCGCTTTGGGTCTCACGGGATTGGAAATTGACAATAGCTTGTCTCGTTCATTGGTATCCAGCCTGAGTATAAATGAAAACACCGTAAAGGATCTGCTTTCCGAGAAAAAACAAATTATACGGAAAACAGGTATTTTGGAATACATTGACTCAAAGGTAAGTCTTGAAGATGTTGGAGGGCTGGCAACTCTTAAAAAATGGCTCCATTTGCGTAGCCAGTGTTTTGGGCAGTTGGCTCAGGAGTTTGGTGTCAGAACCCCGAAGGGTTTGCTCTTAACGGGAGTTCCTGGTTGCGGCAAGTCGCTAACGGCGAAATGCATATCGTCGTCATGGAACATGCCCTTATTGCGTTTGGATATGGGAAAAATCTTCCAAGGGGTGGTCGGCTCTTCAGAATCCAATATTCGTTCCGCACTACGTACTGCCGAAGCTATCTCGCCCTGCATCCTATGGATCGATGAAATTGAAAAAGGACTTTCTGGCTCTTCCGGAGGGGCATCTGATGGTGGCACTGCTACACGCGTATTCGGCACGCTGTTGACTTGGATGCAAGAAAAAACGGCACCTGTTTTTGTGTTTGCTACCGCTAACAATATCAACAGCTTACCGCCGGAGTTGTTGAGGAAGGGGCGATTCGACGAAATATTTTTCGTTGACTTCCCGTCGACATCGGAAAGAAAGAAGATTCTTGAAATACATCTGAAGAAATTGAAGCGTGATCCAGAAAAATTCGATTTGGATCGATTGTCTGCTCTAGGCGGCGAGTCGAATTTTGGTAAAGACATTGTGCTTTCTGGTGCTGAAATCGAAGCTTGGGTTGGGGACTCGCTGATTGAAGCGTTCTCACGGCGGATGAATGGCGCTGGTGATTTAAGCGACCTGACGATGGTGGATTTTGAAACGACTATTTCGCGTTTTGTACCCATGAGCAAAATGCGTAAAGACGAGTTCACGAAACTTCGTAATTGGGCGAATCAAAATGCAATTAGCGCTTCGGCTATGGTTGCCGGTCAGAATGATACGGAAATTCAAATCGGCGGTAGGCAAATTGATTTTTAATTTGCGGTGATTTAGCAGCCTAACCGCTTAATCCGACTGCCCGGATATGCAACTAACATTGCGGGCGTTGCCAGAGCAGCGAAGTTCATGAAGGGCGGTGGCTATCTCGGCATTGGTCTACAACTGGGCGCATCCAGCTCAAAAATCCACGAGGTCTGCGCGTCCGACCGCGAGGCGGAATGCAGGCAAGTGAGGTTTGTAGGGGGAGGGAAAATGGTCGGCGGTACCGCTGGAGCTCTTGCTGGTGGATATATCGGAGGGAAAGCAGGTTTGGCGGTCTGCGCGAAATTGAAAGGAATGGGAAAACTTGTGTGTGTGCTTGTGGTCGGTGCGGCAGGGTCCGTGGAGACAGGAACAAAGATGACGGAGCTAGGAGAGGTATTGGGGCAGGAAATCCATGAGTATTCCGAATAATGGAAATCACCAGCACAGTATTTGCCTGGGCATGTGGGGCGCAGATCGTGATGGGCGTAATCAACTGCGCGATGATTTTCTACGCCGTTTATACAAAACTTGATGCTCTGGAAAAACACTTTGATGAGTGGCTGTACCTATCCATGGACTGTGGTTCATCAGGGGGAAGTTTTTACTCGAGAACTCAGCGGATGACCGCAGTAAGCCGGTTGATAACGTCCAAGAGTATCCAACGGCAGGAACCCTTGCTGATCGACGCCGTTCAACGCCTTCCCAGAGGACTCAAGTTCTGGGCAACGTGCCCATTTCATGTCGGCTATTTCGTGTGCGGCGGGACGTCGCTGCTTTGGCTGTATGGGAAATACGGAGGTTTTTTGTAATGGGGCAGAAAGAAAATCAGTCCTTCGGTGAGGTCGTTTACGAAGACTCTCCCCATGACTGAAATCAAACTTCTGTTCGCCGCCACTGGCATTGCGTTACTGGTGCTGATCATCTCCAACGTTCTGGTGATGATCTATGTCGGGTATTTCAAGCTTTCCGAAATTGAGTCGCACCTTGAAAATTGCTATCTGCTCCACAACTGCCCGCAGAAGGGCCGTTCCGGTTTTTGGGCGCGCAGGTACAGGCTCAATCTGATCACTGCTTTGCTTCGTAAACGTCCTTCGCGCCTGTTGCTGGATAATCCGAGCGCCCTCGAGGATGTCCGGAGCCTTCCGCTGAATTTGCGGCGGTGGGTCGAAATTCCATATCGATTGAATGCATTTTCTCTGCTGGGAATTCTGGCTTTGTATGGTTGGGCGGAATATTTAGAACTGTTCGAGTAAGCACCATTCAGAAACCAGTCGTCTATCCGAGGGCTTTAGTGGTTCAACGTTTCGGGCGGGCTAGGGCGAGGCGCTTTCCGGGCGGCTTAGCAACGTCTCAAGCCTGGCCAACGGCGGCGCATCCTGGTTGCGGTCGAATACCTGAATTCCGATCTTCAGCAACCGACCATTCTCTGCCGCTGCGATCACCTGTTCACAGCGCAGCAATAGCCGGCCCTGATCGCAGTCCTGAGCCTTCATCCCCATCGGCAATCGCCCCTCAAGCCGCAACTCCGCCATCCGACTCTGCGCCGCAATCATCGCCACCGACCGATCCCGCAACACCCCATTGCTCTGCGTCATCAACCCCGCCACGCGCACAGCCGCCGACATCGCCACGGCAATAATCGCCAGCGCCACCAGCACCTCAATCAATGTGAAACCCGCTTCTCGGGAACGCGCACGCATAAATGGCCCAAAACCAAAGCACAGCCCTCGACGCTAACCCCCGTCCTTGACGGCTTGACGACGAAAACTCCCGAGGTTTTTCAACATCCCTGACATATCTTCTTGCAACACTGCGCGTCGAATCGAATCAAGCCAAAGGAATGTCGAGATGGATATCGCACCGTGCACACCGCCTGAACAGTCGCCGCGCAAGCCCCGTGGGCAGCAGGGTTTTACCCTGATCGAGATCATGGTGGTGGTGGTGATTTTGGGGATTCTGGCGGCGATGGTGGTGCCCAAGGTGCTCGACCGGCCGGATCAGGCGCGGGCGACGGCGGCGAAGCAGGACATTGGCGGGTTGATGCAGGCGTTGAAGCTGTATCGTCTCGATCACGGCACTTACCCGAGCATGAATCAGGGCTTGAAAGTGCTGGTAGAGCGCACGGCGGATGCGAAGAACAGCAACTGGCGTTCGTACCTGGAGCGTTTGCCGAATGATCCGTGGGGCCGTCCTTATCAGTACCTCAATCCGGGTGCCAACGGCGAGATCGACATTTTCTCGCTCGGTGCCGACGGTCAGCCGGACGGCGACGGCGTCAATGCCGATATCGGTTCCTGGCAGCTTTAAGGCCGGCCATGAACAGACGTTCGCCTAATGGGGCGAAGCAACAGGGCATGGCGATCATCAGCGCGTTGCTGATTGCCGCCGTGGTGGCGGTGATTGCGGCGGGCATGTTGACGCGCCAGAGCGTCGCCACCCGTGCGCTGGAGGCCGATCAGCAGCGGGTGCAGGGGCGTTGGATGGTGCAGGGCGGCGTGGAGATCAGCCGCCAAATTCTTTGGGATGCCCGCCAGCGCGATCCGTTGACCCGGCTCGATCAGCCGTGGGCACAGCGCTTGGTGGCGCAGGGTTTTGAGGGGCGACTGGAAGACGAACAAGGCAAGTTCAACCTGCGCAATCTGGTGGCCAACGAACGTGTCGATGAGGCGCAGGTGCAGGCGTTTGAGCGTTTGTGCGAGTTGATCGGGGTCAGTGCCGCTTTGAATCAGCGTATCCGTCAGCGGGTGATCGAGTCGTACCCGCGCCTGTTGAATGTGCAGATTGCCGAGAACAACAACGGCTTCGATAGCGGTCGCGCCACATCGCCTAACGCCTCGCGCAAACCACAAAATCCGACGCTGCCGATGCTGCGCAGCATCGATGATTTGCGCAGTGTTGACGGTGTGAATGACGCGGTGATTGGCAAACTGGCGCCGTACCTCACGGTGATTCCCGCGACCACCTGGATCAACGGCAATACCGCCACTGCACCGGTGCTGGCGGCGTATGTGCCGGGGCTGTCGCTGGCGCGCGCGCAGGCGTTGATCAATGAGCGGGACGCCGGACGCTGGTTCATCAACCGGGGCGACTTCGTCAACCGCTTGCGCATGCCGAATCTGGAAGTCAGCAGCGTCAAGGTCGGCATCACCAGCGACTGGTTTCGCCTGCGCGGTGAAGCGCGACGCGAGCTGCGCCGGGTCAGCCTTGATGCGTTGTTGCATCGTAGCCAGGACCGTTTGCCGCAGGTGATCTGGTCGCGGGTGGGCGTATGACTCAGTTAAGGGTTGCGCTGCCGCCATTGGCGGAACTGGACTTGGACAGCACGCTGAATTGCGCATGGCTGGATCGTCAGGGCCAGGTCAGCCGTGAAGACTGGCTGACGTTGGCGCAGTTGATTCAGCTGCCGAAACTGCCGCCACTGCTGTGTTTTCTGCACCCGGCGGACAGTCTGTTGGCGAGTATCGATCTGCCGCCGCTGCCCGCAAACAAGACCGCAGCGGCGGTGCAGTGCGCGGCGCAGGCGCTGATGCTCGGCGACAGCAGCGAAATGCACATCGCCCACAGTCCGCGTGACGAGGCGGGGCGGGTGCAAATCGCGTGGGCGTCGCGTCAACGCCTGCTGCACCTTGCGCATCTCCTCAAGCATTCCGGCCTGAACCTGCGCGGTCTGTACCCGGCGGTCTACAGCTTGCCGGTGCTGCCGGGCCTTGTCGCGTACGTGCAGGACGGCCATCTGTTGCTGCGCGAAAGTCTGCAATCGGCACGGGTGCAACCGTTGTTTGATGAAGGCGTCGACAACTCGCTGTGGGAGCCGGGCGTTACGCTGCACTGGATCGGCGCTGCGCCGCCACCCGGTGCCGAACTGCCCATGAGCGAAGCCCAGCGCTGGACCGGGCCGGTACCGGGGTGGGGCTTGCACGGCGCGGTGCAACAACAAAGCCATGAACATCGCGGCTGGGGGCGGGCGATTGGTTTTTGCGCGTTGGCCGTGGCGGTGTGGGTAATCGGATTGAACCTCTATGCCGCCCGCGAAGCGAGCCAGGGCCAGCAACTCAAGGCACAAATGAGTCAGCGGGTAAAACAGGCTTTCCCGCAGTTACCGGTGATCCTCAATCCGCTGCAACAGGCTCGTCAGCAATTGGCGGCGCGGCGCAAAGGCGCGGCGGATGATCCGGCGCAAACCTTCAATCGCCTGGTGCTGCAGGCCGGCACTGGCATGCCGTTCATGGCCGGCAGCGTCGAGCGTCTGGCCTATGTCGACGGGACGTTGCAATTGACTCTGCCGACCGACGCTCGCCGCAGCGGCAATGACAAGGATTGGCAAAGCGCCCTGGCCCAGGCCGGGACCAGCGTGACAGCCGACGACGAGGGCTGGACGTTGCGCCCGGCCGCTGAAGCCAGCACCCATGAAACCGAAGACAACAGCAGCGAGGCAGACGATGAATAAGGCTGCGTTTGTGGTGTACCGCGCCCGCTGGCAGGGCTTCAATCGTCAGTTGCAGGCGCGTTGGCAGCCGTTGGCGTTGCGCGAGAAACGTATGGTCGCGGGGATGGCCATCGCGCTGTTCGGGTTGCTGGTCTGGGTGGCGCTGATCCAGCCACCGCTGAAGAAAATCGCCTATTGGCAAGCCGAAACGCCAAAACTGCGCGCCCAGACCGAGGCGCTGCAAGTGCTGCTGCGCGAGGTCAACGTGCGCCCGGACGGGCAAAGCGTCGGCCAGTCACTGGAGCAAACCCTGCAGGCCAGTGGTCTGGCCGGACACTACCAATTACACGCCGCAGGCGCCGGTTCATGGCAACTGACCTTCGACGCCGCACCGGCCGACGCGGTGCTCGACTGGCTGCTGAGCCAGCCGTCGCAACGTTCTCTGCAAGTGGTCGAGGCCCGTTTGCAACGCACCGACAACACCTCGACCGAGGTTACTGCCGGCACTCTGTCAGGCACCGTTCGCATGGATCAGGCGCTGGGCGCTAAGGAAGCTTCATGAAGGGGTCAGGATCCAAACCGGCACGCATGGCATTGCCGATGCTGCTGATGGCATTGAGCGCGTGCAGCAACACCTCTACACCGCCAAATCCGCCGCCGTTGCTGGTCGACAGCGAACTCGGCCGGCCGTTGGCCAACACTCAGCGCAGCGGTGATGCGGTGCTTGATCGCGAGCGGGCTCAGGCGCAAGTCAGGCCCGCGCCCAAGCAATTGCACAACATCACCCAGCGCGCTCGTGGTAGCGCCGCCTCACGGGGCAGCGCCGTGCCGAGCAATCCGCTGGGTGATCAACCGGTGACGCTGAATTTTGTCGAGGCCGATATTCAGGCGGTGGTGCGCGCCTTGTCACGTTCGACCGGTCAGCAGTTTCTGGTCGATCCACGGGTCAAGGGCACTCTGACGCTGGTTTCGCAAGGGCAGGTGCCGGCGCACCAGGCCTACGACATGCTGCTGTCGGCTCTGCGCATGCAAGGCTTTGCCGTGGTCGATGTCGGCGGGGTCGCCCACGTCGTGCCTGAGGCCGATGCCAAACTGCTCGGCGGGCCGATCTACAGCGCCGACAAGCCTGCCGGCAACGGCATGCTCACCCGCACGTTTCGACTGCAATACGAGAACGCGGTGAACCTGATTCCGGTGTTGCGGCCGATTGTCTCGCCGAACAATCCGATCAACGCCTATCCCGGCAACAACACCGTGGTCATCACCGATTACGCCGACAACCTGACCCGCGTCGCGCAGTTGATCGCCAGTATCGACACGCCAAGCGCCATCGACACCGACGTGGTACAGATCCAGAACGGCATCGCTGCTGACATCGCGCCGATGGTCGCTGATTTACTCGACACGCCGGGCAATGATCCGACGCAGAAAATCGCGGTGATTGGCGATCCGCGTTCGAACACCATCATCATTCGCGCCGGCAGTCCGGAGCGCACGGAACTGGCGCGTAATCTGATCTACAAACTGGATAACGCGCAGAGCAATCCGAGCAATCTGCATGTGGTGTATCTGCGCAATGCGCAGGCGGCGAAACTGGCACAGGCGTTACGTGGTTTGCTCACTGGCGAAAGCGACAGCGGCACCAGTGACAGCGCGCGTTCGGTGCTCAGTGCCATGGGCAGCAGCGGCAGTAATGGTGGCTCGAGCGCTCAGAGTGGTACGCAAACCAGCGGCACTACTTCGACCACTTCCAGCAACGGTAGCACTGGCGGCAGTTATGCCCAGGGCAGCAGCGCCACCAGCGGCAGCGCCCAAAGCACCGAACAGAACGTTGCGTTCAGCGCGGGTGGCGTGACGATTCAGGCGGACGCGACCACTAACACCTTGCTGATTTCCGCGCCGGAGCCGCTCTACCGCAACCTGCGCGAAGTCATTGATCTGCTCGACCAGCGCCGCGCGCAAGTGGTGATCGAAAGCCTGATCGTTGAAGTCGGCGAGGATGATGCCAGTGAGTTCGGCGTGCAGTGGCAGACTGGCAACCTGGGCGGCAATGGCGTGATCGGCGGGGCGAATCTCGGTGGTTCCGGGATCAACCTTAGCGGCAAGACCAGCCTAGACGTGTTGCCGCAAGGCTTGAACCTCGGTTACGTCAACGGCACCGTCGACATCCCCGGCATCGGCAAGATTCTTGATCTGAAGGTGTTGGCGCGAGCGCTGAAGAGCAAGGGCGGTACCAACGTGCTGTCGACACCGAACCTGCTGACGCTGGACAACGAAGCGGCGAGCATTTTCGTCGGCCAGACCATCCCGTTTGTCAGCGGCAGCTACGTCACCGGCGGCGGGGGCACCAGCAACAACCCGTTCCAGACCGTGACGCGTGAAGAAGTGGGGTTGAAACTCAACGTGCGCCCGCAGATTTCCGAGGGCGGTACGGTCAAACTCGACATCTATCAGGAAGTCAGCAGCATTGACGAGCGCGCGTCCAACAGCGCGAGAGCGGCGGGCATTGTCACCAACAAACGTGCGATCGACACCAGCATCCTGCTCGATGACGGACAGATCATGGTGCTCGGCGGCTTGCTGCAGGATGGCTACAGCCAGAGCAATGACGCGGTGCCGTGGCTGTCGACCATCCCCGGAATTGGCGCGCTGTTTCGCAACGAGCGCCGGGCGATCAGCAAGACCAACCTGATGGTGTTCCTGCGCCCGTACATCATTCGCGACAGCGAAGCGGGACGCAGCATCACACTGAACCGTTATGACTTCATGCGCCGCGCACAGGGCGGTTTGCAACCGGAGCGCAGTTGGGCGATGCCGGACATGCAGGCGCCGCAATTACCCACGGCGGCGCAAGGCGTTCCGGTGAGCAGGCCGACGTCGGGGCCGCGCGCCACGATTAAAGCAGTGCCTTTGCAATGAGCGTCTTGCCTTACGCCTGGGCCAAGGCTCAACGCATTCTGTTGTGTGACGGCGTGCTGACGGTGTGCCCGTCAACGCCCGGCTGGTCGATCAGCGAGGTGCGACGCCAGTTCGGCGCGGCAAAAGTTGCGCGGGTGCGCGATGACGAACTCGACGGTTTGCTCGCCGCCGCCTACGCCGACACGGGCAGCGCCGCGGCGGTGGTCGGCGCTGCTGAAAACGAAGTCGACCTTGATCGTCTGATGCAGGACATGCCGGAAATCACCGACCTGCTGGACACCCAGGACGGCGCGCCGGTGATCCGCATGATCAACGCGCTGCTCACCCAGGCCGCTCGCGATGAGGCCAGCGATATTCACATCGAACCGTTCGAAACCCATTCAGTGGTGCGCTATCGGGTCGACGGCACCCTGCGTGACGTGGTCTCGCCGCGCAAGGCGTTGCACGGTGCGCTGGTGTCGCGGATCAAGATCATGGCCCAGCTCGATATCGCCGAAAAACGCCTGCCGCAGGACGGTCGTATCGCGCTGCGCGTGGCCGGGCGGCCGATTGATATTCGCGTTTCAACGGTGCCCACCGGCCATGGCGAACGCGTGGTGATGCGTTTGCTCGACAAACAGGCCGGGCGTCTGCATCTGGAAACCCTCGGCATGGACGCGCAGGTGCTGGGCAAACTCGACCACCTGATCCGCCAGCCCCACGGCATCGTCCTGGTTACCGGCCCCACCGGCAGTGGCAAGACCACCAGCCTCTACGCCGCACTGGCGCGACTCGATGCCAGCACCAGCAACATCCTCACCGTCGAAGACCCGGTGGAATACGACCTGCCGGGGATCAGCCAGATCCAGGTCAACGCCAAGATCGACATGACCTTCGCCCTCGCGCTGCGGGCAATTCTGCGCCAGGACCCGGACATCATCATGATCGGCGAGATCCGCGATCTGGAAACCGCGCAAATCGCTGTACAGGCTTCGCTGACCGGTCACCTGGTGTTGGCGACATTGCACACCAACGACGCGGTGTCGGCGGTCAACCGCTTGATCGACATGGGCGTCGAGCCGTTTCTGCTGGCCTCGTCGATGCTCGGCGTGCTGGCGCAGCGCTTGGTGCGGCGCCTGTGCAATCAGTGCAAACAGGAAGACCCGGCAGCCCCCGGCACCTGGCGCCCCATCGGTTGCCCGGCGTGTAATCAAACCGGCTACAGCGGCCGCACCGGCATTCACGAATTGTTCTGCATCGACGACGACATTCGCACCTTGATTCACCAAGGGGCAGGGGAGCAAGCCTTGCGCGCTTCGGCAGCCAAGGCTGGCATGTCCAGCTTGCGCGAGGACGGTGAGCGCTGGATTCGCAGCGGAGCCACCGCCCCCGAAGAAATCCTGCGTGTGACACGGGACGCCTGATGAATCGCTATCGTTTTGAAGCCGCTGACGCCAGCGGCAAAATCGAATCCGGGCACCTGGAAGCGGACAGTCAAACCGCCGCGTTCAGTGCCTTGCGTGGGCGCGGCTTGACCGCGTTGTCGGTGCAAAAGGAAAGCAACGTCGCCCATCAGGGCGGTGGTGGATTGTTCAGTGCCAAGCTCTCGGACAACGACCTGGCCTGGGCCACCCGGCAACTGGCGAGCCTGCTCGGCGCCAGTTTGCCGCTGGAAGCGGCGTTGAGTGCCACGGTCGAGCAGGCCGAGAAAAAGCACATCGCCCACACCCTCAGCGCGGTGCGCGCCGACGTGCGCAGTGGCATGCGTCTGGCCGAATCGCTGGCGGCGCGACCACGGGATTTTCCCGAGATCTACCGGGCGCTGATCGCGGCGGGGGAGGAGTCCGGTGATCTGGCGCAGGTCATGGAGCGGCTCGCGGATTACATCGAGGAGCGCAACAATTTGCGGGGCAAGATTCTCACCGCGTTTATCTATCCGGGCGTGGTCGGGCTGGTGTCGATTGGCATTGTGATTTTCCTGCTCAGTTATGTGGTACCGCAGGTGGTCAGTGCGTTTTCTCAGGCGCGACAGGATCTGCCGGGCTTAACCCTGGCGATGCTTAACGCGAGTGATTTCATCCGCAGTTGGGGTTGGCTGTGCGCGGGGATCATGGCCGCAAGCTTCTGGAGCTGGCGCCTGTATCTGCGCAACCCGGCGGCGCGTTTGAGTTGGCATCATCGAGTGCTGAAACTGCCGCTGATCGGGCGCTTCATCCTCGGCCTGAATACCGCCCGATTCGCCTCGACCCTGGCGATTCTCGGCGGCGCCGGGGTACCGCTGCTGCGCGCACTGGAAGCGGCGCGGCAGACCTTGTCCAACGACCGCTTGAGCCTGAGTGTCAGCGACGCCACGGCCAAGGTGCGCGAGGGCGTGAACCTCGCGGCGGCGTTGCGGGTGGAGAACGTGTTTCCGCCAGTGCTGATTCACCTGATCGCCAGCGGCGAGAAAACCGGTTCGCTGCCACCGATGCTCGAACGTGCGGCGCTGACCCTGTCCCGGGATATCGAGCGGCGGGCGATGGGCATGACCGCGCTGCTTGAGCCCTTGATGATTGTGGTGATGGGCGCGGTGGTGCTGGTGATTGTGATGGCAGTGTTGTTGCCGATCATTGAGATCAATCAGTTGGTGCAGTAGCGGGTTTTGATGGTGTCTGATCGGGCCTCTTCGCGAGCAAGCCCGCTCCCACAGGAGGAACGCATTTCAACTGTGGGAGCGGGCTTGCTCGCGAAGAGGCCAGTCAGGGCAATAAATAATCCAGATTTTTTCCCAGGACTTCAGCATCACCCGACCGTTGACTCAACCATCCTCGGGTTCTCCTTTCTGTCATCTGCAACGACCCGTCAACGGCTCCAGCCCGATTCAGCCAAAACCCTGATCCAGACACCCCGCCAGCCACTGCAAACACCCGAGAAAATCGCGCAAAAATCACCGCGCACCTCCCGAGGTTTTTTCCTTTATCTGTCACCGGAACCTGCGAATTTCTCAGTGCGACTTAACCCGGGCCAACGCCTGCGAGGGCCAGGTGAGTCTTTCAAGTGTCATGCAGCCCCCTGAAAACCTGTGTTCACACCCTAGTTGAAAAGGAGATTCTTCATGTTCAAGCGCACTCTGATCGCCGCTTCCCTGACCGTCGCCGCTCTGGCCTCCGCTCAAGCCATGGCCGTTACCGGTGGTGGCGCAACTCTGCCAGCCGCTCTGTACAAAGGTTCTGCCGACAGCATCCTGCCAGCCAACTTCAGTTACGCCGCCATCGGTAGCGGCGGTGGCAAGACGGCTTTCCTGACCAACAACCCAGCCGGTTTCGGCACCACCGGCACTGTGCACTTCGCCGGTAGCGACTCGATTCTCAGCGCTTCGGAAATCAACACCTACAACACCAACTTCGGTGCTTCGTACGGCCCGCTGATCCAACTGCCATCGGTTGCCACTTCGGTTGTCATTCCGTACAAAAAAGCCGGCCAGACTGCTCTGAACCTGACCAGTGCTCAGCTGTGCGATGCTTTCTCTGGCGCAAAAACCACTTGGGGCGCGCTGCTGGGTACTTCCGACTCCACCAAGATCCGCATTGTTTATCGCAACGTCTCCAGCGGCACTTCGGAAATCCTGACCCGCCACCTGACTTCGGTCTGCCCGGCTCAGTTCACCACCAGCACCACCTTCACCAACGCTCGTTTGCCAGCAGGTTCGACCCTGCCTTCGAACTGGGTCGGCGTCGCCAGCACTTCTGAAGTCGCCACTGCCGTGAACGCGGTTGACGGTTCCATCGGTTATGTCGGCCCGGACGGCGTTGATGCGACCAGCAACGCGGTCGTTGCTCGTGTGAACGGTGTTCAGCCGACTTCGGCTAACGTCAACCTGGCACTGGCCGCTGTTGCTGCTCCGTCTACCGCTACTCAGGCTGCCAACCCAGCCAACTGGTCGCCAGTGGTACCTAACCCTGCCGTGGGTTACAAACTGGCTGCCTACACCAACTTCATCTTCGGCCAGTGCTACAAGGATGCAGCGGTGGCCGCTGACGTCAAAGCCTTCCTGACCACTCACTACAGCAACCCGGGTAACAACACCGCGACTCAGGCTCACAAATTCGTCGCTGTGCCTAACGCCTGGAAAACCGCTGTAACCGCCAACTTCATCACCAACACGTCGGGCTACAACCTGGACATCAACAACGCCAGCGTCTGCAACGCTATCGGTCGTCCTTTGTAAGCTCAAGCTGGCGTAATCGAAATGGCGGCAACCTTCGGGTTGCCGCCATTTTTTTGCTCGAATACACCCCGAACATGAAGTTTGTGTGACATCCGTTCGGTCGTGACTCTCGCCAACGGCCTATGTCGTAACAGCAGGTTTTTGCACGCCTGCGGCCTTGCGTGGCAACCCAAGTGTGGCAATCAAAAAGGATCTCGTAGTGATGCTCGCTCGCCCATCCCGTCGTCGTACCAACGTTCCGTCCTTCAAGCGTGATGCCGTGGACCCGGCGCTGTGGCTGCTCAAGCCGTTGGCGCAAGCGGTGGCGTTGTGTCTGGTGGCGGGCAGCGCGCACGCGCAGACGGCCTTCAGTTCGAGCTGGTTCGCTGCCAAGGGCGCCGCGCAGCAAGCCGCGGCAGCGCGGCCGAGCGTCGGTGGTTTGCCGGGGATGACGCCGCCATTGGCTCAGCAACAGAGGGCCAATCAGCAGTTGCAGCGGTCGATCCAGACCTTGAACAACACCGTTGCCGCGATTGCAGCACAGCAAGCGGCGCAGGCGGCCGGGCGCGCAACGGCGCTGGGTTCGGTGCAGTTTGTCCCGGACGGTCTGGGCGAGGGCGGTTTGAAGGTCGATAACAGCCTTGCGCAAGGTTGGCAGAACGCCAAGGGGCCGCAACAGACCCTGGCCGACGGCAAGACCACGGTGAAGATCGAGCAGACCGCCGACAAGGCGATTCTCAACTGGGAAACTTTCAACGTCGGTCGTAACACCTCGGTCGAGTTCGCCCAACAAGCGAACTGGGCAGTGCTCAACCGCGTCAATGATCCGAACGCACACGCCAGCCAGATCCAGGGTCAGATCAAGGGTGACGGCACGGTGATGCTGATCAACCGCAACGGCATCGTCTTCAGTGGCAGCAGCCAGGTCAACGTGCGCAACCTGGTGGCGGCGGCAGCGAATATCACCGATATCCAGTTCCGTGATCGTGGCCTGTACTTCGACAGCACCGGCACAGCGCCGACCTTCACTGATGCCGCCGGCAAGGTGCTGGTGGAGCGCGGCGCCTCCATCGCGACGCATAAACCTGTGGCCTCCACCGATGCCGGGGGGTACGCGTTACTGCTCGGCAACGAAGTGCAGAACGACGGCAGCATTAGCACCATCAAGGGCCAGACGGTATTAGCGGCCGGTGACCGTTTCTACATCCGTAAAGGTTCGGGCACCGAAGGCAATGCGCTGTCCACCACCTTCGGTAACGAAGTCATTCCGGGCTTCAAGGCCGGGGCTGTGGCGGGCAAAGTCACTAACAATGGGTTGATTCAATCCGCCACCGGCGACATCACCCTGACCGGTCATGAAGTGGTGCAGAACGGCGTGTTGCTCGCCAGCACTTCAGTGGCGACACGCGGCACGATTCACCTGACGAACCCGATCACCGACACCGGCGGTAGCGTCACGCTGGGGCAGGGCAGTGCCACGGCGATCATGCTCGACAGCAGTGAACTCACGGCCCTCGACAGTCAGCGCGACGCGGCCCTGACCGCCGTCAGCGCCAACAACCGGATTCGTGGCGATCAGTCGCGCATCGAAATCCAGAGTGGCGCCAGCGTCGAGTTCCAGAACGGCTCGATCACCCTGGCCACTGGTGGTCAGGTTGCGGTCAATGCCCAGCGCCGCAGTCTGGTGCGTGACGGCGCGATGATCGATGTGTCCGGTGCTCTTGGCGTCAAAGTGGCGATGGAAAACAACAACATCAAGATCAATGTGCAGGGCAACGAGCAGCGCGATGCCTCGGTCAACCGTGAGAAAGGTGCGCTCAACAGCAATGACATCTGGGTCGATGTGCGCGAGCTGGTCTACGTGCCGGCCGGCACCAACGGCTATGCCACGGATCGTTGGTACACGGCGGGCGGTTTGCTTGAAGTCGGCGGCTACTTAGGCACTCAGGGCCACCGCGTTGGCGAGTGGATGGCGCAGGGCGGCACGGTGAGTTTTGCCGGCAACGATGTGGTCACTGAAAAGGGCTCGCTGATCAACCTGTCCGGCGGCACCCTGGATGTGCAGAGCGGGCAGATCCGCCAGAGCTGGTTGCGTGGCGCGGATGGGCGCTTGTATGAAGTTTCCCGTGCTCCGGGGGATCTGCTCTATACCGGGCTGTACAAAGGTTATGAAGACAACAGCGAGCGCTGGGGCCAGACGAGCTACTTCTACAATCCGCTGATTGCGCCGCGCGCACGTTTCGAGTCGGGGTACACCGTGGGGCGTGATGCCGGGCAACTGGTAATCGCCACCGCCAACGCCGTGCTCGAGGGGCAGATGATTGGCCAGGTGTATCAGGGCGAGCGGCAGAATCAGGCGCCGAAACCGTTGCTTGATGGCTACGAACAAAGCCAGACGGCGCTGGCACGTCGTGCGCAATTGATTGTCGGCAGTTATGACCCGGCGTATGTGGCGGCGGCGAGTGGATTGCTCTACACGCTCAATCCGTTGCTGGATCAGGTGCAGATTGGCGGCGAGCGTCCGGTGGCCGGCAGTGATCTGGATCTGGCCGGCGCGGTATCCGATTCGCGCAAGGGCAAGCTGTTTCTGGATAACGGTCAACTCAATGGTTTTCGCCTCGGCGCGCTCAAGGTTTCGGCCAAGGATCAAGTCACCGTGGATGGCGCGCTCGCGGTCGATGCCGGTGGCGACATCACCCTGTATGCCCCGGATGTGCAAATGGGCGCCGACCTGACGGCTCGCGGTGGCAGTGTGCGGCTGGGTAACGTGCTCAATCAGTTCAACGGCTCGACAACCACCGACACGCAACTCACGGCGAAACCCGGCAACGCGGCACAGGTAGTGGTTGCCGAAGGCGTGCGACTGGATACTCGCGGTGTGTGGAGCAACCTGCGCACCAATCCGGATGATGGCGCGAGCCTGGCGTATCTCAACGGGGGGCTGGTGTCGATTCGCAGCAGTGGCGATATCGATATCGACGCCGGCAGTCTGCTCGATGTGTCTTCTGGCGGCGCGCTGCTCGCCAACGGCAAGACCCGGGGCGGCAAGGGCGGTGATTTGACGCTGGAATCCAGCGCCATTAGCGCACCGGGCCAATCGCATTTGAACCTTGCTGGCGAAGTGCGTGGCTACGGTGTGACGGGCGGCGGCACCCTGACCGTGCAGGCTAACAAGCTACTCATCGGGCAGGCTGACAAGGTGCTGGCCGACAACACCCTGCAGTTGTCCGCCGACCTGTTCAACAAGGGCTTCAGCGCTTACAACCTGATCGGTCTGAGCGGGCTCGACGTTGCCGAAGACACGGCGATTGACGTGAGCATGCCGGTGTACCGCTTTGCCGAAGCCGCGCCGGATCAGGTCAGCGGTGTTGATCCGCAATCGGCACTGGAACTGTGGACGCCAATGCTCTTCCAGGAAAACCCGATCAAGGGAGTGCTGACCCAACGTGCCGGAGCCAGCCTGACATTGCAGGGCGGGGCCAGTCTGGTCGGTCTGATCGACGCGGCCAACAGTGCGTTGACGCTTGGCCGTGGTTCGCGCATCAGCGTCGATCCGGGGCAGAGCATCAAGCTGCGCGGTGCCGGGCAGATCACGGTTGAAGGTGAGCTCAATGCCTGGGGCGGCACGGTTGATATCCGCCAGCAACAGTTCGGCTCGATCAAACCGGATACGTCGATTCAATTGGCCGATCCGACTGCGCATAACCGTTCTATCTGGATCGGCGAGCAGGCGGTGCTGGATGTCGCTGGACGCGCCAACACCGCGCTCGATGCCTTGGGTCGAACCTACGGGCAGGTCGGCAAGGGTGGCAGCATCATCATCGGCGGTGAAATCGATTCGAAACGCGCGACTGCCACGGCTGCCGACGCCTACGTGATTGTGCGTCCGGGCGCGCGGCTTGATGCCTCTGGCACCGAGGCGATTCTGGATGTCGCCGGTCAGGGGCCAACCCGCGTTGCGACAGATGGCGGTCACATCAGCCTGGGTTCCTACAACGGCCTGTTCATTGATGGTCACTTGCGTGCGGCGGCGGGCGGTGTCGGCGCTGCCGGCGGTCGTCTGGACATCGCCCTTGAGACGCCTCTTTACGCTGACTCGGCAAGCAATGCGGTGCGGGCGCCGAGGGAGATCATCATCGGCCAAGGCGCGGGTGAGGAATTGCTGGCCGTCAATCTGCGACCGGGCCAGGGCGCCGAAGGCTTGCGCTATGGCCAGGCTCGTCTGAGTGCCGACGGCTTGATGGCGGGCGGTTTCGATAACCTGGGCCTGTTGAGCAACGGCCTGCTGTCGTTTGACGGCGACGTCAATCTGCACATGAACCAGAGCCTCAATCTGTACGCCGCAGCGTTGTCGCTGGCCGAAACGTCCAGGGAAACGACACGTGTCGACTTGAGCGCTCCGTACTTGCGTTTGTCCGGTGTGGGCAGCTACTTCGCGGGCGTCAACAGGATCCGGCCGCGGTTGACCAATAACCCGACGGCTCAACTGTCGGACGCGACATTCAATGCGTCGGCAGACTTGCTGGACGTGGGTAATGGCCTTTCCGTCGGCACGCAGGGTTCGATTCTGCAACTCAATGCCCCGGCTGTTGAGTACAGCCGCCGGGCGTTCGGTGTGGTGTCACTTGACAGCCGCGGCGACCTGCGTTTCCTCGCGCCAAACGATGGTGCCGAGAAAACCCGGCTGTGGACGCCGGGTGACTTGAATCTTGGTGCTGCGCAGATCTATCCGGGCACTGGCGTCCAGGCTGAAGTGCGGGTCGGTTATCAGGGCGCCGTTGCGGTATCCGACCACACCCTGCGCATCAGCGGCCACGGCGCGGCGCCCGCTGAGGTGCCGTACTCGGTTTTCGGCAATCTGAGCTTTTCCGCTGCGTACATCGAGCAGGGCGGTGTTGTGCGGGCACCGTTGGGCAAGATTGTCCTGGGCGACGATTTGCTGACTACCAGCCACGAGGTACGCCTGCTTTCTGGCAGTACAACGTCGGTGAGCGGTGCCGGTCTGGTCATGCCCTACGGCGGCACTACCGACGGCATCGATTATCTCTACAACGGCAAATCCGTGGTGTTGAACGGCATCACTGGCGAAAAAAACGGTGTGGCAATCGGTGGGCAATACGTTGATGTGCAGAGCGGTGCCCTGATTGATCTGTCCGGTGGTGGCGATCTTCGCGGCGCTGGTTTCATCTCCGGGCGCGGCGGTTCTACCGATGCGCGTTTCAATCCGCTGGTGCGCAATGCCACCGACGGCACTTTCAGCTTGCCGGGGCTGACGAGCAACCCGGTCTATGCCATCGTTCCGGGCAATCAGAGCCGCTATGCGCCAGTGCTGGCGGAAGCGGGCGCGGTCGATCCGCGCGTGGGCCAGCAAATCACCATTGGCGCCGGTGTCCCGGGGTTGGCGGCGGGAACTTACACGCTGTTGCCATCCACCTTTGCCTTGTTGCCGGGGGCGTTCCGGGTCGAAGTCAACGGTCAGGCAACACCGACTGCGACGACGGCGGCGCTGCAACTGCGCAATGGTTCGTGGACCAGCAGCGGGCAGATGTCGATTGCCAATACCGGCCTGCGCGACAGCCTGGCCAGTCAGGTCATCCTGACGTCGGCGGACGTGCTGCGCCGTTACTCGCAGTACAACGAAACCGGGCTTACCCCATTCATCCGCAATGATGCCGCCAGGCGCGGGCTGCCCCGTGCATTGGCGCCTATGGACGGCAAGACCCTGGATCTGCGTTTGAGTACCGGTGGTCAGCAAGACATTGCTTTGCAGTTCAACGGGCGCGCGCTGTTCAACCCCGCCGAGGGTGGGTTGACCGGGACGGCGGTGGTGCGCGGTGGTTATGCCGGCAGTGACCTGGAAATCCTCGGAACCGGGCAGGCGCCGACCGCGCATGTCGCTGGTGTGTCGTTGTATGCCGACACGCTGAATAACCTCAACGCCGGGCGTTTGACCCTCGGTGCAATGCCGGACGTTGTGTACAACACGTCAGGCAATATCATCAGCTTCCTCGGCACCACCGCCAATATCGTGTTGCGTGAGGGGGCCGTCCTTTCTGCGCCGGAAGTCTTGCTGCGCACCACCTTGACCACTGGCGGTATTACGGTCGAGGCGGGTGCCGGGATCAACACGCTCGGTCGCGGCAACGTACCTTACGATTCAACGGCGGGCTTCATATATCAGCCGGGGGCATCAAGCCTGTTGCTCGTGTCGAACGGCTGGACCCACGTGCTGGCGCCACAAGCGGGCTCAAATCTGAGTGGTGCCGGCAGTATCCGAATTGGCACCTGTGCGGCTGATTCATGCAGTAATCCGGCGCTGCTTTATTCGAACGGCAGCATCACCGCTGCCACGGATAACCAGTTTGAGCTCGGTGAAACCGTGCGCTTCGGCACGCGTCATCTGGCGTTGTCGGTCGGTTCGGTGAATGCCGGCAGTGCCGAGGCGCTGGCGGCGGCAGGCAATCGCGTACCGGCAGGTTTGACCCTCAACCAGAATGTGCTTGATCGACTGTTGCGCGGCGATACCCAATTTGGCGCTCCGGCACTGGAAACCTTGAGCCTGACTACCCGCGATGCTTTCAATTTCTACGGCAGTGTAAGCCTCGATACGCTTGATCCGCAGACCGGCCAAAGCAAACTGCAGAACCTGGTGCTCATCACTCCGGCGATCTACGGTCTGGGCGATGCCAACGATGTGGCGACCATCCGCACCGCCAACCTGGTCTGGAACGGCGCCACCCAAACACCCGGCAGCGTCATCACTGGCGGCGCCGGCACGGGCAGCGGCACGCTGGATATCCAGGCGCAACGCATCGAACTGGGTTACGGCCCGATGCCACAGCCCAGCGGCCTGGATCAGAACAATCGTCTGGCGCTGGGTTTTGCCAACGTCAACCTGACGGCCAGCGAACGCATCACCGCCAACCACAAGGGCAGTCTGGCGGTGTATCAGGAGCAGGGCGCTTACGACCCGGTCAAGGGCTACAGCTACAGCGGCGGCAATCTGAACCTGCGCACGCCGCTGCTCACCGGTGAAGCAGCATCGGTCAGTTTGCTCAAGGCCGGCAACAGCCTGACGCTCAGCAGTGGCGGGGCTTATGGGGGGGCGGATGCCTTGGGTGCGGAACTCAACCTTGAGGCTCGCAACATCGTTCTCGATAGCCGTATCGCCTTGGCCAGCGGCAAACTGACCGTGAAGTCCGAAGATGATTTAAGCCTTGGCAACGCCGCCGTGCTGGATCTGACCGGGCGTACCTTGCCGTTCAACGATGTCAGCAAGTACAGCTGGGGCGGTGACATATCGCTGTACAGCGCCAACGGCAATATTCGTCAGGCGGCGGGCTCGCGAATCGATCTGTCGGCGAAGAACAATCAGGCCGGTAATCTCAGCGTCGTCGCGTTGGCCGAGGCGGCCGGTATGGTCGATCTGCAAGGCGAGATCCTTGGTGGCAGCAGCGGTTACTACGACGCCGGGGGCACGTTGGTGCCGTACAAGGCCGGCGGCGTTGACATTCGCGCGCAGCGTCTGGGGGGGGATGCCACTGAACAGTTCGCCGCGCTCAACCAGCGTTTGAATGCCGGGCAGGTCTTCGGCAGCCGTAGCTTGCAGCTCAAGCAAGGCAACCTGCTCATCGGCGACGGCCTCAAGGCTGGCGAGGTCAATGTCTCGGTGGACAATGGCAGTCTGACGGTGGCCGGTCTGATCGACGCCAGCGGCGAGCGTGTCGGCAGTATTCGTCTGTCGGCGAAAAACGCTCTGACCCTGACCGGCAACAGCGTGCTCGATGCCCATGGTCGTGTGCTGCGGGTCGACAGCTACGGCAAGATCATCGATGCGCCGAACCGGGCGACGGTCGAGCTCAATTCCGGTGATGGTCTGCTCACCCTGGCTTCTGGCGCGCGGATCGATCTGCGTCACGGCACTGATGCGGTACCTGGCATTCTCGCGGGGCAAAACGATGGAATGCTGCGTGGCACGCTGGAGCTGAACGCGCCGCGGCTGGGCAGCAATGACATCGCCATTGATGCCAGTGGTGCGTTGACCATTCAGGGCGCACGTTCCATCGGTCTCAATGGCGTGCGTCGCTACACCGATGCTCGCGATGGCACCGATCAGGCCGTCACTGGCCGCCCGTATCAAGTGATCGATCAGGCCATGCTCGATCGCATTCACGGTGACAGCAACAACTTCATCAACGCCGCTCTGGGCAACAATGATCTGTTGCAACGCAAACTCGCCGGGCTGAACAACGCCACCTATGCCGATGCGTTCCATCTGCGCCCGGGCGTAGAGATTGCCAGCAAGACTGCCGACGGCGACCTGGTGGTGGAGGGTGATCTGGACTTGTCTGGCTATCGCTACGCGAGCCTCAATCCGCACACGCGACTGGACCCGTCGGTTTACGGCTCGGGTGAGGCCGGCAGTCTGGTCATCCGCGCCGGCGGCAATCTCGATATTTACGGCAGCATCAACGACGGCTTTGCGCCGCCACCGCAAACCCAGGATGACGCCGGTTGGAAGCTGATCACCGGTGTGCAGCCGTTCGGTGGCGATCTTATCGTGCCGGGCACTGGCGTTTCACTGGCCGAAGGCACGCAGTTTCCGGTGGGGGCCGTGCTTAATTACGACGTGATGATTCAAGGCGCGGTATTGGCCAGCGGCACCTTGCTGCCGACTCAAGCGGTATTGGCCCAGGCCTATACCTTTGGCGCTGGCACCGTGCTGGCGGCGGCGATTCATGACGGCAATGGCAATCTGTTGTTTGCCGCCGGCACCTTGCTCTCCGAGAGTGTGACGTTGCCGGCGTCAACGCGCCTGGGGGCGGGGATTCGCCTGAACGACGCCACGTCGCTGCAAGCGATGACCTGGCCAAAAGGCGTGCCGCTGCCGGCCGTATACGATGTGGATGTGGGAACCGTTTCCGGGGTGAAATTGAGCGGTTCACTGGCATTGCTGCGCGGGTCACTCATCCCGTCCATGACGGACGTGAAGTTGGCTGATGGGACAACGATTATCGAATTGCGGTCGTTCAACGGCACCCAGCAGGGCAAGAACTGGGCGGTGGCGAGCATGCTGCCTGCAGGCACTGCCTCGTGGTCGATGCGTGTGGTGGCCGGCGCTGATCTTGACGCGGCGGATAATCGCACGGTCCAGCCGTTGACCAGCGGAGGTCATCTGCGGCTGGCGGACACTCACTATGGTGCGACGATTACGCAGGGCGTAGCGAAACTGGTCTGGGCTGTAGACAATCAGTATGGCTTCCCGCCCTACGAACCCATCCCCGACGAGTATCTGATTCTTTGTGAAATCGGCCCAAGCGATTGTGCGCCGATGGCGCGTTGGGTCTGGGCGCCGGGTAGCGGCATGGGCGCTGATTACGAGCCGGTTCCTGATGATTATCTGATCCTCTGCGAACTGCAGCCGGACCTGTGTCTGGAAAACAACCCGCAAAAATCCGCCAAGGTGCACACCCAGATGTTCAGCGTGCTGCGAACCGGCACGGGCGATCTCGACTTGATGGCGGCCGGCAATCTGAGTATGGATTCGCCTTTCGGCGTGTACACCGCAGGGACGCAGTCGGCCAATGTCGACCCGCTCTACAACCAGATGCGCGGGCACCTGTCCGATACAAACTCGGTTTTAGGCAGCACGGGAGCCGATTACGAAAAATGGGTCAACGGCGGCACTGACAGCCTCTATCAGGCCTGGTATCCGCAACTGGGCGGTAACCTCAGCATCAATGCCGGTGGCTCGATCTCCGGCGATTCGGTGGGGCGTAAAGAGCAGAAGTCGGGCGGTACTCGTGAGCAGATAGCCAGTGTTGCCGTTGGCAACTGGCTGTGGCGTCAAGGCACGGGGAATGCCGATGTTCCAACGGCCTGGTGGATCAATTTCGGCAGCTACATCACTCAACCGATACCCGACAGCAATATGAGTACCGAGCCGTACCTGGTGGGTTTCACCGGCTTTGGTACGTTGGGTGGCGGCAACATCAGTCTGCGCGCCGGGGCCGATGCGGGCATGTTGAAGCCGCTGGGAGACGCGACGAGTTACCTGCGCAGCCAGGGGCTCAACGTTGCAGTCGGCAGCACCGGCAGGGTCGGCAGCGATGGCCGCGTGCAAATGACGGGTGGCGGTGACATGGATATCCGCATTGGCGGCCAGCTCAACCCGTCACTGCAGGCCCGGGCTGGCGATACCGGCGGGGCGCGGCCGTTTCACGACCTGCAAGGTGCGTTGGTCAACCTGCGCGGCGCGGTGCAATTGACTGGCGGCGCCTTGGGCGGTATCGATCTGCAGTACGGCGCCGCGTCACGTTCGCATGACATCAGGGAAACCCGCGCGCTTGACCCGTTTACATCAACTACAAGCACAGCCTCTGGTGGTCTGGTATTGATCCCCGGTGACTCGGGGATGAGCCTCAGCACCCGTGGCGATCTGGTGCTGGGCGGAGCAAGCGACCCGGGACGCGTCAGCCTGCAGAACGCTACCCCGGTCTTCGACGCCAATGGTGACATCCAGAGAGGCGGGATCCTCAGTGGGTTTTCATTGTGGACCGAGCACACCGCCATCGACTTGTTTTCGGCCGGGGGAAACCTTACGCCTTCTACCCAAATGGCAGAGTTTAATGAGTTCAACAACTTCAGTTTACCGCTGGGGCGAAACACATCGCCTACAGACGGTCGATTCGTCTATCCGTCGATTTTGCGCGCAGTGGCGGGTCAGGGATCGATTTATGCCGGGCCTTCAGCATCGGTAAAAAGGAACGATTTCCCGCTGTCCGCCTACTCATTGCTCTTGGCGCCGTCGACAGCTGGCCAGCTGGAAATGCTGGCGGGCGATTCCATCTACGCCGGCGGCTATGCGATCAATCAGTCCGGAGCGAGTCCAGCGTCCATTGCCACGCCGTTCAATCCGGCGTTCAACCGCTTTGACAACAACGCGCAAGTCAGCCCCGTCGCCACCAATTACAGCAGTGACGGCGTCGCATCGGACGGCAACTTGCGTTATCCGTTGTTCGCATTTGGCCCCAACACGTATTCGGGTCTCAGCGGAGTGCAGGGGCCCGCACGCTTCTATGCATTAACTGGCGATCTGGTGGGCGTACGCAACGGCGAAACTCTGAATTTCACTACGTCCAAACGTACTTGGTATGAGGCGGCGGGGCCGGTGTGGATGATTGCCGGTCGCGACATCGTGGCGTCCGGGACCAATCTGGGCCAGCCCACTCAAGTCCAGTCGGATGAAATGGGTGTCGGGCGAGAGCTCATCACCTCCGCTGGCAACCTGTTCATCCACAATAATCCGCGAGACGTTTCACGGGTTTCGGCAGGTCGCGACATCCTCTATAGCAGTTTCGATATCGCCGGGCCGGGTGTTCTGGATATCAACGCCGGACGCAACATTCTCATGGAAAACCGTGCCAGCATCACCAGCCTCGGGTCGTTGGTGGCGGGGGATAATCGTGCGGGTGCCAGTGTGGTGCTGCAGGCCGGCGCGGGGGCGCAAGGCCCGGATTATGCGCAGTTCATCGCGCGCTATCTGAGCCGGCAGAATCTCGCCAATCCGGAAAGGTCCCTTACCGGGCAACCGGGCAAAGTGGTCAAGACCTACCTTGACGAACTGCAGAGCTGGCTGACCCTCGGCTACGGCTTCAGTGGCAACGCCGAACAGGCGCAAGCGTTCTACGCCGCGCTGCCAAGTGCCCAGCAGGCGATTTTCGCGCGGCAGGTGTACTTCGCCGAACTGCGTGCCGGCGGCCTGGAGTACAACGATGTCGACGGCCCGCGTCAGGGCAGTTATTTGCGCGGTCGCAACGCCATCGCGGCGCTGTTCCCGACTACCGACGTGGCCGGCAATCCGATCCGTTACGACGGCGACATCACGATGTATGGCGGAGCAGGGGTCAAGACCCTGTTCGGCGGCGACATTCAGATGCTCACCCCGGGCGGTGGTCAGGTGTTCGGCATCGAAGGCGCGGTGCCGCCATCGACGGCGGGGATCATCACTCAGGGTTCGGGCAATATTCAGCTGTACTCGCAGGGCAGCATTTTGCTCGGCCAGAGCCGGATCATGACCACGTTCGGCGGGTCGATCCTCGGCTGGTCGGCCGAGGGCGACATCAACGCCGGTCGTGGTTCGAAAACCACCGTGGTCTACACGCCGCCAAAACGCATTTACGACACCTGGGGCAACGTGAGCCTGTCGCCATCGGTACCGAGTACCGGCGCCGGTATCGCCACGCTCAACCCGATTGCCGAAGTGGTGCCGGGCGATATCGACCTGACCGCGCCGCTGGGCACCATCGATGCGGGCGAGGCGGGGATTCGGGTGTCGGGCAACGTCAACATCGCTGCGCTGACGGTGGTCAACGCCGCCAACATTTCGGTTCAGGGCAAGGCGACGGGGGTGCCGGTGGTATCGGCGGTGAATACCGGGGCGATCACTTCGGCCAGCTCCGCCGCATCATCTGCCACGCAAGCGGCAGAAGACGTCGCCCGTCAGCAGCAGGCAGCGTCGCGGCAGAACCAGGCCTCGGTGTTCACCGTGCAGGTGCTGAGCTTCGGCAACGAACAGCTCGCGCCGTCGCGCGATGGCGCCAGCCGCGCGTCGACGCCGGGTTACAACCCGAACAGTCCGGTGCAGGTGCTGGGCGCCGGGGCGCTGGATGAACAGGCGAAGCAGCAGTTGACCGAGGAGGAACGTGGGCAACTGACGTTGTAAAAGACTCTCGTGCAGTACGTTTGGGCGGCCGGTGGGTCGCCCTTTTTTTAACAAACATTCACCAACGCGCTGAAATCCCTGTGGGAGCGAGCAGGCTCCCACACTGGATTGGATTGGGATGGGTTTCAGAAAGCGTAAGGAATGCTGATTTTTGCCCAGAGCATTTCCCCCTTCGGCCGGTTCTCCACGTCAAATTCCTTGGCCCAGCGAATCTCCGCACTGGCGTACTTGAGAAAGGTGAAGTGCAGTGCCGGCCCGATTGCGAACACCTTGCCGCGCACGCCGTCATCCACATCCTGCCCGGCGAACTGCACGGTGCGGCCGAACTGTTTGTCGTCTGTGGTCTGCTTGAGGTAGTAGCCGTTGATGCCGAGCATCAGGTCGTCGGTAATCTTGTAGCTGGCCGAATAATCGAAGTGAAAGATCTGCCCGGATTTGTAGTCGGTGTCCTTGTTCTTCTCGTTGAAACTGTAGCTGGTCTTCATCGAGACTTCGGTGTTGTCGGTCGGCAGCCAGGTGAAGGAGAACATGGGTTTGTAGGTGTAGAAATTGTTGCTGGTGTTGGCCAGCCGGTCGACGCTGTATTCACCGGTGGGCACAGTGATTTCCAGGGCGGCGCCGAGGGTCAGATGCTTGCCCATGTCCCACAGAATGATCGGTGCGATGGTGGTATCGCCCATGCCTTCACGGGTGTCGCTCAAGCCGAACACCGAGACTTCCTGCTTCAACCACGGCTGGGCGATGTAACCGGCCAGGCGCCCGCCGAACACGCGCACCGGGCTTAAATAATCGAGACGCGGAATCACCGCAGTGGATTCGATTTCGACATTCTGCACTTTGCCGCCCAGTGAACTGATGTTGAGTCGGGTCGACTTGTAATGGTTGTAGTAGAGGTTGAACGCGACCATGTTCTGCGCAAGGCTGTCGACCTCCAGCGGCAGCATGAAGAAGCCATCGGTGCCCGGGCCGATGTTGTCGACGCCGGCTTCGGTGGCGAGCGCCGGCAGGGTCGCGGTGCAGCCCAGCAATGTCAGGGCCAGGCGCAAGGGGGATGTCGCGCGGTTCGGGTACATATCCGTCCTCATTATTATTGTGTTTGGGCGAAACGCCGGCACGCAGGACGCCCGGCACTCTAGAAATAAGCGCTTGGAGCCTGACGGGGCAGGGTATTGGCGGACACGTAGGGGGGCTTCTGCGGACAGTTGATAAACGCTGTGCTAACTTTCTTCGACATAACCGGTAACAAAAATAACAATCAAGCGTAATCCGGAATGTCAGCCGCTCATGAACGTAAAAGTCCAAGACCCGACCTTCGAACTGGCGCTGGTGTCGCCGTTCCTCCTGCAAACCCTGGCTGAAGTCGCGCAAATCAACGGCGTCGAGCCCGAGAGCCTGTGCCGTGGTCTGGGTTTTACTCTCGAAGACCTGCAGGATCCGGCGCAACGGATTTCCTATCGCCAGGCTGTGGCAATGATTCAGCGTGCGCTCAAAGTGCTGCCCAATCAGGGGCTCGGCCTGTGGGTCGGGGCGCAGAACGTGCTTGGCACGCTCGGTTTGCTCGGACATGTGCTATCGCTGTGCAGAACCTTGCGTGATGCGTTTTCCGTAGGGATTCGCCATCAGCACACCTCCGGCGCGATTGTGGTGTCCAGCGTCGATGTGGTGGGTGACCGAGTGCATCTCGATGCCGAATGTCGCTTGCCGTTCGCCGATGTGCAGATGTTTGCGGTCGAGGAGTTTTTCGCCAGCCTCCTGGTGTACGGTCGGGCGTTGGCCGGGGCGGATTTCAAGCCGATCGCCGTGCAATTTGTCCATGCCGCGCCAGGCTACCTGAGCGAGTACCACCGCCTGCTTGGGCCGGACGTGCGCTTTGGTTGCCTGCACAACCGTATGCTGATCGATGTGCAATGGCTGGACGTCAAGCTGCCCAATCATCATGCGCTGGCGTTGCGTCAGGCGGTGGCCTTGCTGGAGCTTGAAGCCGCGCAGGTGCATCAGAAGCTCGATCTGATTCAGGCCGTGGAGCGGGCGATAGCTCGGGATCTTGCTTGTGGCACTCATATCGAGAAGATTGCCCGCGACCTGAACATGAGCAGCCGCACCTTGCGCCGGCGTTTGACCGAGCATTCGCTGACGTTTGAAGCTTTACAGGAGCAAGTGCGGCAGGCGCGCACCCTGAGTCTGCTGGCCAATCCGGATATGTCTATCGAGCGCATCACCGAAGAGGCCGGTTATAGCGATGTGCGCAGCTTTCGCCGGGCGTTCAAACGCTGGACAGGGATGAGCCCGAGTGCGTGGCGTATTGAGAACGGCCCTTCGTCTCTGAGACAAGACTAGGGTGAGGGTTTTGCGGCATCTGAACCCACACAAATCCTCTGGCCAGGGGTAAACTCCCGCGCACTTTCCCAAGGAGTTCACATGAGTTACTACCAACCGGGCATTCTCGCCACCCCTGTTCCTGCGCAAGCACGTCATCTGTTCTTCGCCCTTGAGTCGGTTGCAGCACTGCCGCAGGCGATCGACAACCTGATGAATCTGGTGGATGGCAAGTCGGTGGTGGTCGGTTTCGGTGAATCCCTGACCAGGGCCCTCAACGTAGAAATCGACGGCCTGCGCAGTTTCCCGGCCATGACCGGCGTCGGCGTGGAAAACCCGTCGACCCAGCACGCGCTGTGGGTCTGGCTGCACGGTGTCGACCGTGGTGAACTGCTCAATCGTTGCAATGCTTTTGACGCCGCTCTGGCGCCGGCCTTGTGTCTGGTAGAGGCCCAGGAAGCCTTCCGCCACAAGGAAGGTCATGACCTGACGGGCTACGAAGACGGTACTGAAAACCCGCACGATGAAGCGGCTATTGCCGCTGCGTTGCTAGCAGAGGGCGCTGAAGGTCTGGTTGGTGGCAGCTTCGCGGCGATCCAGCAGTGGCAGCATGACCTCAAGGGTTTTCACACATTGTCCGCCGAAGACAAGGACAACATCATGGGCCGTCGCTTGAGCGACAACGAAGAAATCGACGACGCACCCATTTCCGCCCACGTCAAACGCACGGCGCAGGAAAGCTTCGCCCCTGAGGCGTTTGTCGTGCGTCGCTCGATGCCGTGGATCGAGGGTCATCGCGCCGGTTTGATGTTCCTCGCGTTCGGTTTTTCGCTGGATGCCTTCGAAGCGCAACTGCGCCGCATGAGCGGTCTGGAAGATGGCATCACCGATGGTCTGTATCGCATCAGCCGGCCGATCACCGGCGGCTACTACTGGTGCCCGCCGCTCAAGGACGGGCGCCTCGATCTGCGTGCCTTGCGTATCGGCTGATCGTCAAGACACAGGGAGGCAACAATGGACGTGGTGCGTTGGGGCATGATCGGTTGTGGCAGCGTCGCCGAGCGCAAGAGCGGGCCGGCCTTTTACAAGGCTCCCGGTTCGGCGCTGGTGGCGGTGATGGGACGACGTCTTGAGGCGGTGAGCGATTACGCCGCGCGCCACGGCATCGAACGGGTCTACACCGATGTCGATGCGCTGATCAACGATCCCGAGGTGGACGCGGTGTACATCGCCACGCCTCCCGACAGTCACCACGCCTACAGCCTGAAAGTCGCTGCCGCCGGTAAACATGGCTGCGTGGAAAAACCCATGTCGCTCAATGCCGGGCAAAGCCGTGAGATGCAGCAGGCGTTTGCCGACGCCGGGTTGCACCTGTTCGTTTCCTACTATCGGCGTTCGTTGCCGCGCTTTGCGCAAGTGCGGCAATGGCTGGAGCAGGGGCGTATCGGCGCGGTGCGGCACCTGAGCTGGACACTGACCAAAGCGCCGTCCTCCGCAGACCTGGATGGGCGTCACAACTGGCGTACGGATCCGGCGGTCGCCGGTGGCGGTTACTTCGCCGATCTGGCCAGCCATGGCATTGACCTGTTCCAGTATTTGCTCGGCGACATCATTGATGTCGCTGGTTTCACCGCGCATCAGGCCGGGTTGTACGCGGCGGAAGATGCGGTCAGCGCCAGTTGGCGCTTCGCCAGCGGAGCGTTGGGCATGGGGTGCTGGAGCTTTGTTGCCGATCGGCGCGAGGATCGGGTCGAGATCATCGGCAGCCAGGGGCGAATCAGCTTTTCGGTGTTTGATGAACATCCCGTTCAATTGCATACCGATCAAACCGTCAGCCTGGACATCCCCCATCACGAACACATCCAATGGCACCACGTCTTGGGCATGAACGCCCACATTCGCGGTGATTCGCAACACCCGGCGATGGCCGAACAGGCCCTGAAAACCGACTGGGTCATGGACCAGATCCTCAAGCGTCAATGACCTCTCAAGCGACACACCATCCCCTGTAGGAGCAAGCCCGCTCCCACAAGGGGGGTGTGGGGGCGGGTTATTGTGCGGCGGTCATGGACGGGCGGCAGCCGTGGAAAATATCCAGCCCCGGCTGATACAGCGAGGTCTTCACCCCGAACAACCCCAGCACCGAATGAAACAGGTTGTCATGGCTCAGATCCGCCTGGCCGGTCTTGCCTTGCAGGCAGCCCCGGTCGATGCCTTCGCTGGCCAAGGTGTTGTTGCCAAACCACATCACCATCGGCACATGGGTCTGTGCCTCGGGTGCCAGTGCATAAGGCGCTGCATGCAGATACAACCCGTTTTCCCCCAACGATTCCCCGTGATCAGAGACGTAAACCATCGATGTATCCAGTGCATCCTGATTGCGCTTGAGCAACTCGATCACCTTGGCCAGGAAATGGTCGGTGTAGAGGATGGTGTTGTCGTAGACGTTCACCAGCTCATCACGGCTGCAACTGCCCAATTGGTTGGTGTGGCAGATTGGTTTGAAACGCTCCATGTCCTTCGGATAGCGCTCGTAGTATTCCGGGCCATGGCTGCCATCGGCATGCAGAACAATGATCGCGTGGCCCTTGAGGCTGTCGATGTAGCTTTGCAGATCGGCTAACAAGGCTTCGTCGAGGCAGTTGTTGCCGTCACAGAACGGTCCCGGCTGGTTCTTCGAAATATCGCGATGCGGTACGCGCAGGCAGGTGCCTTTGCAGTCGCTGTTGTTGTCCAGCCACAGCACTTGCACGCCGGCGCGCTGGAGGATGTCCAGCAGGCCTTCGTAGGTTTTGCCTTTCTTGTCGCTGTAATCCTCGCGGGGGAACATCGAGAACATGCACGGCACCGACACCGCTGTCGACGTGCCGCAGGAATGCACCTGGGTGAAGTTGAGGATGTCCAGTTTGCTCAGCTCTGGATTGGTCTCACGCTCATAACCGTTCAACGAAAAGTGATCGGCGCGGGCGGTTTCACCGACCACGAACACCATCAGCGATTTCTTCTCGCGGCTGGCAGCCTTGGCGCTCATCACTGCGTCTTCGCCGACAGCCTGCACCACGAAGTGCTTTTTGATGCCCAGGCGTTGCTTGGTGTATTTGCTGATCGCGTAGATGTAGTTGGTCGGGTTGATGAAGTGGGTGAGTTTGTCTTCTTCGCGAAAGATCGGCGCGTAGGTCGAATAGAACGTGCCCACCGAGGCCGCGATCACCAGCACGCAGGCGATGATCACCAGAATCTTGTTCAGCAGGCCGCGAAAGAACGGTCGATAGCTCACCGGCCAACGCCAGATCAGCGCCGCCGGCAGTACGCCGAGCACTAGCACATAGGCCATCAGCTTGCCGCTCAACAGCGCGGTGGCTTCACCGGGGTTGGTTTCGAACACGTTCTGGATCATCACCGTGTCGATGGTGATCCCGTATTCGTTCATGAAATACGCGGCGCAAGCCGAGAGCAGGGCGACCACGGTCAGCACCGGTTTCAGCGTCCAGCGGAACGACACCAGGGTCAGCAGCAGAGTGATTGCGGACCATAAAAACAGCCCGAAAGAGGCGAAAAATGCCAGTTTGTACGCGCCTTGCAGGGTGATCAGTGTGCCCAGCGCCTTCCAGGTCGCCAGGTTGTACAACGCCACCAGCGCCAGGGAAACAGCAACACCAGTCGCGTAGAAGTGATGGACGGTGAACGCAGTCCGTTGCCCAAAGCCATGTCAAACCTTCCTCTACATGAATAGAAAACACACGCAGTAACGTGTGTAACTGTAGAAGAACATTAGTAAAAAAATCGTAAACATCCTGTCACATGTTTCACATTTTTCTGTCGCGACACCCACCTGACTGATGGTGCTTGTCAGGAAAATCCTACAGGAGTACAAATGTACTCCATGGCCAATCTGACTCCCCGCCGCACCGCCATCCTGACCTTTATCCGCGAACGCATCGCCGAACACGGTCAGCCCCCAAGCCTCGCTGAAATCAGCGAGGCTTTTGGTTTTGCCTCCCGTAGCGTGGCGCGCAAGCATGTGCTGGCGCTCACCGAAGCCGGGTTTATCGAGGTCAACCCGCATCAGGCCCGGGGCATTCGCTTGCTCGGGCAACCGGCGCGCCCGGAGTGGCTCGATATCCCGGTGCTTGGTCGTGTGGCCGCCGGTGCGCCGATTGGCGCCGATGCCGAGATTCATAGCCGCTTGATGCTCGACCCGGCGCTGTTCTCTCGCACACCGGATTACATGCTGCGGGTGCAGGGCGACTCAATGATCGAAGACGGCATTCTCGACGGTGATCTGGTCGGCGTGCGACGCCATCCCGAGGCGCTGAATGGCCAGATCGTCGTGGCGCGCCTCGACGGTGAAGTCACCATCAAACGCTTCGAACGTGTCGGCGATGGGGTGCGGTTGTTGCCGCGCAACCCGGCGTACCGGCCGATTGTCGTGGGCGATGATCAGGATCTGGCCATCGAAGGGGTGTTCTGCGGTCTGGTGAGGCAAGGCTGATGGGCGCCGTCATTGCGCTGGATACGCTGTTCAATGGCGGCCAGGTCTGGAAGGGCCGGCCTGCGCCACCGGCCGCCAGTCCGCAACCCACCGGGCATGCGGCACTGGATGCGGCGCTGCCCAGCGGTGGCTGGCCGGAAGCCGCGTTGAGCGAAATCCTGTTGGCCGGCCCCGGTGTCGGCGAACTGCAACTGGTCTGGCCGACATTGGCGCGGCTATCGGCGGCAGGTGAACGCATCGTGCTGGTTGCACCGCCCTTCGTGCCGTACCCCCAGGCGTGGGAAAACGCCGGGGTCGATCTTCGCCAGTTGTCGGTCATTCAGGCCAGTGAGCGCGATGCCTTGTGGGCGGCGGAGCAATGCCTGCGCTCAGGCAGTTGTGGTGCGGTGCTGTGCTGGCCGCACAAGGCGGATGACCGCGCGTTGCGGCGTTTGCAGGTAGCGGCGGAAACGGGCCAGACCCTGGCATTTGCGTGGCGGCCGTTGAGCGAAGCGATCAACCCTTCGCCCGCTGCCTTACGGATTGCCATCGACGCCAAACCCGCGCAATTACGTATCCTCAAGTGCCGTGGCGGACTGGCGCGCCCGGCACCGATTGCTTTTGCCGTGGGGCACTGAGGCCGTCATGCGCTGGGTGTGTATTGTGTTTGCGCAATTGGCGTTGGACGCGGTGCTGCGTCAGCGTCCCGATCCCGACGAGCCATTGGTGCTGCTCAGCGGTCCGGCCCAGCGCCGGGTGCTGCAAGCGGTCAACCCGGCGGCGCGCCAACTCGGGCTGCGGCCCGGTCAGTCAATGACCGCCGCGCAAGCCTTGAGCAAGGGCTTTGCCACGGCGGATTATGATGTTGCCGACGTCGAGCACTGGCAGCAGTTTCTGGCCGCATGGGCCTACCGTTTCAGTGCGCAAGTCAGCGTGCATTACCCGCGTACTGTGGTGTTCGAGATCGAGTCGAGCCTGGGCCTGTTCGGGTCCTGGGCGCAGTTCGAGGCGCGGTTGCGCAAGGAACTGACGGACCTGGGTTTTCGTCACCGTATCGTCGCCGCGCCAAACCCGGTGGCGGCGCGGGTGTTGGCCAATGCTTATGACGGCCTGGTGGTACCGGACGACGAAGCCTTGCAGCATCACCTTGGGCAATTGCCCGTCGATCGCATTGGCTTGGAGCCGGCTGTAGCCACGGCGTTGTCGCGTATGGGCCTGCGCAACCTCAGTCAGGTGCAAAGCTTGCCGCGTCAGGCGCTGGCCCGGCGTTTCGAGGCGCAAATGCTCAAGCACCTCGACACCTTGTCCGGCGCACGTCCACTCGCGCTGGCGTTCTACCTGCCACCGGACCGTTTCGATGTACGTATTGAACTCAATTTCGACGTGCAATCCCATCAGGCGCTGCTGTTCCCGTTACGACGTCTGACCGCTGACCTGTCGGCATTCCTTTGTGGACGCGACAGCGGCGTGCAGCGGTTCGATTTGCATCTTGAACACGCCGGGTTGCCGGACACAGTGATCAAAGTCGGCTTGCTCGGCGCCGAGCGCGATCCGGCGATGCTCTTCGAACTGGCCCGTGGGCGACTGGAACAAGTGCAGGTCGAAGCGCCGGTACGCGGTTTTCGTTTGCGCGTCGAAGATCTGCCGAGTTTTGTGCCGCAATGTCAGGAACTGTTCGACGACCGCCCACAGCAGACCTTGCCCTGGGAGCAATTGCGCGAACGTCTGCGCGCACGACTGGGCGATGATGCGGTGCAAGGGCTGCGCTTTCAGGCCGATCACCGGCCCGAATGCGCCTGGCAGAACGGCGTCGACAAACAACGCTGTGCAGGTTTGCCCAGTGTCTATCGTCCGGGCTGGTTGCTGGGCGAACCGCAGAGCGTGCCGCAAGGTTCGGCGCGGATTCTCATGGGCCCGGAGCGTATCGAGTCAGGCTGGTGGGACGGTGACGATGTGCGCCGCGACTATTACCTGATCCAGAACCGCGCCGGTCAGCAAGGCTGGGCTTATCGAACCGTGGGCGAGGGTGGGCCGTTGTGGCTGCAAGGCTGGTTTGCATGAGCGATGGTTATGCCGAATTGCACTGCCTGTCGAACTTCAGTTTCCAGCGTGGTGCGTCCAGTGCGCTGGAACTGTTCCAGCGGGCGAAACAACACGGCTATCAGGCACTGGCGATCACCGACGAATGCACGCTGGCCGCAATTGTGCGTGCCTGGCAAGCGGCGAAACCCGTTGAACTGCCGCTGATCATCGGCAGTGAAGTGCGCATCGACAACGGCCCGAAACTGGTCCTGCTGGTGGAGAACCTCGAGGGTTATCAGGCGTTGTGCGGTTTGATCACCCGTGCCCGGCGGCGCACGCAGAAAGGCCAGTACCAGGTGCTGCGCGAGGATTTCAGCCAAGCGCTGCCCGGGTTGCTGGTGTTGTGGGTGCCGGACTCGGTGGATGACAGGGAAGAGGGTCGCTGGTTGAAGCAAACCTTCGGCGAGCGGCTGTGGCTGGCGGTGCAGTTGCACCGCGGGCAGGACGATCAGCGGCGGCTGGCGGCGTTGTCGAGTCTGGCCGCTGAGCTGGGAATCATGCCGGTGGCCAGCGGCGATGTACACATGCACGCCCGTGGCCGGCGCGCCTTGCAGGACACCATGACCGCGATCCGTCATCACGTTCCGGTGGCTGAGGCCGGTTTACGCCTGCACCCCAATGGCGAGCGGCATTTGCGCAGCGTCGAGGTGCTGCGCGAGGTCTACCCGCCGGCCTTGCTGCAGGCCTCGGTGAGCCTGGCCCGACGCTGCACTTTCGACCTGGGCCAGTTGCGTTATCAATACCCCAAGGAACTGGTGCCTGAGGGGTATAGCGCCAGTACCTGGTTGCGTCACCTGACCGAAGAGGGCATCGCCTGGCGCTGGCCGAAAGGGCCACAGCCCAAAGTGCTCAAGCAGATCGACGATGAGCTGGAACTGATCGCCGAACTCGGCTACGAAAGCTACTTCCTCACTGTGCACGACGTGGTGCGCTTCGCCCGCGAGCAAAAGATTCTTTGTCAGGGCCGTGGTTCGGCGGCCAATTCGGCGGTGTGCTTTGCCCTGGGCATTACGGAAATCGACCCGGATCGCACCACGCTGCTGTTCGAACGCTTCATGTCCAGGGAGCGCAACGAGCCGCCGGACATCGACGTCGACTTCGAGCACGAACGCCGTGAAGAAGTCCTGCAATACGTGTTCCGCCGCTACGGCCGACATCGTGCGGCACTGACGGCGGTGGTCAGCACCTATCACGCCGCCGGCGCGGTGCGCGATGTGGCCAAGGCCTTGGGCCTGCCGCCGGATCAGATAAACGCACTGGCCGATTGCTGCGGCCACTGGAGCGATGAAACGCCGCCGCTGGCGCGTTTGCTCGAAGGCGGGTTCGACCCTGACAGCCCGGTGTTGCGCCGGGTGCTGAGCCTGACCGGGCAACTGATCGGTTTCCCCCGGCATCTGTCGCAGCACCCCGGCGGTTTCGTGATTTCCGAACAGCCCCTGGACAGTCTGGTGCCGGTGGAGAACGCGGCGATGGCCGACCGTACGATCATTCAGTGGGACAAGGACGATCTCGACGCGGTCGGGCTGCTCAAGGTCGATATCCTCGCCCTCGGTATGCTCAGTGCGATCCGCCGCTGTTTCGATTTGCTGCGCCGTCATCGCCATCTGGATCTGAGCCTGGCGACGATTCCGCCCGAGGACAAACCCACCTACGACATGATCAGCCGCGCCGACACCATCGGCGTGTTCCAGATCGAGTCCCGGGCGCAGATGTCGATGCTGCCACGCCTGAAACCGGCGAAGTTCTACGATCTGGTGATTGAAGTGGCTATCGTCCGGCCGGGGCCGATTCAGGGTGGAATGGTGCATCCGTACCTGCGCCGCCGAAACAAGGAAGAGGAGGAGACCTACCCGTCGCCGGAACTGGAAGTGGTGCTCAAACGCACCCTTGGCGTACCGCTGTTTCAGGAGCAGGTGATGCAGATCGCCATTGTCGCCGCCGATTACAGCCCCGGTGAAGCCGATCAGTTGCGCCGCTCCATGGCCGCGTGGAAGCGTCATGGTGGGCTGGAGCCACACAAGGAAAGACTCGCCGCCGGCATGAAGAAAAACGGTTACACGCCGGAATTCGCCGCGCAGATTTTCGAGCAGATCAAAGGTTTCGGCAGTTACGGCTTTCCTGAGTCCCACGCTGCCAGTTTCGCCTTGTTGACGTATGCCAGTTGCTGGCTCAAGTGCCACGAACCGGCGGCGTTCGCTTGTGCGCTGATCAACAGTTGGCCGATGGGCTTCTACAGCCCGGACCAGATTCTCCAGGACGCCCGTCGGCATCAGTTGCAGATCCGTGCGGTGGATGTGCGTGCCAGTGACTGGGATTGCAGCCTGGAACCCATCACTGGCGCACAACCGGCGATTCGCATGGGCCTGCGCATGATCAAGGGGTTTCGCGAGGACGATGCCCGGCGCATCGAAGCCGCAAGAGTGCGTGGGGCGTTCGCCGATGTTGCCGATCTGGGGGAACGGGCCGGGCTCGACAGTCGAGCGCAAGCCTTGCTGGCCGATTCCGGGGCGTTGCGCGGCTTGGCCGGTCATCGGCATCGGGCGCGCTGGGAAGTGGCCGGGGTGCAGAAGCAACTCGGGCTGTTCGCCGGGCTACCGAGTCAGGAAGAGCCCGGCGTGGTGCTGCCCAAACCCAGCGTCGGCGAGGATCTGCACGCCGATTACACGACCGTTGGCACCACATTGGGGCCGCATCCGCTGGCGTTGTTACGAGGCGAGCTGAAGGCGCGGCGTTGCCGCAGTTCGCAGGAGTTGCTCGAAATCGAACACGGGCGCCCGGTCAGCGTTGCCGGGTTGGTGACCGGACGCCAACGACCAGGCACCGCCAGCGGCGTGACGTTTGTGACCCTGGAAGACGAGTTCGGCAACGTCAACGTGGTGGTTTGGCGCGATCTGGCCGAGCGTCAACGCCAGGTACTGGTCGGCTCGCAATTGCTCAAGGTTGATGGCCGCTGGGAGCGCGAGGGCGAAGTGCGCCACCTGATCGCCGGCCGCCTGAGCGACCTGAGCCCGTTGCTCAACGGCATCCGCGTGCAGAGCCGCGACTTCCACTAAACCCCTGATCAACACAAACCCTTTGGGAGCGAGCTTGCACGCGAAAGCAATCTGCCAGCCAGAGAGTATTCATCGGGTACTCCATATACGCGAGCAAGCACGCTTGTATGGTAGGACTTGAAGGGAGGAGGAGGGACAAGGCTCGATTCTGACTGTTAGCGCAGTACAGACCGTGGGAGATTTCACCCTCCTCCTTTCACCCAAGCGCCGATAAAGAATGCATCTGG
>NZ_CAXAPL010000022.1:0-104258 GCF_963970845.1 Pseudomonas sp. RA_105y_Pfl2_P56
CCAGATGCATTCTTTATCGGCGCTTGGGTGAAAGGAGGAGGGTGAAATCTCCCACGGTCTGTACTGCGCTAACAGTCAGAATCGAGCCTTGTCCCTCCTCCTCCCTTCAAGTCCTACCATACAAGCGGGCTTGCTCGCGAAGGCGTCAAATCAGTCAACATCAGTGTTGAATGACATACCGCATTCGCGAGCAAGCCCGCTTCCACATTTGTACTGCGGTGAAATCTAGAATTCGATCCGCACGTCGCCTTTGGGCACGCTGCAGCACGACAAGATAAACCCTTCGGCCTCGTCTTCCTCGGTAATCCCGCCGTTGTGGTCCATCTCGACTTCGCCGCCCAGCTTCATGACCTTGCACGTCCCGCAAATCCCCATGCCGCAGGCTTTCGGAATCATCAGCCCAAGCTTGGCCGCCGCTGCGTGCACGGTTTCGCCCGGCGCCACGCGAATGCTCTTGCCCGACGCGGTGAATTCCACCTGATGCAGGTCTGCCACATCGATTTCCGGTGCATCCGCAGCTTGTTCGGCCTGCTCCACTGCGTCGGCGCGGGCCTCGGGTGGCGTGGCGCCGAAGGATTCCTCGTGATAACGCGCCATGTCGTAACCGGCCGCTTCCAGCAAGCGCTTGACCGCGCTCATGTACGGCGTCGGGCCGCAGCAGAACACCTCACGCTCAAGGAAGTCCGGGACCATCAGTTCGAGCATCTTGTGGTTCAGATAACCGCGATACCCGGCCCACGGTTCGCCCAGACCATGCTTCTCGCAGATCAGGTGCAAACTGAAGTTGTCGATCCGCGACGCCATGTGCTCCAGCTCGCGGTGGTAAATGATGTCTTTGGGCGAACGGGCGCTGTGGATAAACGTCATGTCGACGTTGGCGTTGGTGTCATAGAACCAGCGCGCCATCGACATCACCGGGGTGATACCGACGCCGCCGCTGAGGTAAAGCACTTTGGGGCCCGGAAAGTCGATGGCGTTGAACAGACCGACCGGCCCGTGCACCGCCAGTTCCTGGCCTTCATGCAGGTTGTCGTGCAGCCAGTTCGAGACTTTGCCGCCCGGCACCCGTTTGATGGTCACCGAGAAGCTGTAAGGCACCGACGGCGAACTGGAAATGGTGTACGAGCGCATGATCGGCTGGCCTTCGATTTCCAGCTCCAGGGTCACGAACTGCCCGGGCTTGAAGAAGAACAGGATCGGCTGATCGGCCATGAAGCAGAAGGTGCGCACGTCCCAGGTTTCCTGGATGACTTTGACGCAACGGACGATGTGTCGGCCATTGGCCCAGGTCTGGGTGGTGACCGGATTCAGGAAGCTGTTGGACATGCTGTTCTCCACGGCCGACTGTCGGCCTTCATGTGGCGATTCTGCGTATAGCGCAGAGGTCCCGTTTACCTATCCGCGACATTGACATACTTATGGCAACCAGCCCCCTATCACTGGGGGATACACGTCGGGAACAGATTGCGCCATGTCGCCCATGGATAAGGTTGCGCCCTGCGCCGGGCCCACACTCAGCGCCACATCAACACAGATTTTCTGCGCCTTGCGATGTAACCGTATCAGCCACTATTCGCCGGCCACCCTGATGGCCATGAGGAACATATCGATGGACGTCACCACTACCCTGAGCTTGGGCGATCCACTGGAACCCGCACGCAAGGCCACCGCACAGATGTTGCAGGAGCGCGAGCGCACCTTTTCGCTGCCACAACCGTTCTACAGCGACGAACGGCTGTTCGATATCGACATGCAGGAAATCTTCCAGAAAGAGTGGTTGATCGCTGGCATGACCTGCGAAATTCCGGCCAAGGGCAACTACCTGACCCTGCAGGTCGGCAAGAACCCGATCATCGTCATTCGTGGCGCCGAAGGCGTGGTGCATGCCTTCCACAACGTCTGCCGCCACCGTGGCTCGCGCCTGTGCACCAGCGAAAAGGGCAAGGTGGCCAAACTGGTCTGCCACTACCACCAGTGGACCTATGAGCTGGACGGTCGCCTGCTGTTCGCCGGCACCGAAATGGGCGCCGACTTCGACATGAAGCAGTACGGCCTCAAACCGGTGAACGTGAAGACGGCCGGCGGTTACATCTTTATCAGCCTGGCGGAAAACCCGCCGGCCATCGATGACTTCCTGTCGACGCTGAACCATTACATGGAACCGTACGACATGGAGAACACCAAGGTGGCGATCACCACCACCTTGATGGAGAAAGCCAACTGGAAACTGGTGCTGGAAAACAACCGCGAGTGCTACCACTGCAACGCCTCGCACCCCGAACTGCTGAAAACACTGCTCGAATGGGACGACGTCACCGACCCGCGCGCCGATCAGGCGTTCAAGGATCACGTCGCAGCCTCCGCCGCTGCCTGGGAAGCCGAGAAGATCCCTTACGCCCACGCCAGTTTCGGTCTGCGTAACCGCATCGTGCGCATGCCGCTGCTCAAGGGCACCGTGTCGATGACCCTCGACGGCAAACAGGGCTGCGCCAAACTGATGGGCCGGATCAAGAACCCGGATCTGGGTTCGATGCGCATCCTGCACCTGCCACACTCGTGGAACCACTGCATGGGCGATCACATCATCGTCTTTACCGTGTGGCCGATCAGCGCCCAGGAAACCATGGTCACCACCAAGTGGCTGGTGCACAAGGACGCGGTCGAAGGCGTCGATTACGACGTCGAGCGCATGCGTCAGGTGTGGGACGCGACCAACGATCAGGACCGCCGTCTGGCCGAAGAGAACCAGCGCGGGATCAACTCCACCGCGTATCAGCCTGGGCCGTACTCCAAGACGTATGAGTTTGGTGTGGTCAACTTCGTCGATTGGTACAGCGAGCGCATGCTGAGCAACCTCGGCGCCGAGCCTGCGCCGTACCTCAAGGGCGTGCCGGTTCAGGGCTAAGATCAGAGGCAAAAGCTTCGCGAGCAAACCCGCTTCCACAATTGGAATGCATTCCACCTGTGGGAGCGGGCTTGCTCGCGAAGAGGCCGGCCCAGCCACCTCATCACTTCGATGACCACCTCACACTGCCATCCTCACCAATAAACTCCTCAAAAATATCCTCCCCCACCAGCCTGATTTTCGCGTACCCATTCAACACCCGCAGCGGATACGCCGGATCGTTCGCATCCTGAGTCTCCGACCACAACACCCGAGAATGCCCGTCCAGTTCACTGGCGTTGCCATAAGGAATCGCTCCGTGCCCGGCACATCGCGCCTTCAAACCGCCCTGCTGCGCGTAGACGATGCCGTTGTGCAAATGCCCCCAATACCAATAATCCGGTTCACGCCCCAGCGCATCGCACACCGGTTGATACAGCGCGGTCTTGTTGTGCCCGGTAATATCGAAACCCTGATGATGGCTGAGCACCATGATTTTTTTGCGTTTCGGCAAGCCTTTCATCCACTGGATTTGCGGCTCGTTCAAGGTGCCGTCCATATAAAGGTTCAATGCCTCAGACGCGTACGCCGAGTCGAGCCCGACCACCAGCCAGTCATCGTTGATCAAGGCAAAATAACTGGTGCCCTGCTGCCCCGCAAAACGCTTGGCGAGTTCCTTGAAGTAGCCGTGGGCGCCGCTGTACATCTCGTGGTTGGAATTGAGGGTGAATGAGCCATGGGTGCCCATCGGCCATCCGGCCATGTCGACGTCTTCCTGCGAGTGGCTGCCGGCGTAATACACATCGCCCAGATGGATGGTGAAATCGGCCTGGGCCAGTTGCATCTGGTTGGCCACCGACACCGCCGGCGCGTGGCTGTCAAAGGGGCCGGTGCCCCAGTCGCCGGCAATCGCCAGGGTCACATCGCGCTCCATCTGCACTAACGCCGGATCGGTGCCGAATGTCGCGTGATGACGCAGGTTTTCGATCCACTTGAGCAGCGCCTCGCTCCACAGCAGATCGAGCAGTTCCCATTTGCGACAACCGAGCAGGCTGCCGTCCTTGAGCACTCGGGTTTGCAGTTGGTCGCTCGACTGCGGCAACGGCGCGGCGTTGCCGATGCGCAAGATCGACAAGCCGTGAGACAGCTCCCAGGGCACGCCCGGTTCGTCGTCCGGCAACTCGCCGTTTTTCAGCACGTACTGCGCCTGATCGTGCCCCCGCTGGAGCAGCTTGATGATGGCCTCGAACTCATGCGGCTCAAGCTCGCTGACGAGCTTCATCCAGGCCATTTCCATGCGGGTGACCAAGCCGTGAATGCGTACTTTGACCTTGTCGTACTCGTGTTCCCAATGACTGACCAGTGACATGGCGTAATCCTCTCTCCGTAAGGGCTTACAGGGTTTTCATGAATTCGATCAACGCACGCTTGTCGTCGCCCGACAGCGTCGTGCCATACAGGTGACCGCTGTTGTGGTTGCCCTCCAGCCGCGTGTCGTACTTGAAGTCCGCCGAGGCCTTGGCCTGCGCGCCGCTGGTGACAAAACCGACGTTGACCGGGTCGTAAATTTCGGAACCGGTGATGAACACCTGCGGACGTTTTTCCGGCGGTTGCAGCAAGTCCCACAGGGTCGGCACCGAGCCGTTGTGCAGGTACGGCGCGCGCAGCCAGATACCGTCGGTGGGCGTGTTGCTGTAACTCTGGGTTTTGCGATAGGCGCCGAAGTCGAACGGCGGTTTCTTGAAGGTGTGGAACGCCGCCACCAGACCGGTGGTGAACGAGTCCAGCCGATGCGGATCAGTGCCGAGCTGATCGATGTTGGTGGTGACCTGACCCGTGTCGGCACGGCCGAAGTCATGGCAACCGGCACAGTTCGCCTCCCAGACCGGTTTGCCCTGCGCGACCTTGGCCTGATCCAGCGCCCACGGCCACGCCGGGGCCTTGTGCCCGAGCAGCCAGTTGGTCACGCGGTTGAAACTGGGTGGCAGTACCGATTCCGGCGTCGCACCCACGGCCATCGCGGCAGCGTAGTTGCGTTCGTGGATCTTGTTGTTATTGCCGTCCCAATGCAGGTACATCGATTCGCGTGGTTTCTGGTTCCACACTTGCGGCAGGTCGACAGTGCCGATGGTCGAGTCATCCGGGAAGCCGAACACCACCATTTTCGTCGGGTTGAACGTATCGGTGCGCCCCGGCCCTTGCTGCGGGCGCAGCTTCTGCCAGGCGTAGGCCTGCTTCTGCTTGAGCAAGGCGCTTTTCGCCATCGGCATGATCAGGTAACGGTTGTAGAGCTTCTCGAAAAAGCCCAGCTGGAATTTGCTGTTGATCGCCGCCATCACCGCGTCGGTAGTGAATGTCGGATCGCTGGCGCAATCGTAGGCAAACCATTGGAACGCTTGCAGTTGCAAGGTATTGGCCGGCGCACTGGGCACATTGACGGCGACGTCGCTGGCATTGGCGCGGTAAGAGCCGGTGTGGCACAGCGCGCAATTGGGCTCGACGGTCGGGTAGCCGATTTGCCTTTTTGCCATGCCGATGGGCAGGTCCTTGCCGTTCTCGAAGAGAAAACCGAAGACTTCCCAGCCACCGGGCTTGGGCATTTTCTCAGGGCACATCTGCGGCAGCACGGCGAACAGGTAATAGGGGATTCGCGCTTCGATGCCGAGGCCGATGGCGGCGTATTTGTAATGGTCCTCGTCGGAGGCGTATTCCTGCTCCGGCACCACACGCAGCATCTGGTACCAGGTTTCGTAACCGATGAAACCCAGTAAAACCACGACCACCAAGGTGCCGACCTTGAAGCTGTGGCTTTGCCAATGTCGCGACCACGCGGCGCGCCATTGGCGCCAGCCCTCGCAGAGCAGTGCCAGCGGTCGATTCTCAGGCGTGGTACCCAGGTACAGCAAAATGCCGAGGATCAGGAAAAAACTCAGATCGCCCATCAGCATCGGCACAAACACCGAGCCCTGAGTGCTGGTGTTGATCAGGTAAATCCAGAACACCACGGCGATCAGCCGTGTCAGCACGCACAGCCAGGAATGCACCACGTAACGCGACGCGTTGAACCCCGACGGCATGTAAAACACGCTGATGCCCACCAACAGCATCCCGGCGTTTTCCAGCCACGGATCGGAGAGTTGCGGCGGCAAGCCGACCACCGATGTCAGCAATCCCGGCGCGAACAGCGCGGGGATCGCGAACACCATGTTCATCGCAATGCCTAGCCAGATGAAGCGTTGAAACCAGCGGATGTAGGTGTCCATGTCATCCATTTCCTTGTACAGACCCAAGAGATGTAGTGCCTGACCTACCCCTTTCGCGAGCGAGCCCGCTCCCACAATGGATGGGGGATACCCACTGGTCTTGTGCCTGACACAAAACCCTGTGGGAGCGGGCTTGCTCGCGAACGGGGCGACTCGGTGTCAAGTCAACCGAGTGCGGTCTTCTCCAGGTGTTCAAGGATGATCGGATACACATCAACCACCGCGTTCTTGCCGAACATGCAGTCGATGTGGCCGTAGCCCGGCACGACCTGCCGGCTATAGCGATCCGGCCCGTGCAGGTCACACAAGCGCTGATAGGTCTTGAGCGTGCTTTGCGGCAAATAACACTGGTTGTCGGCACCGCTGATAAAGCAGATCGGCATGGTCAACCGATCAAAGTGCGGCATGTACACATCGTTGCCTTTGAAATCCACCAGATGCCCTTTGCGCACGATCAGCGCCAGATGCTCGAAAGTCTCGATATTCGATTCGCCGAACAGTTCGTGCAGGTTGTCGTGCAGGGTTTCGTTGAGGGTGTCGTGGCGGTACAGCGACGCGTACATAAAGGTGATGCGGTGGCACACCGGGTTGGTGCAATAGCCCTGGGCTTCGATCCGTGCGTAGCCGTTGAGGGCCTTGTCGTAGAGCCTGTTGAACCAGTTCTCCTTGCTGTCGGCGTAAGCCGTCATCGATTTGATGCCGACGGCGTCAAGCATTCCCGGCAGGTGCAGCCCGGCCTTCAACCCCGTTGCGGTGGCAACCACCGTGTCGGCGGCAATCTGCGAACAGACCACCGAGCGCACACCCTGCAACCCGGCCAGCAGCGACATGAAAAACGTCGTCGCGCCATAGCAATGCACCACGCATTGCACGTCTTTGGCAGCGGTTTGCTGTTGAATCTGCGCAATCGCAGCCTTGAAGTCGTACTGGGCGATCTGGTCGCCGTTCCATTCCTTCTTGCTCGCCGGCAGCAGAATGCTCACGCGAAAATCCAGCAGCCAGACGTCGTAATCGTGCTTGCACAGGTATTCGAGCAGGTTGGTCTGAATGGTGTCGGTGGAAAAGATGTTCGAACCCACACCCAAACCATGCACCAGCATTACCGGGCCTTTACTGCCGGCCTGATAGCGAGTCAGGCGCAGTTCGACGCCATCCTCGGTGGGGAAGAAATGCACCGCCGGGGATGGCGCATCCAGCGGCCGTTTCAGCCGTGGTGGCGCGTCGGGGTTGAAGTAGATATCACCGGCAAACACCCCGCCATAACTCTCCCAGAGAATGCCTGCGAAGAACTTGCCAAAGCGCGCCAGCCCTTCAATGCGCTCGCGCTCGTTGCGCGCGTTGAGCACTTTCATGGTGGTCATCTGCTTGGCGAAATCGGTCGGATGAATGTGCATCACCCCGCAGCCGATCACCTCGCCCGACTTGTCAGGCCCGCGATACAACGTCACATAGAGGGTGCTGGTGTCGTGCCAGATGTTCAGCACGCCGTTGTCTTCCGGCACGGTTTTGAACGCGCTGAAGAAATAGTCACTGCCGTCCTCGGCGGTCAGTTTCATGTCGTACTTCATGTGGCGCGTATCGACCTGTTCCTCGAATTGTTCGAACAGGTTGAACACGCCGTTGCTGGCGGTCAGCGGCTGTGGCGACAGCGCCGAGGCATTGACCGTACCGACAATGGTCGCGGCGTGTTCCGGCTCCTTGATCATCCGGTTGAGGTCGTTGGCGGTGATGGTCAGGGTGAAGTCGATCGGCGAATTGTCTGCCTCGCCGCGTTTGGCCGCCGCTTCATAGACTTTCAGATCGGTGCTTTGCGCAGCAGTGAACGCCCGGGAGAAATAGCCCTTCATGGTTTCGGTAAACTGCACGCCAAGGGTCGGCGGCGCCACCTGTTTGCTCGGTGCGGATGGCAGCGTGTAATCGATCTGCCAGCCACGGTCAGCGGCGAGCAAGCCCATATTGCGTTCACTGACGGCGGAGATGGTCAGCAGCGGATTGACCGCCAGCGAGGTCGGAATCACCGCACCGTCAGTCACGTACAGATTGGCGTACACGTCGGTGCCACTAGCACCGCTGAACACCTGGCCCTTGTGGTTGACCACGCCTTGCCCGGCGTCCTCGCCCATCACGCAACCGCCCAGTGGATGCACCGAGACGATGCTGTGCTTGAGCAGCTTGGTCCAGATCGGATTCTCCACCCAGACGCCGCCCAGCGCCTTGGTGCTCTGATACAGCCGATCATTGCCGAGTTTGAAGTTTTCCTGTTCGCCGACGCCTGGCCAGTCGATGCGCAACTGATCCTTGTTATCCAGCACCATCCGCCCCTGGCCACTGTCGTGGCTCATGATCAGGTAGGTCTGCATGTTGTGCAGCGCGCCGTAATACGGGCCGCGCAGGAAGCTTTCGGCCTCGCGCTCCTTGTATTTCAACTTGGCGCTGAAGCGGTCGTCGGTGGCCTTGCCGATCATCTCGGCGAACCCGGCCATGCTTGGCACCATTGGCCGACCAAGAGCGCCGGGGATCGAGCCTTCCTCAATGACCATGCGGCTGCGCCAGTCGCCCTCGGTGCGCATGTCGATGATCGAGGTGATGCACGGGCCGACCGGGTGCAACTCCTTGGCCGGATGCGCGCCGAAACCGATGCCGTTGATGGTCTGCTCGCAGTTGTGGCCGAAGCCCAGGATGTCGCCATTGCCGCTCATGTTCTCGCCGAGCTGGCCGGACATCACCAGGCCTTTGTCCCGGGAGCGCAAAAGAATCTCGGTGGAGCCCAGCGTGCCGGCGGAGACCACCACAATGTCGGCCTTCACGAACAGCGTCGGCGCCGAGAACTTCTCGCGGCCGCTGTCCAGATACTGGAAGTGCACGATCCAGCCATCGCCGTCACGCTCCAGGTGTCGCACTTGGGCCTGACAGAAAATCTCCGCGCCGTGGTTCCAGGCGTCCGGCAGATAGTTCATCAGCGTGGTGTTCTTGGCCTTGTTGTTACAGCCCGAGACGCAATCGCCACAGTGGTTGCACGGCAGTTGTTCGACGCCGACGTGGTTGAGGTTGTTCGGCAGTTTGTCGAAGGTCACGTTGATCGGCGGCTTGTAGAAATGCGCGCCTTGCTTGAGGTACTCCGCGGACTTTTTGTTGGCGTCGAGTTTGGGCAGATTGGGTGCAGTGTCCGGATAAGGATTGGGTTTGAGCATTTCCCGGGCACGGGCGTAGCCGTCCTTGAGCAGCGTGTCGCGGTGTTCACGCACTGCCTGTGGCCAGCGCGGATCATCGAACACGCCGGGCTCCGGCTCCAGCGAGACATTGGCGTTGATCAGCGACGTGCCGCCCAATCCACAACCGACCACCACGTTCTGCTGGGCGTTGACGTGCAGGTCGAACAGCCCGGTGCGCGAACCGATATGCCCGTCGGGGTCGTGCACCTGCAACTCTTCGGTCGCGGCAATCATGGTGTTGGGGTATTCGCCGGGCTGGATTTCCCGGCCTCGCTCCAGCAAACACACGCGCTTACCGGCACGGGACAGGCGTGACGCAGCAATGCCGCCGCCATAACCGGAGCCAATGACAATGACGTCGTAGTGTTCCTTGATCTCGCTGATGGGCGTTGCGATCCGTGTCATGTGGTGGTTCCTCTCTCAGGCAGATGGGGCAACTCTGCGGTTGCCTGCAATCAATGGGCGAACGGGCACCTGGCCTGCGGGCTAGCCCGGCGACAGCACATCGGTTTGGGCGGATTTAACGGCTACAACTGAGCGCGTTGATGGGCAGCAAGACGCGCCGAGCGCTTTCGCGACGAAGGCGGCGCTGGCGCGCAGAACTTGCGGGGGGTGGGGGCTGATCGATGGGGATGGCTATCCATCAGGCGTTCTCCCTGAACCAGATGTGGATAAGTAGTCGCTGTCCTTGTGCCATCAAAGTGAAGACAGGGGCCGGATCGAAGTCAAGGCAACGGCTTAGACCTGTATGAAATCTGATCAATTGCTATTTGGACTATAGCCAGCGGGGCTTGCAGGGTTTGGCGAACAAGTTATCCACACAGCCACCCACAGCAAATGGGGACAACTGTGGATGACTGGAAAAATAACTGTCTGATTTGTGAAGAAAAATCGTGACTTATCCAGAACCACGGTTTGTGCGTCAGATTGATCGTTTTTTGATCACATCTTTGTAGGCCACGTTTCACATGGCCTGCAGAGGATGGCGAACACGTTATCCACAGAAGCGCCAACAGAGTTCGGGGGTAACTTTGCCCGATCTGTGGAAAAGCGCTGGAGGCTGTGTCATTTCGAGGCTTTCGTGGCAGTTCTACGTGGAATCGGATGAATTGATTGTTTTTTGATCAAATCTTCGCAAGCCACGGTTTGTATAGGCTTCAGCGGATAGCGAACATCTTATCCACAGAAGCGCCAACAGAGATTGGGGGCAACTCGCTGAGTTATTCAGGGGAAAAACCCAGAAAAAACCGCAACTTAGACTGGTTGTTTTTTGAACGAATGGCTGCAGGGCTTGATTGGCGTGCGGTGTGGGGATGGGCGAACACCTTATCCACAGATCCGCCAACAGGGATTGTGGGTAAACACCAGGCAGACAATATTTTTTGACGAACGCTGGCCCCCTGTGGGAGCGGGCTTGCTCGCTCCCACAGGGGGCCAGCGTCTGGAAGATTGGGGCTAGCGGACAACGCCTTCTTCAATCAGGAGTTTGAGAATGGCTTCGGCGCCGGCTTGCGCCGTGACGCCTTTCAATACTTGCCCACCACCGCCACTGGCCTTGGCCGTGGCCGCTTTCATCCGGTCCGCACCGCTTTTGGCCTTGATCACTTTCAAGCGTTTGGGCCGTGGCTTGGCCGGTTGCAGCGTGGCGACGGCCAGCAGTTCGTCGTCCAGCACTTCCACGTCTTCGGCGTTCAACACGCCACGGCGCGCCGGACCATAAGCGCTTTGCCGAGGTTTCGGTGCAGCGTTATCCACAGTCGCCAGAAACGGCAGCTTCACCTTCAACCGCCGCCGCTGCCCACGGGGCAAGGCTTGCAGCACCAGCGCCGAGCCGTCATTGATCGACTCGACCTGCGCCAGCCCGACCACCAATGGCCAGCCCAAACCCTCGGCCAGCAGAAACGGCAACATCCCCGAACCTTCGCCGGTTTCCGCCTGACTGCCGGTCAGTACCACCTGCGCGCCGGCATCGCGCAGGTACGCGGTCAGGGCGGGCAGTGCATCGGCGCCCTCGGGTTGTTCCAGCACATGCATCTGTGTAAGCCCCATGCCCAGATAGGCGCGCAACGCCGGTTCCGCAACATCGCCGGCATGCAGCACTTGCAGGTTATCCCCAGCCAGTTGCAGGCCCAGCTCCACGGCGCGTGCGTCCTGTTCGGCGCGGCGTGGCCGGCCGGAGGTCGGGTGGGCGCCGATTGAAACCAAACTGATGATTTTTGTGTTCATAGCCGTTCCTTAAGCCGCATCGCGCTTGGCGTCGTTGCGGTAAGCCTCAACCGCCGCGATCAAGGCCTGAAGAATCTGCGCGCTTTCGCCGATCACCGACAGGTCGGCACGTTTGATCATGTCGCAACCGGGATCAAGGTTGATCGCCACCACTTTGTCGCAGGCGCCGATACCCTGCAGGTGCTGGATCGCCCCGGAAATCCCCACGGCCACGTAAACCCGTGCCGTAACCCAGGTGCCGGACGCACCGACCTGGCGGTCGCGCGCCATGAAGCCGTCGTCCACCGCGACCCGTGATGCACCTTCGGTGGCGCCGAGGGCGGCGGCCGTCTGGTGGAACAGTTGCCAGTCTTTGACGCCGTTGCCGCCAGAGAAGATGAACTCCGCTTCGGCCATCGGAATCGCCGCCGGATCGACCGCCACCGCGCCCAGATCCTCGATGCGCGACAGGCTGCGCGCAACGGTTGTGGATAACTCCACCGGCAAGGCCTCATGACGGGTTTCGCTGACCGGTTCGGCACATTCGGCCGAGGCCAGAATCAAGCGTGCGACCGGGCGTGCCAGGTCTTGCAGGCCTGCGCCGGCACGGCCGATACACGCCTGATCCTTGACCTGCCACACCCGTGTCGCCGGGCGCTCACCCAAGGCGGCGGCAAAACGCCGACCGAGCTCGCCGCCACCCGTGCGGCTGTCCGGCAACAACCAATGACGTGGACTGAACTGGTTATCCACAGCGCGCAAGCCCTGCACCCGTTGCTCCGGTGCATAACCGCTGAACTGGTCGCCTTCCAGCACCAGCAAGCGATCGACGCCCGCGGTGGCGAAGGTGTTTTCCTTGTGTTCGCCAAACACCACGGCCAGCACCGCGCCGTCGTTGCCGGCCAATTGATGAGCGAGGCCAAGCAGGTCGCGGTCGTGACTGCTTAAACGGCCGCCGACCATGTCCGGCACCACGCTGATGTAGAACGCCGGGGCCGGTACCTGGTGCAGCGGCAATTGCACTTCAACCGTGGCCGAACGTTTGACCGCCCCGCCCTGCTGCGCGCCGCTGCGGTCGATGCGTTTGAGGCCGTTCGGCCCGATAAAACCGATGCCATGCAGGTTCTTGCGGATGACGCCGTTTGGGCCCATCCAGCTATGTTGCGCCGGTTGCATGGCCGCGTGCAGCGGGTGCAGACGGTTACGGGCAATCCATTCGGCGCGTGGGTCGCGGCGGATAATGTCGCTCATCAGTGGGCCTCCGCTGGTTCACGTTTGGCCGGCGTAGTCGGCTTGCCTGGCGCGGCATCTTCGAGCAGCGCGTCGGCCACCAGTTCGGCGATGTCCTTGATCAACGGACGCGGTTCGACCACGCCTTCGAGCATCGCCGTGCACTGTGGACAACCCACGGCCACCAGTTCGGCGCCGGTTTCGCGGATGTCTTCCATGCGCATGTCGGGAATCCGCTGTTTGCCCGGAATATCAGTGATCGGCGCGCCGCCACCGCCGCCGCAGCAACGCGAACGGAAGCCGGAACGTTGCATCTCTTTGACTTCGATACCGAGGGCACGCAGCACTTCACGCGGCGCCTCGTACTCGCCGTTGTAGCGGCCCAGGTAGCACGGATCGTGATAAGTCACGCTGTTGCCTTTGTGCTGACCGAGGTTGAGCGCGCCGGCCTGGATGATTTCGGCCATGTAAGTGCTGTGATGCTGCACGAGGTAGTTGCCATCGAAGGCGCCGTATTCGTTTTTCAGCACATGGAAACTGTGCGGATCGCAGGTGACGATGCGGTTGAAGCGGTATTTGGCCAGGGTCTGGATGTTGCGTTTGGCGAGCAACTGGAAGGTCGCTTCATCGCCTAAACGCCGAGCCACGTCGCCGCTGTCGCGCTCTTCCAGGCCCAACACCGCGAAGTCGACCCTGGCCGCTTTCAGCACTTTGACGAACGCACGCAAGGTGCGCTGGTTGCGCATGTCGAAAGCACCGTCGCCGACCCAGAACAACACGTCGGTGGATGTCTTGTCGCTCAACAGATTGAGGTTCAGATCCGCCGCCCAGTTCATCCGCCCGCCCGGAGCGAAACCGCCGGGGTTATCGGTAGCGATCAGGTTTTCCAGGACTTCGGCGCCCTTGTTCGGGGTGGCGCCTTTTTCCAGCGTAAGGTGACGGCGCATGTCGACGATGGCGTCGACGTGCTCGATCATCATCGGGCACTCCTCGACGCAGGCGCGGCAGGTGGTGCACGACCACAGGGTTTCGGCATCGACCAGACCGTTGACGATCGGTTGATGCGCATTGCCGCTGTGTTCGCCGACCGGTTTACCCGGATAAGGGCTGCCAGCGAATTTGGCGTCAGTGCCGCCGGCAAGGCCGACGACCATGTCCTGAATCAGTTTTTTCGGGTTCAGCGGTTGGCCGGCGGCGAAGGCCGGACAGGCTGCTTCGCACTTGCCGCACTGCACGCAGGCGTCGAAACCGAGCAACTGGTTCCAGGTGAAATCCTTGGGTTTTTCCACGCCCAGTGGCGCAGTTGGATCATTCAGATCCAGAGGCTTCAAACCGGTGGAACGGCCACCACCAAAGCGCTCGGCGCGGCGGTGCCAGGCCAGGTGCAGGGCACCGGCGAAGGCGTGCTTCATCGGCCCGCCCCAGGTCATGCCGAAGAACAATTCCGACACGCCCCACAGCACACCGAAGCCGAGAATCACCGCCAAAATCCAGCCGCCGAAGTTCTCCGGGAGAATCCCGGCCACCGGCAAGGTCACCAGGAAGAACGACGCCGAGAACGCCAGCAGGCTTTTCGGCAGGCGCATCCACGGGCCTTTCGACAACCGTGCCGGCGGATTGCGCCGACGCAGGTAAACGAAGATCGCACCGACGAACATCACGGCCGTCATCAGCAGCAAGGCATACCCGAGAATGCGGTTATGCAGGCCGAAACCGTGTACCAGAATCGCCAGCACGATCGACGCCACCGCGCCACCCGCCGTGGCGACGTGGGTGTTGGCGATGTATTTGTCCCGCGCCACCACATGGTGCAGATCGACCATATAGCGCTTGGGCATGGCAAACAGGCCGCCGATCAGGTCGACCTTAGAGGCCCGGCCACGACGCCACATCGCTACCCGCCGCAACGCGCCGAGGACACCGAGGCCCAGGGCTGCGAACAACAGGATTGGAAGAAGGGTGTTCAACATAGGTGAAGCTCCCACCAGTACAGCCTGGAGAAACACGGTCTGCATTAATGTGGGAGCGGGCTTGCTCGCGAAAGCGCTGGATCAGTCAGCTCATGTCGAACTGACAGAATGCATTCGCGAGCAAGCCCGTTCCCACAGGGTTTTGTGCTCGCCGTCAGAAATCCTTGCAGAGCCGCAGGGCGTCATAAATGGCGGCGTGGGTATTACGCTGCGCCACGCAATCGCCGATGCGGAACAGCAAGTAGCCGTCACCGGTGGTGCTCAGCGATGGCTGCGGCTGGATCGCGAACAACGCTTCGACGTCGATCTGCCCCTTGTTGCGCGAGCCCTCTTTGAGCGCGTAGTAGATTTCCTCGTCCGGACGTACGCCGTTTTCCACCACCACCTGATCGACCACCCGCTCCTCTTTGGCACCGGTGTATTCGTTCTCCAGCACCGCGACGAGTTTGTCGCCTTCGCGGTAGACCTTCTCCAGCATCATGTCGCCAGTCATGATCACTTCTTTCGGGTACATGCTGCGGTAGTAGGTCGGGAACGACGTACCGCCGATGGCCACGCCCGGTTTGATGTCGTCGGTGACGATTTCGACCTGGCTGCCCTTGTCGGCGAGGAAGTCGGCGACCGACATCCCGGTGAACTCGCAAATGGTGTCGTAGACCAGCACGTTCTTGCCCGGCGCAACCTTGCCGTCAAGCACGTCCCAACTGCTGACCACCAGCCCTTCGGCGGCGCCCCAGTGTTCGTTCTGCTCCAGGAACGGATGCCCGCCCACTGCCAGTACGACCACGTCCGGACGCAGGTCCATGATGGCCGCTGCATCGGCAGCGGTGCCCAGACGCAGGTCGACTTTCAGTCGTGCCAGTTCCAGTTGGAACCAGCGGGTAATGCCGGCGATCTGGTCACGTTGCGGCGCTTTCGACGCCGTAGTGATCTGCCCGCCGATGAATTCCTTCTTCTCGAACAGGGTCACGTCGTGGCCACGTTCGGCCGCCACGCGCGCCGCTTCCATCCCGGCAGGGCCAGCACCGACCACCACAACCTTGCGTTTCGGTCCGGTGGATTTCTCGATGATGTGCGGCACGCCCATGTATTCACGGGACGTTGCAGCATTCTGGATACACAACACGTCCAGACCTTGATACTGGCGATCGATGCAATAGTTGGCGCCGACGCACTGTTTGATCTGGTCGATCTGGCCCATCTTGATCTTGGCGATCAGGTGCGGGTCAGCGATGTGCGCACGGGTCATGCCGACCATGTCGACGTAACCCCCCTCAAGAATCCGCGTGGCCTGGTTGGGGTCCTTGATGTTCTGTGCGTGGAGCACTGGCACCTTGACCACTTCCTTGATCCCGGCCGCCAGATGCAGGAAAGGCTCCGGGGGATAACTCATGTTGGGGATCACGTTGGCCAGGGTGTTGTGAGTGTCACAACCCGAGCCCACCACACCGATAAAGTCGAGCATGCCGGTGTCGTCGTAATACTTGGCGATCTGCTTCATGTCTTCGTGGGACAAGCCGTCCGGGTGGAACTCGTCACCGCAGATACGCATGCCCACGCAGAAGTCGTCACCGACCTCGGCGCGCACGGCTTTCAAGACTTCCAGACCGAACTTCATCCGGCCTTCGAAGGTGCCACCCCATTCGTCGGTGCGCTTGTTGACGCGCGGGCTCCAGAACTGGTCAATCATGTGCTGGTGCACGGCGGACAGCTCAACGCCGTCAAGCCCACCGGCCTTGGCCCGACGCGCGGCCTGAGCGTAGTTGCCGATCACCCGCCAGATTTCTTCCGGCTCGATGGTTTTGCAGGTCGCGCGGTGCACCGGTTCACGGATGCCCGATGGCGACATCAGGGTCGGCCAGTTGAAGCCGTCCCAACGCGAGCGACGACCCATGTGAGTAATCTGGATCATGATCTTGGCGCCGTGCTTGTGCATGGCGTCGGCCAGATTCTGGAAGTGCGGAATGATGCGATCGGTGGACAGGTTCACCGAACTCCACCATTCCTGCGGGCTGTCGATGGCGACCACGGACGAACCGCCACAGATCGCCAGGCCGATGCCGCCCTTGGCTTTCTCTTCGTAATACTTGACGTACCGGTCGGTGGTCATGCCACCGTCAGTCGCGTAGACCTCGGCGTGCGCAGTGCTGAGCACGCGGTTGCGGATGGTCAGTTTGCCGATCTGGATCGGCTGGAACATTGCTTCGAAAGCCATGGCGGGTTCCTCGACTTACAACGGCTTGACGGTGAACAGGCCGTCATCGTGGCCTTCTTCGGAGCCACCGTAGACTTGTTCGGCCACGGTGCGGATGTTGCTGCCACGGGCTTGCAGAATCTGATCCATGGCGCCGGCAAACCAGCCGGTGAACATGTAGTCGACCTTGCGCCCGACCTTGCCGTAGACGTAGACGAACGCCGAGTGTTCGAGCTTGACGCTGGCGGTGCCTTTGTCGAGGTCGATGTCCTGGATCTTGAACAGGCCCCAGCCGCGCTGCGACAGGCGTTTCATGTAGTGTTCGAACACCGCGCCGCCTTCCAGGCCGTGGCATTCAGCTTCTTTTTCACACCAGTGCCAGGCGGATTTGTAGCCGGCCTTGTAGAGAATTTCGGCGTAGGCGTCGGCGCCCAGCACTTCCTCGATGCCCATGTGGTTGTTGACGAAAAAGTGGCGCGGCACGTACAGCATTGGCAGGGCGTCTGAGGTCCAGACACCGGTCTCGCTGTCGACTTCGATTGGCAATTGCGGGGCGATCTTGGCCATGGAAACTTAACTCCAGAAAAATTGGTGTGTTGCCCTCGGCGCGGACGGCCGAGGGAAAGGATTCAGAAGTGCGGTGGCTTATTCGCCCCAGACGTCCTTCAGGACGTTCACCCAGTTCTCGCCCATGATCTTGCGCACCACGCGCTCGGAGTGGCCGCGTTTGAGCAGGGTTTCGGTCAGGTTCGGGAACTCGCCGACGGTGCGGATGCCCAGCGGGTTGATGATCTTGCCGAAGCTGGTCAGACGACGGGCGTAGCCCTTGTCGTGGGTCAGGTATTCGAAGAAGTCCTGGCCATGGCCCTGAGTGAAGTCGGTGCCGATACCGATGGAATCTTCGCCGACAATGTTCATCACGTATTCGATGGCTTCGGCGTAGTCGTCGATGGTCGAATCGATGCCCTTGGCGAGGAACGGCGCGAACATGGTCACGCCGACGAAACCACCGTGGTCGGCAATGAACTTGAGTTCTTCATCGGACTTGTTGCGCGGGTGCTCTTTGAGCCCCGACGGCAGGCAGTGGGAATAGCAGACCGGTTTTTTCGATTCGAGGATGACTTCCTCGGAGGTCTTGGAACCGACGTGGGACAGGTCGCACATCACGCCAACGCGGTTCATCTCGGCGACGATCTCGCGACCAAAACCCGACAGGCCGCCGTCACGCTCGTAGCAACCGGTGCCGACCAGGTTCTGGGTGTTGTAGCACATCTGCACGATGCCGACGCCGAGCTGCTTGAACACCTCTACATAGCCGATCTGGTCTTCAAAGGCGTGGGCATTCTGGAAGCCGAACAGGATGCCGGTCTTGCCCTGCTCTTTGGCGCGACGGATGTCGGCGGTGGTGCGCACCGGCATCACCAGGTCACTGTTTTCGCGGATCAGCTTCTGGCTGGCAGCGATGTTGTTCACGGTCGCCTGAAAGCCTTCCCACACCGACACAGTGCAGTTGGCCGCCGTCAGACCGCCCTTGCGCATGTCTTCGAACAGCTCGCGGTTCCATTTGGCAATGATCAGACCGTCGATAACGATGCTGTCGGCGTGTAATTCGGCTGGGCTCATCAGGCGTCCCCTTATTGGCAATTCATGCGCCGAATCGTCTGCCGGCGCTTTGGGGCCAGCATATGCCTCGGTGCGGGGGCGACCGGGTGCAAAAACGACAGGGGAATTGCCGAAAGCGTCAATCCGCGACAAAGGGTCACTAACCGCCCCGAACGGCCACCTGTTCAAGCCTGCTCGCTTAAGCCAGAATCTGGCGCATCTTGCAAACACCACTGGATAAGAGCGGCGACATCAATGAAATCGATCTTCCTGGCTTTGGCCCTGATTGCGACCGGCGTACACGCCGCCGAAGAGTCCGACAACAACCCGTGCGACGCCGTCGAAAACGACATCCAGACCCTGGAATGCTCGACCTACAGCCGCACCACCGCCGAAGACCTGCTCAAGGACAACTACGCCAGCCTTACCGAACGCATGCAAACGGCGTACGGCAAGAATCCGGCGCAACTGGCCGACATCACCGCCAAACTCAAAACCGCCCAGCAGCAGTGGCTGAAGACGCGGGATGCGGATTGCGCGGTGGAGGCTTTCCCGGCGACGGCGGGCAGCAAGGCGTTCAAGATTGCGCAAAATGACTGCGTGGCGCGGATGAGTGATGAACGGTCGGAGTTTTTGGAGTCGATTGGGCAGGAGTAACTTTGAAACCAAGAAACATGCCGACCAACATCGAGGATTGGCCGGACGGGGAATAGAAGCAAAGATCTAAAAATCCAATATAAGACTTATATTTCCAGAACCATGAACGCACCTACTGACATCCAAATCATCAATGATGCCGAGGGCAAACCGGTCTTCGTGGTCATTCCCTATGCGCAGTACGTTGCGCAAGGCCTTCGGAATCTCCTCCGGGCAGCTTGAGCTATAGCCGGTTACGGTGTGAATACCTGCCGCATAAGCCAGGCATTCACTCCGCCACCCGGTGCCAGCATCAGTCGTGAAAAGGAGACCGATGCTTCACATGATCGAGGATCAGACGTGGCGTCTCATACTCATACTCATACCCCAAGTCAGTGATATCGCTCACACTCCGAGCAGACTGCGCAAACGGCTCAAGCACATCATCGTAGTTATGTCCTTTCGGACCATTGACCAGCGGCGCGTAATGCGGCGCCCAACGTTCGTTGCTCTGTAGCATCAGCGACTGCCAGTCTGCCCACACTTTGTCGACAAAGCAGTGATGCAAGAAGAACACTGGATCATCCGGAGACGTCATCGGCAGCATATTGCCGCCCACCCAGAGGTGGACGCGATTATGCAGTTGTGAACCCGCAGTGGTTACCTGCGGATCGCCGCGCTGTGTGATCCAGCCTTCCAGACGATTTCGGAAACCGCGCACAGTTGGTCCGGAATCATAGGGCGGTGTGTCGTAAAGACTTTCACGCAACGCCATTTGCAGATCTTGCGGTGTCGGCAATGAGTTCACGACCAGCCCGAACTGGCGCTTCAAACCAGGACCTGGCAAATCGTCATCCGGATAGGAGGGAACGGGCCATTGTCCGTGCTTAAAGGCAAACCGACCGGTTGCGACACGCCAGTCATCGCCTTCAACACCATTACCGCCCATAAAATCCTCAGCCCACACCGGAGAGTTGAGCGGATCGGCGGCATCTTCGGTCCAGTTCCAGTACGGAATCGTGATGGAAGGGTTAATCACCTGAAGGTCATTTTCGAACTTCAGCAAAAATGCCCGGTGCCATGGCAGGAATGAAGGCCCACGGTGAGCACCATTGCGGTAGTTTGGGTCGTTTGGTTCATGTGGCAACACTGTGGGCTTCATGACCTGATGATGCAGGTGCACATACTCGTCGTATTGGCCTGACTGTTTGAGCTGGAGGCAGGCGGCGACGAAGTTGTTTTTTTCGTTTTGGGTCAATGAGCGAATGTTCTTGCGCAGCTTCATGTCTTCAGTCCCTTGAGCGAAGTTACGAAATGGGAGAGGACGACCATCGCCCCAATCCCTCGGCAACCAAGCTAGGCGCCAGTCAGAAGGGTGTCTACTGTCAGAAATTACAGGTCAGCAACGATTTCCGACCAGCGGTATTGCTCCGTTCGGGCACCGACGCGAGGTGACTTGACCGCCCGACTGCGTCAACATGACCGCCATCCAATTCGCTCATAAGGTCACTCGCCCATGAACATCTGCGGCATCGAAATCAAAGGCAGCGAAGCGATCATCGCCGTGGCCGCTCTCGACGGTTCGGTCCTGAGCCACGTTGCTCTTGCCACCAAGAAGATCGCCCTCGACGACGATGACGAAGCGGCCAACGTGAAGCTGTTCGCCGCGCAGGTAGCGTCGTTTGTGCGGGAGAATTCGATTGACCGGATTGCGATCAAGAAGCGCAGCAAGAAGGGCGAATTTGCCGGTGGGCCAACGACGTTCAAGATCGAGGGTGTGTTTCAGTTGTTGGATGGTTGTGAAGTGACGTTGTTGTCGCCACAGACGATCAACGCGCAGGCCAAGAAGCACAACGTCGAGCTGCCGGGGACGCTGAACAAGTATCAGCATGAGGCTTATAAGGCTGCGTGTTCGGCGTTGGTGAAGAAGTAACCTGATCTTCCAGACAAAGAAGATCAAAAATGTGGGAGCGGGCTTGCTCGCGAAGAGGGCGTGTCAGTCGACTGCATTGTTGAATGACACACCGCATTCGCGAGCAAGCCCGCTCCCACATGGGTGTCGTGTGCACCCGTTCAGGTTTGGGCGGTATGCCGGTCTTCGCGGGGGCAGCGGGCGAATTTTGCCCGGTAGCTGCGGGTAAAATACGACGGCGATTCAAACCCGCAGGCGATGCTCACTTCCAGCACGCTCATGTCGGTCTGGCGCAACAACTGCTGGGCCTTTTCCAGCCTTAACCGCAGATAGAAATTGCTCGGCGTGTCGTTCAGATGCAGCCGAAACAAGCGCTCCAATTGCCGGCGCGTCACCTTGATCGATTCCGCCAACGCCAACGTGGTCAGCGGCGGTTCGCTGTGTTGTTCCATCTCGCCAATCACCTGAACCAGTTTCTTGTTGTTGATCCCGTAACGCGTGGCGACTTCCATGCGTTGGTGATCTTTGCGCGGACGAATGCGCCCCAGCACGAATTGTTCGCTGACCTGAATTGCCAGTTGCGGGCCATGGGCCTGGGCGATCAGGTCGAGCATCAGGTCGATGGACGCCGTACCGCCGGCCGAGGTGATGCGCCGACGGTCGATCTCGAACAGCTCCTGGGTCACGCTGAGCTGTGGATAAGATTCCTTGAAGGCGTCAATGGCCTCCCAGTGCAGGGTCAGGCGATGGCCATCGAGCAGGCCCGCCTCAGCCAGAACGAAGCTGCCGGTGTCGATGGCGCCGAGGGTCACGCCTTCGTTGTCCAGCCGTCGCAGCCAATGTTCAAGCGTCGGCGTGGCGAACTTCAGTGGTTCGAACCCGGCCACCACCCATAACGTCGCGCCTTTCTTCAGCGGTTCCAGCGCCGCGTCGGCGTTGACCGACATGCCGTTGCTCGCCAGTACCGCCCCGCCGTCAGCGCTCAGCACATGCCAGCGGTACAACTCGCCGCGAAAGCGGTTGGCGACCCGCAGCGGTTCGATTGCCGAGATAAAGCCGATGGCGGAGAACCCCGGCATCAGCAGGAAGTAGAAATCCTGAGACATGTGCGCACTCGATTCGCGGGTAACGAGAGGGAGGGTAGCGTGGCTCGTTGATACGCCGATTGTCGTCAGCGTTCAAGCGCGCAGGTCGCTACAGTGCAAGTGCCAGTCGCCGCAGTGCGCTTTCACGGGGGCGTTGCTGCGTAACTTTGCATCACCGGCGCAACAGACGCCGGAACTCACAATAAACAACCTGCCGAGGAACCCGACATGAAACGACTGATCAGCAGCTGCGTTCTTGCACTCAGCGGTACCGCTTTCTTGAGCGCCAGCGTCATGGCCGCCGAACCCGCGTCTTGCCAGAACGTGCGCATGGGCGTGGTCAACTGGACCGACGTGATCGCCACCAGTGCCATGACCCAGGTCCTGCTCGACGGCCTCGGCTACAACACCAAACAAACCAGCGCGTCCCAGCAAATCATCTTCGCCGGGATCCGCGATCAGCGTCTGGACCTGTTTCTCGGCTACTGGAACCCGCTGATGACCCAGACCATCACCCCGTTCGTCGAGGCTAACCAGGTCAAAGTCCTTGACGCTCCAAGCCTCAAAGACGCCCGCGCCACCCTCGCCGTGCCGACGTACCTGGCTGACAAGGGCCTGAAGACTTTCGCCGACATCGCCAAGTTCGAGAAGGAACTGGGCGGCAAGATCTACGGCATCGAACCGGGTTCGGGCGCCAACACGCAGATCAAGGCGATGATCGCCAAAAACCAGTTTGGCCTCGGCAAGTTCCAGTTGGTCGAGTCCAGTGAAGCGGGGATGCTCGCCGCCGTCGATCGCGCCGTGCGTCGCAAGGAAGCCGTGGTGTTCTTCGGCTGGGCGCCGCACCCGATGAACGTCAACGTCAAGATGACCTACCTCACCGGCAGCAATGACGCCCTCGGCCCGAACGAGGGCATGGCCACCGTGTGGACCGTCACCGCGCCGAAATACGCCGAACAGTGCCCGAACATCGGTCGCCTGCTGAGCAATCTGACGTTCACCGCTGAAGACGAGAGCCGGATGATGCAACCGCTGCTCGATCACAAGGACGCCTTCGAGTCGGCCAAGCAGTGGCTCAAGGATCACCCGGCAGACAAACAGCGCTGGCTCGAAGGTGTGACCACTTTCGACGGCAAACCGGCCGCTGAAAACCTGCAACTGACCCGCAAATAACGTCCTCCTGAATCACCGTTTCGCAGCCCGCAAAGGGCTGCGAACAGCCCCATCACGCCTGAAGGAAACCGACACATGAACCACGACGTCATCATCACCTGCGCACTCACCGGTGCTGGCGACACGACCGCCAGGAGCCCCCACGTACCGGTCACCCCAAAACAGATTGCCGCCGCCGCCGTGGAAGCGGCCAAGGCTGGCGCCACCGTTGTGCACTGTCACGTCCGCGATCCGCAGACCGGCAAGTTCAGTCGCGATGTGGCGCTGTACCGCGAAGTGATGGAGCGCATCCGCGAGGCTGACGTCGACATCATCGTCAACCTCACGGCCGGCATGGGTGGCGATCTGGAAATCGGCGCTGGCGAGAAGCCGATGGAGTTCGGCCCGAACACCGATCTGGTCGGCCCGCTGACTCGTCTGGCCCACGTCGAAGAACTGCTGCCGGAAATCTGCACCCTCGATTGCGGCACCCTGAACTTCGGCGACGGCGACACCATTTATGTCTCCACCCCGGCACAACTGCGCGCCGGCGCCAAACGCATCACCGAGTTGGGCGTGAAAGCCGAGCTGGAAATTTTCGACACCGGTCACCTGTGGTTCGCCAAACAGATGATCAAGGAAGGTTTGCTCGATAACCCGCTGTTCCAGCTGTGCCTGGGCATTCCGTGGGGCGCGCCGGCCGACACCACCACCATGAAAGCCATGGTCGACAACCTGCCGGCGGACGCGGTGTGGGCCGGGTTTGGTATCGGCCGGATGCAGATGCCGATGGCCGCGCAAGCGGTGCTGCTGGGTGGCAACGTGCGGGTCGGGCTGGAAGACAACCTGTGGCTGGACAAAGGCGTGCTGGCGACCAACGGTCAACTCGTTGAGCGTGCCACCGAGATACTCAGCCGCTTGGGCGCCAGCGTCCTGACCCCGGCCGAGGGCCGGAAAAAAATGGGCCTGACCCCGCGCGGATAAATCATCACTCATTTGCCTGCTTCCACAGGTTTCTACGAATTATTCAGGATGTGACCATGAGCTTTATCACCGAAATCAAAACCTTCGCCGCGCTGGGCAGCGGTGTTATCGGCAGCGGCTGGGTCGCCCGCGCCCTCGCCCACGGCCTCGATGTCGTGGCCTGGGATCCGGCGCCCGGCGCTGAAGCGGCGCTGCGCAAACGCGTGGCCAATGCCTGGGGGGCGCTGGAGAAAAACGGCCTGGCGCCGGGCGCGTCGCAGGATCGCTTGCGCTTTGTCGCGACCATCGAGGAGTGCGTGCGCGACGCGGATTTCATTCAGGAAAGCGCTCCGGAACGCCTTGAACTGAAACTGCAACTGCACAGCAAAATCAGCTCGGCCGCCAAGCCCAATGCGCTGATCGGCTCCAGCACCTCGGGCCTGTTGCCGAGCGAGTTCTACGAGAGTTCGATCCACCCGGAACGCTGCGTGGTCGGCCATCCGTTCAATCCGGTTTACCTGTTGCCGCTGGTGGAAGTGGTCGGTGGCAAGAACACCGCACCGGAAGCTATACAAGCGGCAATGAAAGTCTACGAATCACTCGGCATGCGTCCGCTGCATGTGCGCAAGGAAGTACCGGGATTCATCGCTGACCGTCTGCTCGAAGCGCTGTGGCGTGAGGCGCTGCACCTGGTCAACGACGGGGTGGCGACGACTGGCGAGATCGACGACGCGATCCGTTTCGGCGCCGGTCTGCGCTGGTCGTTCATGGGCACCTTCCTGACCTACACCCTCGCCGGTGGCGATGCCGGAATGCGTCACTTCATGTCGCAATTCGGCCCGGCGTTGCAGTTGCCATGGACGTATCTGCCGGCACCGGAGCTGACCGACAAGTTGATTGACGATGTGGTCGATGGCACCAGCGATCAGTTGGGCAGCCACAGCATTTCGGCGCTGGAGCGCTATCGTGATGATTGCCTGCTGGCGGTGCTGGAGGCGGTGAGGACTACCAAGGAGAAGCATGGAATGAGTTTCAGCGAATAATCCTTGCTCAACAGTTCCGGCCCCTTCGCGAGCAAGCCCGCTCCCACAGATGACCGCATTCCCATGTGGGAGCGGGCTTGCTCGCGAAGACGGCAGCCCAGCCACTATCAATGTTGGATCTGACACCATGCCCAGCCTCACCACCTACCAAACCCGCATCATCCCCGACTGGGTCGACTACAACGGCCACCTGCGCGACGCCTTCTACCTGCTGATTTTCAGCTACTCCACCGACGCCCTGATGGATCGCCTCGGCATGGACAGCAACCACCGCGAAGCCAGCGGCCACTCGCTGTTCACCCTGGAACTGCACCTCAGCTACCTGCACGAAGTGAAGCTCGACACCGACGTCGAAGTACGCACGCAAATCATCGGTCACGACAGCAAACGCCTGCATCTCTATCACAGCCTGCACAAAGTCGGGGAAGACCAGGAGCTGGCCGGCAATGAGCAGATGTTGCTGCACGTCGACCTCGCCGGCCCGCGCTCGGCGCCGTTCAGCGCGGACACCTTGAGCCGTCTGCAAGCCATCGTCGCCGAGCAGGCCGACCTGCCCGCCCCGACTTACATCGGCCGCATCATCGCCCTGCCACCGGCCCGTTAAAACCCACTATCGAGCGAGATGAGCGCTTGCTGCGCAGATCGGTTTCACTGACGGACAGGCAAAAAAAGCCCCGATACAAGCCGTGACAGGATCGGGGCTGAGGGTACTGTTGAGGAGCTGCCGTGCGAGGGTGACCAAACCGTCGTGTTGCAAGCTGAAGCCAGTTTGCCCACTCCCTTTGACAACGAGTTAGCCGAAAACGACCCGTTCATAGTCGTAGCAGCCACTGCGACAAATCGCCCTTGCCGTCCCTCCCCTTGCCTACCAGAATCGAGTCACGACCTCCGTTGCTGAAGAAGGATTCGCCTCATGATGTTTGCCGATTTGATCGATCAGGAAGACCTGTTGGGACAGCTCAAGGCATTGGGATTACAGGTGCCGGTCGGCTCGACGGCCGAGCAGGCATGTGAATTCGCCGTAATGGGTCTGGACAATGCTCGGGCGTTCGAATTGCGCAAAATGGTCAAGGACATGTACACCAGCGGCGCGAGCATCCAGCCGGCTGTACGCCAAGCCATCGACAAACAGTTGTTGCCGGCATTGGCACACTACCAACAGACCCACAGCGCCTGAGCAAGCCAATCGCCCACAGGCGGGTTCCCACAGTTTTTGTGTCTGACCACATTTTTGTGATCGACATCCATCCTGTGGGAGCCCGCCTGCTGGCGATGAACGATGACTCGGTTTACAGCCTTACGCTGGCAAACGTCGATTCATTACGCGCCTGACTCAACGCCGACATCGGCCCCGACAGCGGCGACAGCACCATCGCCTGCGGCAACTGCATCATCGCCACCTGCTGGGTGGTGTTGGAGCCAACGCGCTCGTCACGCGGCGGAATGCCGAAGTATTCGCGGTAGCACTTGGAGAAGTGCGGCGTTGAGACGAAACCACACACCGAAGCCACTTCGATGATCGACATCGGCGTCTGCTTGAGTAGTTGCCGGGCACGAATCAAACGCAACTTGAGGTAGTAACGCGACGGCGAGCAGTGCAGGTATTTCTGGAACAACCGCTCGAGCTGACGACGGGACACGGCGACATACACCGCCAGTTCGTCGAGGTCGATCGGTTCCTCAAGGTTGGCCTCCATCAGCGCGACGATTTCCTGCAGCTTCGGCTGGTTGGTGCCGAGCATGTGCTTGAGCGGCACGCGCTGGTGATCCTGTTCGTTGCGGATGCGCTCATAGACGAACATTTCCGAGATCGCGGCGGACAGTTCACGGCCGTGATCGCGGCTGATCAGGTGCAGCATCATGTCCAGCGGCGCGGTGCCGCCGGAGCTGGTGAAGCGGTTGCGGTCGAGGGTGAACAAGCGAGTACTCATGGCCACGCGCGGGAAAGCTTCCTGCATTGCCGCCAGGCATTCCCAGTGCACGCTGCAATCGAAACCGTCGAGCAGCCCGGCGCAGGCCAAGGCCCAACTGCCGGTGCACACGGCACCCAGACGACGCGACTGACGCGCCTGGCTTTGCAGCCAGGAGACGTGCTCACGGGTCACCGTGCGCTGGATACCGACACCGCCACAGACAATCACGGTGTCCAGCGGGGGCGCTTTGTGCATCGAGGCGTCGGGCATGATTTGCAGGCCGTCGCTGGCCCACACCTGGCCGCCATCGACGGTGAGGGTGCTCCAGCGAAACAGTTCACGACCGGACAACTGATTGGCCATGCGCAGCGGCTCAACCGCAGAGGCCAGGGAAATCAGCGTGAAATTGTCCAGCAGCAGAAAGCCGATGGATTGAGGCGCACGGTTCTGGGGTTGAGCCCCTGAGTTGAACGACGTCATCGCGGTATCTCCTCACACAAAGCGGGTGAAGGCCTCAGGCGGAGGCTCTTGTTTTTGCCAGCGTTCTCGAGTGGGAGACGGGCTTTGTTATGACAGAGCAATTGCCATGCCTAAAATTGAATGGCCATTCAATAACTCCTGAAAACGACATCACGACGCGTCTATATGAGACCTCCGGCGAAGGGTGTTTGGAAGTGCCATCAGCGAGGGGCAAAGCTCTGCTCCGTTGCCTGTGAGCAGATCGGTATCACTTGTGGGAACGGGGCTGCGCGCCGTTCCACAGGAGTGTCACCACAGGCACAGGTGACGGACGGTAGGGTGTGCTGATTGCCTGTTACAGGTGGGAAAGACTCTTATCTGATTGCGACGCGCCAAAAGGTGGCGTGTTTGATTAACCGTGTTCATTTAGCGCGCAGTTTTGACTGGTCTGGCCCAATCGCCGGCAGGTTGGTTTGCACAGGTTTTCTGATCGATACGAATCGACTGTGGTCGCTAGCCTGCTAACGATTGAAGCCACTCGGTTTCAGCACTCAACCGCGCTGACCGCCAACCCACCGCGCGATGTTTCTTTATATTTGTCATGCATGTCGGCACCGGTATCACGCATGGTGCGAATCACCCGGTCCAGCGAGATGAAGTGCTGACCATCGCCACGCAACGCCATTTGCGCGGCGTTGATCGCCTTCACCGCCGCAATCGCATTGCGCTCGATGCACGGCACCTGGACGAGGCCGCCTACCGGATCGCAGGTCAAACCGAGGTTATGTTCCAGGCCGATTTCCGCCGCGTTGCACAACTGCTCAGGCGAAGCGCCAAGAATCTCCGCCAGCCCTGCCGCCGCCATCGCACAGGCCGACCCGACCTCGCCCTGACAACCGACTTCGGCACCGGAAATCGACGCGTTCTTTTTGCACAGAATCCCCACCGCCGCCGCCGCCAGAAAGTAGTCGACCACGTTGGCGTCGGTGACCGCTTCGCTGAACTTCATAAAGTAGTGCAGCACCGCCGGAATGATCCCCGCCGCACCGTTGGTCGGCGCCGTGACCATCCGCCCGCCCGCCGCGTTCTCTTCATTCACGGCAAGGGCGAACAGGTTGACCCACTCCATCGCGCTCAGCGTCGAGCCGATCACGTTGGGCTTGTTCAATTCCTGCAGGCTGCGATGCAACTTCGCCGCACGCCGACGCACATTCAACCCACCAGGCAGGATGCCTTCGTGCTTGAGGCCTTGCTCGACGCAATCTTGCATCGCTCGCCAGAGTTTCATCAGCCCGGCGCGGATTTCCTCTTCGCTGCGCCAGACCTTTTCGTTGGCCATCATCAAGTCGGCGACGCGCAAGTTATGTTGCTTGCACAGCGCCAACAACTCCACGGCACTGGAGAAGTCATAGGGCAGTTCGGTGCGATCCAGATCCACCACACCGCTGCAGGCTTGCGCCTCATCCACGACAAAACCGCCACCGACCGAGTAATAGGTGTCGCGATGCAGGGTAGCGCCATCACCTTCGGCGATCAGCGTCATGGCGTTGGGGTGGAAAGGCAGGTTCTCCTCGATCAGACGCATGTCCCGGGCCCAGACAAAGGGTACCGTCAGACGACCGTCCAGCAAGAGCGTATCGGTTTCGCGTAGCGCCTGGATGCGCGGGCCAATCTGTGCGGGATCGATTGCATCAGGCCATTCGCCCATCAATCCCATGATCACCGCGTTGTCGCTGCCATGGCCGATACCCGTGGCCGACAGCGATCCATAAAGCTGAACTTCGACACGCCGAACGTCATCGAGCAGGGCCTTTTCTCGCAGGCTTTGCACGAACAGAGCAGCGGCGCGCATCGGGCCCACAGTATGGGAACTGGAAGGGCCAATGCCGATTTTAAACAGGTCGAAAACGCTGATTGCCATGGGCGAATATCTCAAGTTCAAACACGTCCCGACACGGCTGCGCCGGGCGGCGCAGCAACTACGCTTGACGCCGGAATTCGCACATCTTCCGGTTTTTGCCGTAAGGTTGACGTCTGACACCGACGTAGTCTTGTCCACTAACGCCGTGTGTCGGTGAGGCTCTATCCACTCGCTTTTTAGTGGCCCAGGGAGCCGTCAATGGGTGGAAAAAAGCTGTAAGCGACGTTACCGACACTAGATGCGACCACGCCTGTACTGGATGCGACCCTACCTGTAGGCGTCCGATATGCACTGGTACATGATCATTTACGACTTGATTGCAAGGCTGCGTGTCAGAACACGTTTCACGCACCTACCGACCGCAACATTCATAAGTGCGGGTATCCCGTCGGAACACCGCCCAAAAAACACTCAGGAGTCCCCCCATGAAAGGTTCCCCCTCGTTGTTGTTGGCCGCCATGCTCAGTCTTCCTCTTCTGGCCCAGGCTTCAGAACCGGAACAATGCAGCACCGTCAACTTCTCCGATGTCGGCTGGACCGATATCACCGTGACAACCGCCACCACCAGCGTCGTACTCGACGCACTGGGGTACAAAACCAAGACCACCATGATTTCCGTACCGGTGACCTACAAGTCCCTGGCCGACGGCAAGAACATGGACATTTTCCTCGGCAACTGGATGCCGACCATGGAAAACGACATCAAGGCCTACCGCGATGCCGGTACCGTGGACGTCGTGCGCACCAACCTCAAGGGCGCCAAATACACCCTCGCCGTGCCGCAAGCCCTGTACGACAAAGGTCTGCATGACTTTGCCGACATCGCCAAATTCAAGAAAGAACTCGACGGCAAGATCTACGGCATCGAGCCAGGCAACGACGGTAACCGTCTGATCCAGAGCATGATCGACAAAAACGCTTTCGGCCTGAAAGACGCCGGCTTCAAAATCGTGGAATCCAGCGAAGCGGGGATGCTGTCGCAGGTCGATCGCGCCCAGAGACGTGACACCGCGGTCGTATTCCTGGGCTGGGCCCCCCACCCGATGAACAAACGCTTCCATATTCAATACCTGACCGGGGGCGATGACTTCTTCGGCCCGGATTTCGGCGCCGCCACCGTGGCCACCAACACCCGCAAGGGCTATGTCGAAGAGTGCAGCAATGTCGGCCAGTTGCTGAAGAACCTGGAGTTCACCGTCGACATGGAAAGTGAGCTGATGGGCAATGTTCTCGATGACAAGATGAAGCCCGAAGCAGCAGCCAAAGCCTGGCTGAAGAAAAATCCACAGATACTCGATACCTGGCTCGCTGGCGTGACCACCATTGACGGTAAACCAGGCCTTGCGGCCGTGAAAGCCAAGCTCGCGCAGTAATCGCCTTATGCCGGGCGAGTGCGCTCGCCCGGACTGTTTATTCCTTGCATGCGGACGTTCACTACCATGCTGATTGATCAGAAAATACCTTTAGGCCAGTACATCGCGGGTTTCGTTGAATGGTTGACCGACCACGGCGCCAATACATTCGACGCAATCGCCGTGACACTGGAAACGATGATCCACGGCGTGACGTTTGCGCTCACCTGGTTCAACCCTTTTGTCTTGATCGGCCTCATCGCCGTACTCGCCCATTTCATCCAGCGCAAATGGGGACTGACTGCTTTTGTGATTGCATCCTTCCTGCTGATCCTCAATCTGGGGTACTGGCAGGAAACCATGGAAACCCTCGCCCAGGTCATGTTCGCGACCCTGGTTTGCGTGGTCATCGGCGTGCCGTTGGGCATCGTCGCCGCGCACAAACCGATGTTCTACACATTGATGCGTCCGGTTCTCGATCTAATGCAGACCGTACCCACCTTCGTTTACCTCATTCCTACCCTGACCCTCTTCGGGCTGGGCGTGGTACCGGGCCTGATCTCCACGGTGGTGTTCGCCATCGCAGCGCCGATCCGCCTGACTTACCTGGGCATCCGCGATGTCCCGCAAGAACTGATGGACGCCGGCAAAGCCTTCGGCTGCTCGCGTCGCCAACTGCTTTCACGGATTGAACTGCCTCACGCCATGCCGAGCATCGCGGCCGGCATCACCCAGTGCATCATGCTGTCGCTGTCGATGGTGGTGATCGCTGCACTGGTAGGCGCCGACGGACTCGGCAAACCGGTGGTCAACGCACTGAACACTGCTGATATCGCCCTGGGCTTCGAAGCAGGCCTGGCGATCGTACTGCTGGCGATCATGCTCGACCGTATCTGCAAACAGCCCGAAGCCAAAGCAGGGGGTGACGCATGAGCATCATTCGCTTCGAAGACGTCGACGTAATTTTCTCCAAGGACCCGCGCGAGGCACTCAAGCTGCTGGATGAGGGCATGACCCGCAACGAGATCCTGAAAAAGACCGGGCAGATCGTCGGCGTGGAAAAGGCCAGCCTCGACATCAACAAAGGCGAAATCTGCGTGCTGATGGGCCTGTCCGGCTCTGGCAAGTCGAGCCTGCTGCGTTGCATCAACGGCCTCAACACCGTGAGCCGCGGCAAGCTGTTCGTCGAGCACGAAAACCGCCAGATCGATATCGCGTCCTGCACCCCCGCCGAACTGAAAATGATGCGCACCAAACGCATCGCCATGGTGTTCCAGAAGTTCGCGCTGATGCCGTGGCTGACGGTTCGCGAGAACATCAGCTTTGGTCTGGAAATGCAGGGCCGACCGGAAAAGGAACGCAGGAAGCTGGTTGACGAGAAGCTCGAACTGGTAGGTCTGGCCCAATGGCGCAACAAGAGGCCTGACGAACTCTCCGGCGGCATGCAGCAGCGCGTCGGCCTTGCTCGTGCACTGGCGATGGACGCCGACATTCTGCTGATGGACGAACCGTTTTCGGCACTCGACCCGCTGATCCGCCAAGGCCTGCAGGATGAACTGCTGGAACTGCAACGCAAGTTGAACAAGACCATCGTCTTCGTCAGCCACGACCTCGACGAGGCGCTGAAACTGGGCAGCCGCATCGCGATCATGAAGGACGGTCGCATCGTCCAGTACAGCGTGCCGGAAGAGATCGTGCTGAACCCGGCGGATGACTATGTGCGTACCTTCGTGGCGCACACCAATCCGCTCAACGTGCTGTGCGGGCGCAGCCTGATGCGCACCCTGGATAACTGCAAACGCATCAACGGTTCGGTGTGCCTGGACCCGGGCGACGACTCGTGGCTGGACCTGGCCGAGGGCAACACCATCAAAGGCGCACGGCAGAACGGCTCGACACTCAACCTGCAGAACTGGGCACCGGGACAAGCGGTTGAAGGGCTGGAACGCAAACCGACGCTGGTGGACTCCAACATCGGCATGCGTGACGCCTTGCAGATTCGTTATCAGACCGGCAACAAACTGGTGCTGCACGATAACAATCAGGTCGTAGGGATTCTCGGTGACAGCGAGTTGTATCACGCGTTGCTGGGCAAGAACCTGGGGTAGTAATCCCGGACACAAAAACGCCGCGAGAGGATCGCGGCGTTTTTGTTTATCAGGGCGTCAGGTCAAACCGTGTTGTGGCTGATGGCCCTTTTCGCGAGCAAGCCCGCTTCCACAGTTAAAATGCAGGCCAATGTGGGAGCCGGCTTGCTCGCGAAGGATGCGGCGCGGTGCTTTAGACAGAAACACCGCGCCACTTGCCGTTTAGCTGTACACCCGGCCAAGGAGCTGCCGATGGCTTTCAAACTGATCGAGCACATCCCGCGTGATCTGATCCTGCGTGAAGCCCATCAGGTCGTAATCCTGGCTGCCGCTTTGCAGATACACCTCGGCGCGATAGAAACGCTGACGCGCCTCTTCAGACGCCACCGATTCGGCAGGGGTTGCGAGGTAACCGTCCAGACTCACTTCGTAAACGAAAGGGTTGCTCTCTTCCATTTCGATGCGCACGCCCATGCAGCGCTTGGATTTACCCAGCAGCGTTTGCACTTCCAGCCCCTGAGCACGCATTTGCGCAGCCGCGCTTTCCAGCGCCGGGCTGACTTGCTTGTCCATGAAACGCTGCACCACCGACTGGCTCGGTTGCAGGTCCAGCTGAGTCAAACGCTCGCTGAAACCCCGACGACCACGTTCGGCCAGTTGCGCTTGCTCCTCTTCGATCAGCACGTCCTGACGCATTGCCTTGTGCAGGCCGAACATGAAGAACACCAGCACCACCGAGAACGGCAGACCGGCCAGCACCACCATCGTTTGCATCGCTTCAAAGTTACCGGCGAACAGCAAACCGATGGTCACCAGGGTGATCACCACCGACCAGAAGATCCGCAGCCAGTGGGGCGCATCTTCGTCGACGTTGCCGCCCTTGCAGGACAGGTTGGCCATCATCACCGCGCCAGAGTCGGCCGGGGTCAGGAACAGCACGAAGCCGACGAAGATCGACACACCGATGACAACTTTCGACGCCGGATAGTGCTCAAGCAACTGATAGATCGCCATCGACGGCTGTTCCAGCGCCGTCTTGCCAAGCTCAACCGCCCCATGGTTCATCACCAGATCCAGCGCCGAGTTGCCGAAGATCGACAGCCAGGCCAGCGTGAAGCCCAGCGGAATCAGAAGCACGCCGGCTACCAGTTCACGCACGGTACGCCCACGGGAGATACGCGCGATGAACATGCCTACAAATGGCGCCCAGGAAATCCACCAGGCCCAGTAGAACAGCGTCCACAGGCCCAACCAGCGGTCGGATTTGGCGCTGTCGCCTTCATAGACGTACAGGTCGAACGTCTTCAGCACCGCGCCGTTGAGGTAGTCGCCGATGTTCTGCACAAAGCCGTTGAGCAAGTGCAACGTCGGGCCGAACAGCAGGACGAAAATCAGCAGACCGCTGAACAGCACGATGTTCAGGTTGGACAGACGACGGATACCGTTTTCCACACCGGACACGGCAGCGATGGTCGCCACCGTGCTCATCACGATGATCACGATCAGCAGGTTAGTGTTGCTGTGTTCCATGCCGAACAGGTTTTCAAGGCCCGAAGACACTTGCAGCGAACCAATCCCCAGGTTCGTCACCAGACCCAGCAGGGTCACGAACATGCCGAAGCCGTCCACCGCGTGACCGGCCGCGCCTTTGACCCAACGCTCGCCGACCAGCGGATACAGCGCCGAACGCAGGGCCAGCGGTTGATTATGACGGTAGGCAAAGTAAGCCACGGCCAAGCCGACCAATGCATAGATCGCCCAGCCGTGCAGGCCCCAGTGCAGGAACGTCAGTTGCACCGCCTGACGCGCCGCCATGTTGGTGGCGGCCACGCCTTCCGGCGGATTGAAGTAGTGATCCAGCGGCTCGGACGCGCCGAAATACAGCAGCGAAATCCCGATACCCGACGAGAACAGCATCCCCGCCCAGGCGCCGTAACTGAAGTCCGGGGTGTCGTCCTTGCTGCCCAGTTTGAGTTTTCCGTAGGAGGAGAACGCCAGGCCCACCACAAACACCAGGTAAGCGGCGATCACCACCATGTAGTACCAGCCGAAGCTGCGCGACAACCACTCCTGAGCCACACCCAACATTCTGCCGGCCTCTTGCGGGGCGATGATCAGAATGGCGGTCAACAACAGAATCAACGCGGTAGAGGTGTAGAACACCCAACCGTTGACCGTCACCTTCTCGGGCGGGGTCTTTATAAGCGAGGCAGAACTCATGGCACAAATGCTCCAGGCAGTGCGAGAGAAGAACACAAGGCAACACGGCACCCGACCAATCGGTTAGTTGGCAGCCGACCGGCGGGTGATATAAAGACACCCCGAAAAAAGCCCGAACCTGCCGAAATGGTGTTGCGAATCGCTTTCGTGGCCGAAAGTCCGGACGTTCATCCGAAACCTGGCCCTGAGCGTCTTGCCCTTTCAACACGTCCATCGAACCGCGAACCGCGCCATGCCCCGCGCAGGTTTCGAGCTTTTTTGGATGTCAGTTTTATCGCCACTTACATGTAGGAAAAATCTGTAGACAGCGACGAATTGTCGCAGATCTTATTCTTTGTTGATTGAACGTTCAATCAAAACAAAATAGACTGGCCCTCAATCCGATAGGCGTTATTCGCCCGTCGGAAGGCCTAAGGAGATGTGCAAGATGCCCAAGGTCGGTATGCAACCCATCCGCCGCCAACAACTGATCGAAGCCACATTGCAGGCGGTCGATCAGGTCGGAATGGGGGACGCCAGCATTGCGCTGATCGCCCGTTTGGCCGGTGTCTCGAATGGCATCATCAGTCATTACTTTCAGGACAAGAACGGCCTGATTGCCGCCACGATGCGGTATCTGATGAACGTCCTCAGCGAGAACGTCACCGCACGCCGTCAGGCGTTGACAGACAGCAGCCCTCGGGCGCATCTGCAGGTGATCATCGAAGGCAACTTCGACGCCAGCCAGGTCAATGGCCCGGCAATGAAAACCTGGCTGGCCTTCTGGGCCACCAGCATGCATCAGCCGTCTTTGCACAGGTTGCAGCGGATCAACGATCACCGTCTGTATTCCAACCTGTGCTGCGAGTTTCGCCGTGTGTTGCCGCTCGAAGAAGCGCGCAGTGCCGCGCGAGGACTGGCAGCGTTGATTGACGGTTTGTGGTTGCGCGGCGCGCTGTCAGGAGACGCTTTCGACACGGCGCAGGCGCAACAGATCGCTTACGAATACATGGATATCCAATTGGCCAAGCAGGTGAGTTAGAGCACACAGAAAACGCTCGGCCCCTGAACTGTCACCGACCAGCGATGCCTCAGTTACATGGCTCACCCGGTGACCAACGCCAACCACCAATGCACTTGCGAGGACACTATGGCCCGTTTCGAACTGCAAAAACTCTACATCGATGGCGCGTATTCCGACGCCGGCAGCGATGCCACCTTCGAAGCCATCAACCCGGCTAACGGCGAAGTTCTCGCACAAGTGCAACGTGCGACCAAGGAAGACGTCGAGCGCGCTGTGGTCAGCGCCGAAAAGGGCCAGAAAATCTGGGCCGCGATGACCGCCATGGAGCGTTCGCGCATCCTGCGTCGTGCCGTCGACATCCTGCGCGAGCGCAACGATGAACTGGCCGCACTGGAAACCCTGGACACTGGTAAAGCCTTCTCCGAAACCAAGTACGTCGACATCGTCACCGGCGCCGACGTGCTGGAATACTACGCAGGCTTGGTACCCGCCATCGAAGGCGAGCAGATCCCGCTGCGTGACACTTCTTTCGTCTACACCCGTCGCGAGCCGCTGGGCGTTGTGGCCGGTATCGGTGCGTGGAACTACCCGATCCAGATCGCGCTGTGGAAATCCGCTCCAGCGCTGGCCGCCGGTAACGCGATGATCTTCAAGCCAAGCGAAGTCACCTCGCTGACGACCCTGAAACTGGCCGAGATCTACACCGAAGCCGGCGTGCCAAACGGTGTGTTCAACGTTCTGACCGGCAGCGGCCGCGAAGTCGGCACCTGGCTGACCGAGCACCCGCGCATCGAGAAAATCTCGTTCACTGGCGGCACTGACACTGGCAAAAAAGTCATGGCCAGCGCTTCGGCATCCTCGCTCAAAGACGTGACCATGGAACTGGGCGGCAAGTCGCCGCTGATCATCTGCGACGACGCCGACCTCGATCGCGCTGCCGACACCGCGATGATGGCCAACTTCTACAGCTCCGGTCAGGTCTGCACCAACGGCACTCGCGTGTTCGTACCGAGCCACCTCAAAGCCGCTTTCGAAGCCAAGATCCTTGAGCGCGTGGCGCGCATCCGCATCGGCAACCCGGAAGACGAAAACACCAACTTCGGCCCGCTGGTCAGCTTCCCGCACATGGAAAGCGTGCTCAGCTACATCGCCAAAGGCAAAGAAGAAGGTGCCCGCGTCCTGTGTGGCGGCGAGCGTCTGACCGACGGCGAATTCGCCAAAGGCGCGTTTGTTGCCCCAACCGTGTTCACCGACTGCACCGACGACATGACCATCGTTCGTGAAGAAATCTTTGGCCCGGTCATGGCGATCCTCTCCTACGAAACCGAAGAAGAAGTGATCCGCCGCGCCAACGACACCGACTTCGGCCTGGCCGCCGGTATCGTCACCAAAGACCTGAACCGCGCTCACCGCGTGATTCATCAACTGGAAGCCGGTATCTGCTGGATCAACGCCTGGGGCGAGTCCGACGCAAAAATGCCGGTGGGCGGTTACAAGCAGTCGGGCGTGGGCCGTGAGAATGGCATCAGCTCGCTGAACAACTTCACTCGCATCAAATCGGTACAGGTCGAGCTGGGCGATTACGTCTCGGTGTTCTAAGACCGAGCCTTGTATTGCTCGCGAGGCCGCCTTCGCGAGCAAACCCGCTCCCACAGGAGCCCCCATTCCAAGGTGGGAGCGGGCTTGCTCGCGAGTCGAGTGCGAAGCACTCGTCAGGCCTGACCTGACCACATCTAAAGAGGGTGCATTCAATGTCCCAAGAATTCGATTACATCATCATCGGTGCCGGTTCGGCCGGTAACACCCTGGCGACCCGTCTGACTGAAGACGAAGGCGTCACCGTTCTGCTGCTCGAAGCGGGCGGCCCGGACTACCGTTTCGACTTCCGTACACAAATGCCCGCCGCTCTGGCATTCCCGCTGCAAGGCCGTCGCTACAACTGGGCGTACGAAACCGATCCAGAGCCACACATGGACGGTCGCCGGATGGAATGCGGTCGCGGCAAAGGCCTCGGCGGTTCTTCGCTGATCAACGGCATGTGCTACATCCGTGGCAACGCGATGGACTACGATGGCTGGTCGAAACTGCCGGGCCTGGAAGACTGGACCTACCTCGACTGCCTGCCGTACTTCCGCAAAGCCGAAACCCGCGACATCGGCCCGAACGATTACCACGGTGGCGAAGGCCCGGTCAGCGTGACCACGCCGAAGGCGGGCAACAACCCGCTGTTCCACGCCATGGTTGAAGCAGGCGTGCAGGCCGGTTACCCGCGCACCGAAGACTTGAACGGTTACCAGCAGGAAGGTTTCGGCCCGATGGACCGCACCGTGACGCCGAACGGCCGTCGTGCTTCCACCGCCCGAGGCTACCTCGACACCGCGAAAAAGCGTTCGACCCTGACCATCGTCACCCACGCCCTGACCGACAAGATCCTGTTCGAAGGCAAGCGTGCCGTTGGTGTGCGTTACCTGGTGGGCGACGCTGAAGAGCGCGTTGAAGCCAAAGCGCGCAAAGAAGTGCTGCTGTGCTCCGGCGCCATCGCATCGCCGCAGATTCTGCAACGTTCCGGCGTCGGCCCGGCGAAACTGCTGGAAAGCCTCGACATCCCGGTCGTACACGATTTGCCGGGCGTGGGCGAGAACCTGCAGGATCATCTGGAGCTGTACCTGCAATACGCTTGCACCCAACCGGTTTCGCTGTACCCGTCGCTGCTCTGGTACAACCAGCCAGCCATCGGCGCCGAATGGCTGTTCAACGGCACCGGCATCGGCGCCAGCAACCAGTTCGAGGCCGGCGGTTTCATCCGTTCGCGTCCCGAATTCGAATGGCCAAACATCCAGTACCACTTCCTGCCGGTCGCCATTAACTACAACGGCAGCAACGGTGTGAAAGAGCACGGTTTCCAGGCGCACATGGGTTCCATGCGTTCGCCAAGCCGTGGTCGCGTTCAGGCCAAGTCGAAAGACCCGCGCCAGCACCCGAGCATCCTGTTCAACTACATGGCCACCGAGCAGGACTGGCAGGAATTCCGTGACGGCATCCGCCTGACCCGCGAAATCATGCAACAGCCGGCACTGGACGCTTTCCGTGGCCGCGAAATCAGCCCCGGCATCGACGTGCAAACCGATGAGCAACTGGACAAGTTCATCCGCGAGCACGCCGAAACCGCGTTCCACCCGTCCTGTTCGTGCAAGATGGGCACCGACGACATGGCGGTCGTGGATGGCGAAGGTCGCGTGCACGGCATGCAGAGCCTGCGTGTGGTCGATGCTTCGATCATGCCGATCATCACCACTGGCAACCTGAACGCGCCGACGATCATGATGGCCGAGAAAATCGCCGACAAGATCCGTGGTCGCAAGCCATTGCCGCGTAGCACCGCCGCCTACTATGTAGCGGGCGATGCGCCGGTTAAGGGCAAGCCGATGCGTGATATCACGCCTGTTGCTCAGTAAGACGTAATATCGAGGCGCGGCCTTCATCGGAACGCCGCCCGGAGACAAGCCCGCTCCCACATCGGACCTGAGTGCTCACAGATTTTGTGTTCACTGGAGACCTACTGTGGGATCGGGCTTGCTCGCGAAGGGGCCCTCACATTCCACGCAAACCCCTCGACTTCAAGTAATTCCTCCTACACCCCCTAGTCACTTGATCCTACCCCCACGCCGGCCTACTCTAGACCTCGCGCAACCGTTTCACCCCCTGCCCCACCGTCGCTGCACCGCAACTCCATAACAAGGAGGTTCCCGAATGTTCGATTTCCACCCCCAGCTCAAGCAGCGCTTCGCTGCCTTGCGCACGGGCGCTGATTTTTTTTCCCTGCGGTATGTACGCGAATCCGGTCAGCACCTGTCGGTGCGCAAGAACGTTGCCGAACCGCCGAGCCTGAGCCGCGACGAAGGGGCGATGCTCACTGTGCGCGTCAATGGCGTCGAAGCGTATGCGGCGACCAACGACCTGTCGCAACAAGGCCTGCAAGCCGCCCTTGAACGCGCCGAACAGCAAGCCCGGCGGCTCAAGCCCCACGCCTTGCTCGACCTGCGCGATCAACCGGTGTCCAGCGACCGCGCTGATTATTTTTCACCCAATCTCGAACAACCCTTCCCGTCCCTGAGCGACTGCTTTGAGCTGCTCGGCGCGGAGTCCGCCTCGGTGCCAAAGGATGAGCGCCTGGTGAATTGGGAAGTGAGCATCGGCATCACCCACGTCGAGCAGATCTATCTGAGCAGCGCCGGCGCCGAACTGCGCCAGGCCCAGCGCTTCGTCTACCCGAGCCTGGACGTCACCGCCTACGACGGTAACGACAGCCAGACTCGCAGCCTCGGTCGCGAGAACTTCGGCCAACAGGGCGGCGCCGACGTGATCAGCCGTTGCGGGCTGGTCGGCGCCGGCCCACTGGTGGCCGATCAGGCGCTGCAACTGCTGCTCGCACCGAACACCCCGCAAGGCCCGCGTGACCTGCTGCTGATGCCCGACCAGATGATGTTGCAGATCCACGAATCCATCGGCCACCCGCTGGAACTGGATCGCATCCTCGGTGATGAGCGCAATTACGCCGGCACCAGTTTCGTCAAAGCGAGCGACTTCGGTAGCCTGCAGTACGGTTCAAAACTGCTCAACGTGACGTTCGATCCGGGCATTCCCGAAGAGCTCGCCAGCTACGGCCATGACGACGACGGTACCCGGGCGAGCAAGCAATTTCTGATTCGCGATGGTCTGTTGCTGCGCCCATTGGGCGGTGCGCTGTCGCAATACCGCGCGGGCCTGGACGGTGTCGCCAACAGCCGCGCCTGCGGCTGGAACCGCGCGCCGATCGACCGTATGGCCAACCTCAACATCGAGCCGGGCGATCAGCCACTTGAGCAAATGATCACGGGCATCGAGCATGGCATTCTGATGAGCACCAACCGTTCGTGGTCGATTGACGATGCGCGCAACAAATTCCAGTTCGGCTGTGAGTGGGGTCAACTGATCGAAAACGGTGAACTCAAAGGCGTGGTGAAAAACCCCAACTACCGGGCGATTTCCGCGCACTTCTGGAAGAGCCTGCGCGCCGTCGGCGACGCCAACACCGTCAAGGTGCTGGGCACGCCGAACTGCGGCAAGGGCGAACCAAACCAGGTCATCCGCGTCGGCCATGCCTCGCCGGCCTGCGTTTTCAGCAACATTGATGTATTTGGGGGAGACGCCTGATGAGCATTTCGAAGAATCAGTCCGACGCCTTCAAGGTGATGGTCAATTGGCTGCGTGACAGCGTGCGCGAACCGGAACAGTTCACCCTCAGCTATGCCGCCGAGTCTTCGGCGTTTGTCCGCTTCAATCACGCCAAGGTGCGTCAGGCCGGGCAAGTGCAACAGGCCAGCATCGGGCTGAAGCTGGTCAATGACGGCCGTCACGCCGACCTGCAAATCACCCTGTCCGGTGATCAGGAAGCCGACCTGCAACGCCTCGCCGAAGGCTTGCAACAACTGCGCGACACCCTGCCGCTGCTGCCGCAGGATCCGTACTTGCTGCTCAACCACAACGGCTGGCAGAGCACGCATGTGCAGGAGCATCCGCTGCCGGACACCGAGCATGTGGTCGAACAAATCTGTGCCGCGGCCGAAGGCCTGGACCTGGTCGGTTTCTATGCCGCCGGCCCCATCAGCCGTGGTTTCGCCAGCTCATCGGGCGCGTTCGGCTGGCACCAGGCGAACAGTTTCAACTTCGACTTCAGCCTGTTCCACGAGAATGGCGAAGCGGTGAAGGCCAGCTACGCCGGGCATGACTGGAGCCGTGAGGGTTTCGCCAAACGCTTTGAGCAGGCACGCGAGCAACTGGCGTTTCTCGGCCGTCCGATACGCACCTTGGCGCCGGGACAGTACCGCGCCTACCTGGCACCGGCCGCGCTGGAAGAAATCATGGGCATGCTCAGTTGGGGCGGGTTCTCCGCGCAGTCGATCGCCAGCAAGAGCAGTCCGCTGCAAAAGCTGTATGTCGGCGATCAGGCGTTCAGTGCGCTGGTGTCACTGGATGAAAAAGTCAGCGACTCGCTGAGCCCGGCGTTTTCCGGCGAAGGTTATCCGCGCAGTGATCTGCGCCTGATTGTCGAGGGCAAGGCGGGTGATCAGTTGGTCGGTTCGCGCAGTGCGGCCGAATACGGTTTGACCGCCAACGGGGCCAGTGGCGGCGAATCGCCGAGTGCACTGAACATGGCGGCGGGTGATCTGCCACAAGCGCAAATCCTCAAGCAGTTGGGCACAGGGCTGTACATCAGCAACCTGTGGTACCTGAACTTCTCGGACCAACCGGCGGCGCGCATGACGGGCATGACACGCTTCGCGACCTTCTGGGTCGAGAACGGCGAGATCCAGGCGCCGGTCAGCACCATGCGTTTCGACGACAGCGCCTACAACCTGCTGGGTTCGCAACTCGAAGCATTGACCGCCGAGCGTGAGTTGCTGCTCTCGTCGAGTACGTACAGCCAGCGCAATACCTCGTCGGCGTTGTTGCCGGGGGCGTTGGTGAGCCGTTTGACTTTGACCCTGTAAGACAAAGATCCCCAGAACACTGGAGATCTACGGTGGGAGCGGGCTTGCTCGCGAATGCGATGTGTCAGTCGATATTGAGGGTGACTGATACACCGCATTCGCGAGCAAGCCCGCTCACACAAAAGCTGGTTTCGCATTAATCCAATTCCAAAGAGGTTCCATGCCCAGCCGCCCGCCTCTCGACGCCATCACCACACGCTGGTTGCCGTGGGTCGTCGCTATCGCTTTCTTCATGCAGTCCCTGGACGGAACCATCCTCAACACCGCGTTGCCGGCCATGGCTCGCGACCTGGCCGAGGACCCGTTACGCATGCAAGGCGTGATCATCGCCTACATGCTCACCGTGGCGCTGTTGATCCCGGCTTCAGGCTGGATCGCCGACCGTTTCGGCACCAAGAAAATCTTCTTCGGCGCGATCTTGCTGTTCAGCTTCGGCTCGCTGCTCTGCGCGGTATCGAGCAGCCTGACCATGCTGGTCGGGGCACGGGTCATTCAGGGTTTGGGCGGCGCGTTGATGCTGCCGGTCGGGCGCTTGGTGGTGCTGCGTGCCTACCCGCGTTCGGAGCTGGTGCGGATCATGGGGTTTATCACCATTCCCGGCCTGCTCGGCCCGCTGATCGGCCCGACCATGGGCGGCTGGATGGTGCAATACCTGACGTGGCACTGGATCTTCCTGATCAACCTGCCGGTCGGCGTCATTGGCTGTTACGCCGTATGGAAGTTCATTCCCGACTTGCGCGGTACTGAGCGAACACGTTTCGATGGCCTGGGTTTCCTCTTGTTCGGCGCGGCGATGATCCTGATCACCATCGCCATGGAAGGCCTGGGCGAACTGCACTTGCCGCACCTGCGGGTGATGTTGCTGCTGTTCGGCGGCATGGCTTGTCTCGCTGCTTATTGGTTGCGCGCAGGCCACATCGAAAACCCCTTGTTCTCGCCATCACTGTTCAAGACCCGCACCTTTGCCGTGGGCATTCTCGGCAATCTGTTCGCGCGATTGGGCAGCGGCGCGCTGCCGTTTCTGGTGCCGTTGCTGCTGCAAGTGGCGCTGGGGTATTCGCCCTCGCAAGCGGGGATGAGCATGCTGCCGCTGGCCGCTGCAGCAATGCTCGCCAAGTGGCTGGCGCGACCGCTGATCGAACGCCTCGGTTATCGCATCGTGCTCACCGGCAACACGCTGGCATTGGGGATCATGCTGGCAAGCATGGGCCTGGTCAGCGAGCAGACCCCTTACTGGCTGCTGCTGTGTCAGTTGTCGATTCTCGGGGCGATCAACTCGCTGCAATTCACCGCGATGAACACCGTGACCCTGATCGACCTCGACGACGCCAGCGCCAGCAGTGGCAACAGCTTGCTGTCGGTGGTCGCGCAATTGTCGTTGAGCCTGGGGGTGGCGTGTGCCGGGGCCTTGCTGGGCGGGTTTACCGCCGAGGCCGGAAATGACGGCGTGGACACCGTTCTGGGGGCGTTCCAACTGACCTTCGTGACGGTTGGCGTCATGGCGATGCTTGCCGCTACGATCTTCTCGCAACTATCGAAGGAAACCGGCCGGCGCGCCAAACACCCGGAAGAACACATCGAACATTAATCACTGTTCGTCCAGAACTTTCGAGGAAAGTGGCACGGGGCTGCTACACTGCGCGACATTTTGTTTTGCAGGCCAGTCCCGTGACCACCATCGCCACCGCTTTTAATACTCTGCCGCTGTCCGCCGCCATGCTGGCTAACCTCGAATCACTCGGTTATGCCCAGATGACGCCGATCCAGGCGCAGAGCTTGCCGGTGATCCTCAAAGGGATGGACCTGATCGCCCAGGCCAAGACCGGCAGCGGCAAGACCGCAGCTTTCGGCATCGGCCTGCTCAACCCGATCAACCCGCGCTATTTCGGTTGCCAGGCCCTGGTGATTTGCCCGACGCGCGAGTTGGCCGATCAGGTTGCCAAGGAAATCCGTCGTCTGGCCCGTGCCGAAGACAACATCAAGGTCCTGACCCTGTGCGGCGGCGTGTCGTTCGGCCCGCAGATCGCTTCGCTGGAGCACGGCGCGCACATCATCGTCGGCACCCCGGGGCGCATCCAGCAGCACCTGCGCAAAGGCTCGCTGGTGCTTGACGGTCTGAACACGCTGATCCTCGACGAAGCCGACCGCATGCTCGACATGGGCTTCTACGACGCCATCGAAGACATCATCGTCAAGACCCCGGAGCGCCGTCAGACCCTGCTGTTCTCCGCCACTTACCCGGTGGGCATCAAGCAACTGGCCTCGAAATTCATGCGTGACCCGCAAACGGTCAAAGCCCAAGCGTTCCACGACGACACACAGATCGAGCAACGTTTCTACGAGATTTCCCCGGAAGATCGCATGAGTGCAGTGACCAAAGTCCTGCACCACTTCCGTCCGGCCTCCTGCGTGGCGTTCTGTTTCACCAAGCAGCAGGTGCAGGAAACCGTCGATCACCTGACCGCCAAAGGCATCTCCGCCGTCGGCCTGCACGGTGACCTGGAACAGCGTGATCGCGATCAGGTGCTGGCGATGTTCGCCAACCGCAGCACTTCTGTACTGGTCGCCACCGACGTTGCCGCCCGTGGTCTGGACATCGATGCGCTGGACATGGTGATCAACGTCGAACTGGCCCGCGACTCGGAAATCCACATTCACCGCGTCGGCCGTACCGGTCGTGCGGGCGAGAAAGGCATTGCGATCAGCCTGGTCGCACCGGGCGAAGCGCATCGCGCCCAAGCCATCGAACAATTGCAGAAATCCCCTCTGAACTGGGATCAGGTCGACAACCTCAAGTCCCAGGGCCTCGCCCCGCTGCAGCCGCCGATGACCACCCTGTGCATCGGCGCTGGCCGTAAAGACAAGGTTCGCCCGGGCGACATCCTTGGCGCACTGACCGGCGACGCCAGTATCCCGGGCGCTCAGGTCGGCAAGATCGCGATCTTCGACTTCCAGGCGTATGTGGCCGTTGAACGTACCGTGGCCATGCAGGCCTTGCAGCGTCTGAACGACGGCAAGATCAAGGGCCGTTCGTTGCGCGTGCGCATTTTGTAACCGATCTGCTGCCCGATATTGGTCTTCGGTGAGTTTTGAATTCTTTGTGAGGACACCGTTTTGCGCTCTACCGAAGTCGTGATCATTGGCGCTGGCGCCGCTGGGTTGATGTGTGCACTGACCGCCGCCGGGCGTGGGCGTCAGGTATTGCTGCTCGACCACGCGAACAAGCCCGGCAAGAAAATCCTGATGTCGGGCGGTGGCCGCTGCAATTTCACCAACATGTACACCGAACCAGGCAATTTCCTCTCGCAGAACCCGCACTTCTGCAAATCCGCACTGGCGCGTTATACCCAGTGGGATTTCATCGGTATGGTCGGCAAACACGCCGTGCCGTACCACGAGAAAAAACTCGGCCAGTTGTTCTGCGATAACAAGTCCAGTGACATCCTCGGCATGCTGCTGGACGAGTGCGATCAGGTGGGCGTCGAGTTGCACCTCGACACCTCGATCCAGACCATCGAGAAAGTCGAGAGCGGTTACCTGCTCGACACCACCCTGGGCCAAGTCCAGTGCCAATCGCTGGTGATCGCCACTGGCGGCCTGTCGATCCCGACACTGGGCGCCACCGGTTTCGGTTATCAGGTGGCCAGACAGTTCGGCCATGAACTGCTGCCGACCCGCGCCGGCCTGGTGCCGTTCACCATCACCGATCAGCTCAAGGAACTGTGCACCGAGCTGTCCGGCACGTCGGTGGATTGTCTGGTGAGCTGCAACGATCAGAGCTTTCGCGAGAACATCCTGTTCACTCACCGAGGGCTCAGCGGCCCGGCGATCTTGCAGATCTCGTCGTTCTGGGAATCCGGCGACGTGGTCGAGATCAACCTGCTGCCCGATCACGACGCCGCCGCGTGGCTGCAACAGCAAGTGGCCGAACGCCCGAACAGTGAGTTGAAAACCTTGCTGGGTGAAATCTTCACCAAGAAGATGGCCAATTTGCTGGCGGACAACTGGTTCGTCTCCAAACCGATGAAGCAGTACACCCACGCCGAACTGGCGGAAATCGCCGACAAGCTGGGGAGCTGGAAAGTCGTGCCGGCCGGCACCGAAGGTTATCGCACCGCCGAAGTGACTCTCGGCGGCGTGGATACTCGCGAAGTCTCCTCCAAGACCATGGAATCGCTGAAAAGCCCTGGCCTGTATTTCGTCGGTGAAGTGCTCGACGTCACCGGCCATTTGGGCGGTTTCAATTTCCAGTGGGCCTGGGCCTCGGGTTACGCGGCGGCGCAGTACGTCTGATCCAGCAAAAATCAAAACGGTGGGAGCAAGCCCCCTCCCACAGTTGTTATGTGTAGAGCTCAAAGGAACACTTTTTGCTGTCAGATGTGATCGGCGCCATTGCGTCGACGTCATTACTGGCTCAATTTAGCGGCATCGCCTCGGAAGGCCTTCGCACTTCATGTCCTCGACCTCGTTTCGTCAGTCTTTGCGGCGCCTGTGGGCGCTGGATAAATTCAGCTATAGCGTGCGGGTGTTCATCGCCCTGACCGGCAGCATGGCGCTGTGTTGGTATCAGGATGAAATGGGGCTGCTGATCCCGTTGTTCCTGGGGATCATCGCCAGCGCCCTGGCCGAAACCGACGACAGTTGGCAGGGCCGTCTCAACGCACTCGCCGTGACGCTGGTGTGTTTCAGTGTCGCCGCGCTGTCGGTTGAATTGCTCTTCCCCTACCCCATCGTCTTTGCCGTTGCCCTGGCACTGGCCAGTTTCGGCCTGACCATGCTCGGTGCGCTCGGCGAGCGTTATGGCGCGATTGCCTCGGCGACCTTGATTCTTTCCGTGTACACGATGATCGGCGTTGACCAGCGCGGCGGCGCCGTCATCGATTTCTGGCACGAGCCCATGCTGCTGGTGGCCGGTGCCGCGTGGTACGGCCTGCTGTCGGTGTTGTGGCAGGCGCTGTTCTCCAATCAGCCCGTGCAGCAAAGCCTGGCGCGACTGTTCCGTGAACTGGGCTTTTACCTGAAACTCAAATCCTCGCTGTTCGAGCCGATCCGGCAGATGGACGTCGAAGTACGACGGCTAGAACTGGCACAGCAAAATGGTCGCGTGGTCGCTGCGCTGAACAGCGCCAAGGAAATCATCCTGCACCGCGTCGGCAACGGTCGCCCTGGCTCGAAAGTCAGCCGTTACCTGAAACTGTACTTCCTCGCCCAGGACATCCACGAACGCGCCAGTTCTTCGCACTATCCGTACAACGCGTTGGCCGATGCGTTTTTCCACAGCGACGTGCTGTTCCGCTGTCAGCGCCTGTTGCGCCAGCAAGGCAAGGCCTGCCGGGCATTGGCCGAATCGATCCAGATGCGTCAGCCCTTCGTCTACGACGCCAGTTTCGCTGACGCCCTGAGCGACCTCGATGCCTCCCTCGAACACCTGCGCATCCAGAGCAACCCGGCCTGGCGCGGCCTGCTGCGCTCACTGCGCGCACTGGCTGCCAACCTCGGCACCCTCGACCGATTGCTCAGTGATGCGAGCAACCCCGATGCCTTGGCCGATGCCACCGACAGCAGTTTGCTCGACCGCTCGCCGCGCAATCTGAAAGACGTGTGGGTTCGCCTGCGCACGCAACTGACGCCGACATCCTTGCTGTTCCGCCATGCCCTGCGCCTGCCGCTGGCGTTGAGTATCGGCTACGGGATGGTGCATTTGATTCACCCGTCGCAAGGCTACTGGATCATCCTCACCACGCTGTTCGTCTGCCAGCCCAACTACGGCGCAACACGCCGCAAACTCGGCCAGCGGATCGTCGGCACTGCCATCGGCCTGACCGTAGCGTGGGCGCTGTTCGATCTGTTCCCAAGCCCGTTGGTGCAGTCGTGCTTTGCGATTGCTGCCGGCGTGGTGTTCTTTACCAACCGCACCACCCGCTACACCCTGGCCACCGCCGCGATCACCATCATGGTGCTGTTCTGCTTCAACCAGGTCGGCGACGGTTACGGGCTGTTCCTGCCACGGCTGTTCGATACCTTGCTCGGCAGTCTGATCGCGGGGCTGGCGGTTTTCCTGTTCCTGCCGGACTGGCAGGGTCGACGCCTGAACAAAGTGCTGGCCAACACCCTGACCTGCAACAGCATCTACCTGCGCCAGATCATGCAGCAATACGCCGCGGGCAAAAGCGACGACCTGGCTTATCGTCTGGCTCGACGCAACGCGCACAACGCCGATGCAGCGCTGTCGACGACGCTGGCGAACATGCTGATGGAGCCGGGACATTTCCGCAAAGAAGCGGATGTGGGCTTCCGTTTTCTGGTCCTGTCGCACACCCTGCTCAGCTACCTGTCGGGGCTGGGCGCGCACCGGGAAACGCAGTTACCGGCAGATGTGCGCGAACACTTGATCGACGGCGCCGGGGTGAAATTGGCGACGAGCATCGATGAAATCGCTCAAGGGCTGGCGAGCAAGCAGCCGATTGCGATTCAGAGCGATGAAGAAGAAGCGCTGGCCAATGAACTGGAACAGATGCCCGATGAGATTGATGAAGGACAGCGCCTGGTGCAGACGCAACTGGCGTTGATCTGCCGGCAGTTGGGGCCGTTGCGTACCTTGGCGGCGCATTTGATCAAAGACACCAATGAGATTGGCGCTGGCTGACAGGACGCCTTCGCAGCACCACAGAATCCGGGTCAGCCCTCACATCCCATGCTGCCTCAACAACTTGTCATAACTGCCATCCGCCTTCATCGCCGCTATCGCCTTGTCAAACCCCGCGACAATCTGCTCATGCTGCGGATTTTTCAGGCTCACCAGAATGTGCAGGCTGTTCTCACTCAACGGCTTGGGTAGAAACTCCACCGAATTGCGCACCTTGGCGGATTCCCGCGCCAGGTAATACTTCGCCACATATTCATCCTCCAGCGTCAACTTGACCCGGTCCGCCGCGAGCATGCGCACGGCCATGGCGAAGTTATGCACAGGGACTTTCTGCAACGCGGTGTCGGCATCAAACGGCGCCGAATAGGCGTAACCGCGCACCACCGCGATCGGATAAGTGTGCAGTTGCTGCAAGTTGCTGTATTCGAGCGGCGTGTCTTTGCGCTTGAGGAAGCGGACGCGGTTGAGCAGGTACTCACCGGAAAACTGCCCAAGCCTGGTGCGTTCGTCGTTATACCAGGCGTTGACCAGCACATCGTAGCGACCCTCACCGACACCCATCAGTGCCCGAGCCCACGGCACTTGCTCGTAATCGCTGGCATACCCGGCCCGGGCCAGCGCGGTGCTGACAATGTCGGTGGCCAGACCGCCGTTGACCAAGGTGTCATCGGTAAAGGGTGGCCAGATATCAAACACCAGCCGCAACTTGTCCGCTACGGCGGTTTGAGCCAGTAAGAGCAACCCGATCAAAGCAAAGGCTCGATGCAGTCGCGGCATGCTTGAAAATCCTTAGCGGGCGAGCAGCCCGGCGCGTTTTCAGTCAAAACCCCAAGGCCCCTTACCGGCAAAACCCAGGCCCTAACATTAGCTCATTGGAGCCATTGCACAGCGCTCCTATGCAGATTACACAAAGATGTCACTGTCGCGAGAAAGGAATAGTGGCATTTTGACCTTTGTCACAGACTCTTACGCCATAAAGACATCTGCGGCCAGTGCGCTTAGTATCGGGCCACACGTTCAAGGAGTCGGACAATGACAATCGAGTGGGTCTGCAAACATCACAACGATCTGGGCAAAGAGCAGTTGTATGCACTGTTGAAGTTGCGAACGGAAGTGTTCGTGGTCGAACAGAAATGTGCGTATCCGGATCTCGACGGGCAGGATCTGGAGGGCGACACCTACCATTTGATGGGCTGGGACAAAGGTCAACTGGTGGCCTACCTGCGCCTGCTGGATCCGGAGTCCCAGGGCGGTGACGTGGTCATCGGCCGGGTAGCGACCTCAGCACAGGCGCGCGGTAAAGGGCTGGGCCACGAGATGATGGAACAGGCGCTGAAACAGGCCGAGCGGCATTGGCCGCAGGTGCCGATCTACCTGTCGGCACAGGCGCATTTGCAGGGGTATTACGGCAAGTACGGGTTTGTCGCAGTGGGTGAGGAATATCTGGAGGATGGCATTGCGCACATCGGGATGCGCCGTTCCTGACAGCCCCTTCGCGAGCCAGCCCGCTCCCACGGTCGGGATGCATTCTCCTGTGGGAGCGGGCTGGCTCGCGAAGGTGTCAGTTCAATCGATACAAGGCTCAGGGATACTCAAGCACAGCCTTGATCTGGCGCAAATTGCGCTCGATCCACCCGCGATCAATCGCCCCCCACTCACGAACCCTATAGCGCCCGGCATGGTTGCGTGCGCCCTCTTCCTGCTCGAACTCACAGACGATGTCCAGATCCGCCAACGCGGCAATTGTGTCCTGCGCCGTGCGCCGGGGCATCCCGGTGATTTCAGTCAACGCCGGCACGCTGGGCGCCAAGCCGCTATCGATCAGATACGCGACGTATAGACGTCGGTAAAAACTGCTTTTGGTTTTGCTGACATCCATCCAAACACTCCCAACGTGACAGATCTTCACTGCATATCCCGCCAGGTCAGGTACACCCGCAGGTCAAACTCGACCTGGTGATACCCCGGCAGCATGTGCTCACACAATTTATAGAACGCCTTGTTGTGATCCGACTCTTTGAAGTGCGCCAGTTCATGCACCACGATCATTTTCAGAAAATCCGGCGCCGCCTCTTTGAACAGCGAGGCGATACGAATCTCTTTCTTGGCCTTGAGCTTGCCGCCCTGCACACGCGAAACCGTGGTGTGCAGGCCGAGGGCGCGATGGGTCAGGTCGAGGCGGTTGTCGAACAGCACTTTGTCGATGGCCGGGGCGTTGCGCAGGTATTGCTGCTTCAAGTCCAGGGCGTAGGTGTAAAGCGCCTTGTCGCTCTGCACATCGTGGCACCCCGAATAGCGTTGATCCAGATATTCACCCAGACGCCCGTCGGCGATCAGTTGGCGTACCTGATCCTGCAGTGGCGCAGGATAGGCCTGGAGATACTTCAACACAGTCATGGACGAGCGACACGGTTCGAAAAGGTGCGCCAGTGTAGCGAATTCAGCCGGACAACGCGCTCCAGTCAAACGGCTCGGTAAAGCTGGCGGCATCTTCGGCGATCAATGGCCGCGCCACCAAAAAGCCTTGCACGTACTCGCAGCCATGGGCTTGCAGCCATTGGTACTGCTCGATGGTCTCGACCCCTTCGGCGATCACCAGCAACCCGTATTGCTTGCACAACGCGATCACCGTGCTGACCAGCGAGGCATCGCGTTTGGAGTCCGGCAATCGCGCAATCAGGTGGCGATCGAGCTTGAGCGTATCCAGTTCCAGATCGCGCAGGTGCGCCAGCGAGCACGGTCCGGAGCCGAAGTCATCCAGCGCCACCCGCACCCCCAGATTGCGCAGCAAACGCAATTGTTTGCGCGTTTCCTCGGGGTTTTGCATCAATGCCTCTTCGGTGACTTCGACCTCCAGTTGCCGCGGCTGCAGAGCGTGCCGCTCCATGACCTGGCGCAACTCGGTGACCAGATTCGGCAGGCTGAACTGGGTGTTGCTCAAACTCACGCCGAGCACCAGGTCTTCGGCAAACAAGGTTTCCCAGGCTTTGCGCTGACCGGCACCACGATGATAAATCCAGCTGCCGAGGCGACTGATCAGCCGCGCCTCTTCCAGCAACGGCAAAAACAGCCCCGGCGGCACGTCGCCGACACTCGGGTGCTGCCAACGCAACAGCGCCTCAAAACCACGGATCTGACCACTGTCGATCGCCACTTGTGGTTGATAGACCAGATTGAAATCGCGGTTTTCGATGGCGGTACGCACGCTTTCTTCGAGCATCAAACGCGAACGCGCCCGACCGTTCATTTCGTGATCGTAGAAACGATATTGCTGACGCCCGGCACGCTTGGCTTCGTACATGGCGATGTCCGAAGCACGCAGCAGTCCGTCGAGGTTCGACCCGCAATCGGGATAAGTGGCGATGCCGATGCTTGCGCCGAGGGCGATATCCAGACCTTCAATCTGCTGACAGATCGACACCCGTTCGATGAGCTTTTCCGCAATCTTCGCCGCCTGTTCGGGAAACTCAAGATCCAGCAGCGCCGTGAATTCATCCCCACCCATGCGCGCCAGAATATCGAACGGCCGCAGGCAAGCCTTCAATTGCTCGGACACCCAGCGCAGCACACGGTCGCCGACATCGTGCCCGAGTGAGTCGTTGACCCGCTTGAACCCATCAAGATCCAGATACAGCAATACCCAACTGCTGTCATTGCGTTCGCCGCGCAGCAGCAGGTTTTCCACGGTCTGGTAAAAACCACGGCGATTGAGCAACCCGGTCAGCGGATCGGTGACGGCTTGAAATTCGAGTTGCTGGTGCAAATGGCGCACCACCGACATATCCAGCACCGTCACTACCATGGCGTGTTGCTCGACGGGCAACGCAGCACAAGACAGCGCCACCGGCACCTGCTGGCCCGGCGCCGTGCGTAATAACGCATCGTGCAGCCTCAGCGTTTCACCACGCTGATAGCGGGTGTAAAACTCGGAATCGGCCCACACCGGAATGTGCGGTTTCTGCAGATAGTCGAGAAACTCCTTACCCTCCAGATCCCTTACCGGCGCATTGAGCAACCGTGAAATCGCCGGATTGGCAAAGCGAATCAAACCATCCTCGCCCAGCACCAAAATGCCCTCGGCGGCGTTATCCAGCACCGATGCATTGAAGGCCCGAGCGGATTCCAGATCCCGGCTCAGACGTTGCAAGGCTCGACGATTGCGCTGGTGCTCCAGCAACGCCTGCACCTTGGGCTTGAGGATCTGCGGGTCGAACGGCTTGAACAGATAATCCACCGCGCCACTGGCGTACCCCTTGATCACGGCAGCCTGAGACTGTTCGTTGGCGGTGAGAAAGATAATCGGCGTGAGTTGCGTACGCTGGCTGCCGCGCATCAGTCGCGCGACTTCAAAACCGTCCATGCCTGGCATCTGCACGTCCAGCAGCACCAGATCGACGTCGTGTTCGAGCAGAAGGTTAAGCGCCTCGAAACCGGAGGCGGCGGTCAACACCTGCCAATCCTGACGCTGCAGCAAAGCCCGCATGCTAATCAGATTTTCAGGGTAGTCATCAACGATCAATAGGACTGAGCTGCCTTCACCTGGCTGTGTTTGCGCGCATTCCATGCTGCTTCTCTTGTCAGGACATCAGATCGGTTTCCGCTAAAAACCGTACATATATAGAGGCTTCACTCTAGTCCCGGATCGGCAAAAGCAGAAGCTGTCATCAGGCCATCAGCTAACCAATGATTGTCTAGCCGACTAACGGTCGTCGCTACAGCCCACGCAATCCGGGAAACATGGCATTTCGACAGGATGTTGACGCCAACCATCTGCCAAACGGCCGTTAACAAAAAACGCCTCTGCGCTTATAAAGACCGCCCCCAAAAGGCGCGGACTAGAGCTTCTGGCACGCGCGTTCAGGATCAATCGAGTGGAAGAACCGACATGATCGATCTCGCAACCTGGAACCTCAGCGTTCCAGTCGGCAGCCCGCCGTACACCGTCGAAACCTCAAAACTGGTGAAGGGCTTCAAGGATCAGTACTTCCATTCCGACACCGGCACGCTGTTTTTCTGGTCGCCGGTGACCGGATCAAAAACCGAAAACGCCATCTACCCGCGCACCGAACTGCGCGAAACCTACAGCAATGGCACCTTGCGCAACTGGTACTACCCCGACGCCGACAACCTGCTGCGCGCGACCGTTACGGTCAACAAAGTGCCCAGTTCCGGAAAGATCGTCATCGGCCAGATCCACGCTTACCAAAGCCAGAAACCGCTGGTAAAACTCGAGTACCAGTACAAGACCAAAACCCAAACCGGCAACCTGGTGATCAAGGTGCGCATGCATCCAGATGACGACGAAAGCCGCGTCATCACGCTCGCCACCGGGGTCAAACTGGATCGTGAATTCAACTACCTCATCCACTTGAGCCCCGGCGGCGCACTGGGCGTCAGCGCGGCGGGTTATCAGTGGGATTCGAAAATCAGCGCGACGTGGCGGAACAAGCCGTTGTACTTCAAGGCTGGGGTTTATGTGCAGGACAACACGGGGTATACGAGTGAAGGTGGGCAGGTGACCTTCTCCAAGCTCGATATCGATCACGACAAATAATCCCTCTATAGACACTGTCCCTGTGGCGAGGGAGCTTGCTCCCGGGGCGCGAAGCGGCCCTAAAAAAGCGGGGCCTGCTGCGCAGTCCAGCGGGAGCAAGCGCCCTCGCCACAGGTAATTTGTCACCCGCCAGACCTTTTTAAACGCCGGTGTTTAAAGGCTCTCACCGTTACTTCCGGATGCCTACAACAGCTTGCGTCGTTGCCTACCACTACGCCAGAATCCGCCGGCTTGTGCGCCTGGCGGGCCATCGGTAACTTGATTCGCGTCACTGATTTCCAGTGATCGGGTTTAGTAGCCCGTGGTTTCAAGCGTTGTGCACAAGCATCTGTCAGTCAGGTATTTTGCTACCTGCGCTTGATGGTAACTGTGCGCAGGGCACCTTCGGGTGCGCCGGCTTGCTCGAAACCCCGGTCTACTAACCTGCGTACAGTTGCCTCCACTTTGATTTAGTAGCCAAAGCGGGGCACTCCAACCAGGTTTCGAGCAAATGACAAAATCAACGCCGCACCCGCCAGAAACAGATCCCGCATCCCCCTACGAATCTCTCGACTCGAGAAAACTCAACGACGCCGCCGAACGCGCCCTCGACCATTACCTCAAACCGTGCGCCTTCATCATGGCCAGCACGCATAAACCCGAGCCCATGTACCTCGCCAACCCGAAGTACAACACCGAATCCTTGCTGGCCAACGCCAGCGAAACCCTGGGCTCAGCCAGCGAAATGCTCAACAACTTCGCCGCCATGCTCGACACCTCACACCGCAAGACCGCGCTGGGCATCGCGCAGGTCGTCATGCTTGGTGAACTGGCGGTGAATCAGGCACTGGATCATGTTGAGTTGAAGGAGTAGTTCTGTTCAGCAAAAAAGCAACCCGCCTCACGGCGGGTTTTTCATAACGTGGATCAAAGCCGAGCGCTTGTTCAACAAACCTTTTAGCTAACGCTGGAACGCTGGCTCCACCTCGATTGTTTGATCATGGAGTTTTTTCAGTTCACATCTGGGTCTAGGTCACATAGCGAATTCATATAAAAAACTGTCAGTTATTACAGGTGACGCACGGCATATACCGTTCTAGATTCAACGAAGCAAAGCAACCTGCACAGGACAACGCGAGCCAGGCAATAACGTCTGGCCCGCCAGTGCTATTAATTCAAGGAAATCCACATGAGCAGCGAACTGATAAAAAACATCACCGACGCTTCTTTTGAGGTCGATGTTTTAAAATCCGAGTTACCCGTATTGGTCGATTTCTGGGCGCCATCGCACAGACCTAGCATAATGATGGTTGCGATACTGAACGAGATAGCCGAGGCTTACAAAGGCAAGCTGACCTTTGTCAAACTGAACGTCGATGAGAACCCTGAAACGCCGACCATGCTTGGCGTGCGCGGCATCCCAATGATGAAGCTATTCAAGGACGGAAGCGTCGTGGCGAATCAGAATGGCGCCGTGCCCAGACCTCAACTGGAGAGTTTCATAGAGGAGTCTCTCAAACAAAATTAACTCCGTTCGTTGCACTTCTGATTTTTAAAAGTCCAGAGAAACACCCCATAAAATTCCAATTTCGCCACAATCTCTGTAAACGCCGCCACAAGAAACCCGCCGTCGGCGGGTTTCTTGAATCAGCAGCTAACACTCAGACTTTAGTTATCCTTGGCGTTCAACTCACCTTTCAGATAACGCTGGTACATCGCTTCCAGCGAGATCAGTTTGATCTTCGAAGCATTACCCGCATTACCGAACGCTTCATAACCCGCGATACAGACGTCACGCATCGCTGTGCGGCGGCGCTTACACAAAATCGAAGGGGATGGAGTAATTTAATAAATCCTCCCCCTTTTCCGGTCCTTTTTCTGTCCAGTTTTTCTTTATGGAAGGTCTGAAGTAGTCACCGATGTTTTGATATCCCTTCATTGGGCGCTCAAAAAATCGATGACCTGACAAAAATCAGGCTTTGGCGCTTTTTAATTCATGTCTTTTCCTTGAATCACACCTTTTCTCGGTGCATTTCGCGCATCACGGGCGCACCTCTCCTGCATTCAACAACCGCTTTCGCACCATCCAAAGATTCGACAACGCGAACAACGTCGTCTGCTGAGCGATGTTTTTCGCCAGACCACGAAAGCGCACTTTCGTATACCCAAACTGACGTTTGATCACGCGAAATGGATGCTCAACTTTGGCCCGTACCTGAGCCTTCGCGTATTCGATTTTTCGGCACACCTGAGCGATCAAACCCTCCTTGCCGTGTTTCTTGTACGTGCTGGGCCGGGCGGCAATCGACCAGATCATCTGGCGATCCTGATGCTCAGGACGCTTATCCACACCGGTGTAACCGGCATCGCCGCAGACGTACGTTTCCTCGCCATGCAGCAACTGATCGACCTGGGTCACATCCGCTACATTCGCCGCCGTGCCCACCAGGCTATGTACCAAACCGGATTCGGCGTCGGCGCCGATGTGCGCTTTCATCCCGAAAAAATACTGATTGCCTTTCTTGGTCTGATGCATCTCGGGGTCACGTTTGCCGTCCTTGTTCTTGGTCGAGCTCGGCGCATGAATGATCGTCGCATCGACCACGGTGCCTTGGCGCAACAGCAGGCCGCGGTTACCCAGATAGCCGTTGATGACCTGCAAAATCCCGCCGGCCAATTCGTTTTTTTCAGCAGGCGCCGGAAGTTGAGGATCGTGTTTTCATCGGGAATTCGATCCAGATGCAGCCCGGAAAACTGGCGCAGGATCGTGATCTCGTAAAGTGCTTCTTCCATCGCCGGATCGCTATAGCCGAACCAGTTTTGCATCAGATGCACCCGCAACATCGCCATCAACGGATACGCCGGACGACCACCTTCGCCTTTCGGATAGTGCGGTTCGATCAAGGCAATCAGGCCCTTCCAGGGCACGACCTGATCAATCTCGATCAGGAAGCGCTCGCGGCGGGTCTGCTTACGTTTGCCGGCGTACTCGGCATCGGCGAAGGACATCTGTTTCATCGGAGCTCAACCGTTCGATTCGTGTGAGGCGGGTATTTCAGCAGATCGGGAAGTCTTTTTCAGAGTTTCCCTAAACCTTCGTTCATGGGTAGATGAACGCTTTCACGTCGCAGAAGTTGAACGTTCGCCGAGGTCGAGACCTGCTGAGCGGACAAAAAAAATCCGATGTTACAGATCCGGCATCGGATTTCCAGAAAGTCCAGCGTGAGTTCAAATACTTAAATAAACAGCATTACGCATGGCTGCAGGTTTTCGGTCCTTGCTTTCACTCCGGTTGCTTGGGAAGTGTATAGGGCGCCGGTCCCCTTGAGTTTTTGATTACCTCTGTCGATGACGCTGGTTCCGGCGGAATCGTTACGGGTGCCGGACCTTTCTCTTTCGGTGGTAAATCCTTCTTGCTCATGAGTCAGTCCTCCATTACCAAGTTGAACCCCAAGCCTGTGCGAAAACAATAAAAACGACCACTGTCAAACCTGACAGGTATCAATATCGAATTCGAATTATCCACCGCACGATCCGTTCTATGAAATATAGAATTCAACTCCCGCCTTTAGTAGCGATACGGTGTCAGTTCCGGTCGAATTGAAAGGACCGCGCGCCTGGCCGGCGGATTTTACATATGTGACCCCAAGGTAGCTCTAATTACGCCCATAGAAAGACTATTGTTTATCGCGAAACAACATTAAAACCTGTCAACTCTGACAGGTGACGAAGTACAAGACACCGTTTAACTTCAACTCCGCAACTAGCAAAAACAGGCAAAGCAACAAAACAATTCCCACCATCCACTATTAACCGCACGAAAAGGATTTTTATAATGGGCAAGCTCGTTGGTAACTTCTATGGCGCCTATGGCGGATCCAACATTTATCTGTATGTCACTTACAGTGATGACATCGGTGGAGCAGTAACAGCAACCGCCAGTGTTAGCGGCCCCACGGGCACACTGACAGGACATCAAACCATTGGCGCAACCACCACAACGGTTATGCTGACAGGTACAATCGGAGAAAACGCGGAAAGTTGGACATTTAACACTTCAGATTTCAACACCTTAACTGGAGGCCGTAACTATGCAGGCCCCAACGGCGTCTGGACTTATCAAGGTTTTGGACTTGGGCGAACTTAAGGCTTCCTGCAACTTCAAAGGGGAAATCATTCACCTCTAAAAAACACAAAAAAACCCGCCTCACGGCGGGTTTTTTTTAAACCAGTCTAACGCTCAGGCTTAGTTAACCTTGGCGTTCAACTCACCTTTCAGATAACGCTGGTACATCGCTTCCAGGGAGATCGGTTTGATCTTCGAAGCATTACCCGCAGTACCGAACGCTTCATAACGAGCGATACACACATCACGCATTGCAGTCACGGTGGCGCCGAAGAATTTACGTGGGTCGAATTCGCTCGGGTTGGTGGCCATCAGGCGACGCATGGCGCCAGTGGACGCCAGGCGCAGGTCGGTGTCGATGTTGACCTTGCGCACGCCGTGCTTGATGCCTTCTACGATTTCTTCAACCGGTACGCCGTAGGTTTCTTTGATGTCGCCGCCGTACTGGTTGATGATCGCCAGCCACTCTTGTGGCACAGAGGACGAACCGTGCATCACCAGGTGGGTGTTCGGGATGCGCTTGTGGATTTCCTTGATGCGGTCGATGGCCAGCACGTCACCGGTTGGCGGCTTGGTGAACTTGTAGGCGCCGTGGCTGGTGCCGATGGCGATGGCCAGGGCATCCACCTGAGTGCGCTTGACGAAGTCAGCGGCTTCTTCCGGGTCGGTCAGCATCTGGCTGTGATCCAGAACGCCTTCGGCGCCGATGCCGTCTTCTTCACCGGCCATGCCGGTTTCCAGCGAACCCAGGCAGCCCAGCTCGCCTTCTACCGAGACGCCGCAGGCGTGAGCCATGGCCACGGTTTGCTGGGTCACGCGGACGTTGTAGTCGTAGTCGGTCGGGGTCTTGCCATCTTCGCCCAGGGAGCCGTCCATCATCACCGAGCTGAAGCCCAGTTGGATGGAGCGCTGGCAGACGTCAGGGCTGGTGCCGTGGTCCTGGTGCATGCACACCGGGATGTGCGGGAATTCTTCGATCGCCGCCAGGATCAGGTGACGCAGGAAGGGTGCGCCAGCGTATTTACGGGCGCCGGCCGAAGCCTGAACGATCACCGGGGAGTCAGTCTTGTCAGCGGCTTCCATGATGGCGCGCATCTGCTCAAGGTTGTTGACGTTGAAGGCTGGAACGCCGTAGCCGAACTCGGCTGCGTGGTCCAACATCTGGCGCATGCTGATAAGTGCCATTGTGTGTGTCTCTCCCGGTTGAGGGTCGTTAATCGTGCCAGCCTGCCGGAGCGGCGGCGGCTATTCAAGTGATTGCAGATCGGGGGTTGAGGCCCGGTCTGGTGATTCGATAAAGCAAAATCCTGAGAACTACACAGAACCCTGTGGGAGCGAGCCTGCTCGCGAAAGCAATCTTGCAGTCGCTGATGCAGTGCCTGTCAGACCGCTTTCGCGAGCAGGCTCGCTCCCACATTAGAACTGTGGTGTGTCAATTACTGCGCTTTGCAGCCGCGGCCAATCAGGTCATTGGTGGCGACCCAGTAAACCAGGCCCTCGTCACCCTTGACGTGAAACGCCAGCATGCCGTCGCTGTACAGCGTGCCCGAGGCGCCCGGCTCTTCTTTCAGGCGATAGACCTGATCACCGCCGCCCAAACGGACGTCGACTTCCTTCTTGTCGGCATCGGCGTAGCGCCACAGCACTTTGGCCTGGCTGTCGCAGGTCCAGGTCGTCCAGTTATCCGCCGGGGCGGACGACTGAAACAGGTTCAACTGCGCGCAACCGCCCAACAATGCCAACGCCGCAATGGCGATCAAGCCTTTCATCCGTGTTCCTCGACCGGCAGCGCACGCCGCCAGCCCTGAGTTAAAGAGTCAGACCCGTCAAGGACAACCATGTTCCTTGGCCGGGGTTTGCGTCTCGTATTTCTCCAGACCGTCCGGCCCCGAGCGCTTGTTCAGCACCGGGTTGGTTTCGGCCTGCCAGTCGGTCTGATAACAGCCCTTGTTCAACTCGCTGGGTGCCGGTGTCGCTTCGGCCTTCGGGTTGCTCCCGCAGGCCGCCAGCGTACCGGTCAGCAGCAACAGTGCTAACGACTTGACCATGTGACCACTCCTTTGCCTGGCCAAACGGGCGGCCTCAGGCCTTGGCCCGGGTTTCCAGGACTTCAACGGCCGGCAGCACTTTGCCCTCGACGAATTCGAGGAACGCGCCACCACCGGTGGAAATGTAGGAGATTTGCTCAGCCACGCCATATTTATCGATGGCGGCCAGGGTGTCGCCACCGCCCGCAATGGAGAACGCAGCGCTGTCAGCGATGGCCTGGGCCAGCACTTTGGTGCCGTTGCCGAATTGGTCGAACTCAAACACGCCGACCGGGCCGTTCCACAGAATGGTTTTCGACGATTTCAGCAGTTCGGCGAAGTTCGCGGCGGTCTGTGGGCCGATGTCCAGAATCATGTCGTCGGCAGCGACGTCAGCGATCAGTTTGACGGTCGCCTCAGCGCTTTCAGCGAATTCCTTGGCGCACACAACATCGACCGGCAGCGGCACGCTGACCTTGGCGGCGATGGCGCGAGCGGTGTCCAGCAAGTCCGGCTCGTACAGCGACTTGCCAACCGGGTGACCGGCAGCGGCGAGGAAGGTGTTGGCGATGCCGCCACCGACGATCAGTTGATCGCAGATCTGGCTCAGGCTGTTCAACACGTCGAGCTTGGTCGACACCTTGGAGCCGGCAACGATGGCCGCCATTGGCTTGGCCGGAGCGCCCAGGGCTTTGCCCAGTGCATCCAGTTCAGCGGCCAGCAACGGGCCAGCGGCGGCGACTTTGGCGAACTTGGCCACGCCGTGGGTCGAGCCCTCGGCGCGGTGCGCGGTGCCGAAGGCGTCCATCACGAACACATCGCACAGGGCGGCGTACTGCTGGGCCAGTTCGTCAGCGTTCTTTTTCTCGCCCTTGTTGAAGCGCACGTTTTCGAACAGCACGATGTCGCCAGCCTTGACGTCAACGCCGCCCAGGTAATCAGCCACCAGCGGCACTTCACGGCCCAGCGCCTTGCTCAGGTAGTCAGCGACTGGCTTGAGGCTGTTCTCGGCGGAGAATTCGCCTTCGGTCGGACGGCCAAGGTGCGAGCACACCATGACGGCGGCACCTTTTTCCAGGGCCAGCTTGATGGTCGGCAGCGAAGCCAGGATACGCGCGTCGCTGGTGACGACACCGTCCTTGACTGGGACGTTGAGGTCTTCGCGGATCAATACGCGCTTACCTTGCAGATCGAGGTCGGACATCTTCAACACGGTCATGGGTCGCACTTCCTACGGTTTTTTTGAAGTTGCTGTTTGCAGATAGTGTTCTGCAACGTCCAGCATTCGGTTGGCAAAACCCCATTCGTTATCGAACCAGGCCAGGATGTTCACAAGCTTTGGGCCTGAGACACGGGTCTGGCTGGCATCGACGATGGCCGAATGTGGGTCATGATTGAAATCACAGCTTGCGTGGGGAAGCTCGGTGTAAGCCAACAGGCCTTTGAGCGGGCCGCTGGTGGCGGCTTCACGCAAGATCCGGTTGACTTCATTGGCGTCGGTCGCGGTGGTGGTCTGCATCGTGATGTCGAGGCAGGAGACGTTGACCGTCGGCACGCGTACGGCTTTGGCCTGAATTCGCCCGGCAAGTTCCGGCAGCAGACGCTCGATACCGCGCGCCAGACCGGTGGACACCGGGATCACCGACTGGAACGCCGAACGGGTGCGGCGCAGGTCTTCGTGGTGATAGGCGTCGATCACTGGCTGATCGTTCATCGCCGAGTGAATGGTGGTGATCGACACGTAATCCAGACCAATGGCCTTGTCCAGCAGACGCAACAGCGGCACGCCGCAGTTGGTGGTGCAGGAGGCATTGGACACCAGCAGTTCGTCGCCGGTCAGGCAATCCTGATTGACGCCGTAGACGATGGTGGCGTCGACATCCGCCTCGCTGGCCATTGGCTGCGAGAACAACACGCGTGGCGCGCCGGCGTCGAGGAAACGCTGGCCGTCTTCACGGGTGTTGTAAGCGCCGGAGCATTCAAGCACCAGATCGACGCCCAGGGACGCCCAATCGATGCCTTCGGGAGTGGCACTGCGCAGGACCTTCACGCAGTCGCCATTAATATGCAGACAATCGCCCTCAACCCGCACTTCGCCGGGAAACCGGCCATGAGTGGAGTCAAAGCGTGTCAGGTATTCAATGCTGGCCATGTCAGCCAGATCGTTGATTGCGACAATTTCAAACCCGGCTTTTTCGCCTCGCTCAAACAACGCACGCAAGACGCAACGACCAATCCGGCCGTAGCCGTTGAGTGCAACTTTGTAAGGACGCGGTTGAGGCATGGGGTTCTCGATTACCGTTTGAATCCGTTATTGCAGTGGCGTCTGAACCACCGCTTTCGCGAGCAAGCCCGCTCCCACATTGGAATGTAATTTCCTGTGGGAGCGGGCTTGTTCGCGAAGGCGTCAGTCCGGACGACGCGACTTCTGGATCAGTCTTCCAGCAGTTCTTCAGCCTGACCCAGGATGTTTTCCAGGGTGAAGCCGAACTCTTCGAACAGTGCTGGCGCAGGCGCCGACTCACCGTAAGTGGTCATGCCGATCACGCGACCTTCCAGCCCCACGTACTTGAACCAGAAGTCGGCGTGAGCCGCTTCGATCGCAATACGCGCGCCAACCTGCAACGGCAGGACGGCTTGCTTGTAGCCAGCATCCTGAGCATCGAACACGCTGGTGCAAGGCATGGAAACCACGCGCACCTTGCGGCCCTGCCCGGTCAGTTTGTCGAAGGCTTGAACAGCCAGGCCGACTTCCGAACCGGTCGCAATCAGAATCAGCTCCGGCTCGCCTGCGCAGTCCTTCAGCACGTAGCCACCGCGGCTGATATCGGCGATCTGGCCAGCATCACGGGTTTGGTGCTGCAGGTTCTGACGCGAGAAAATCAGCGCCGACGGGCCGTCCTTGCGCTCCAGAGCGTTTTTCCAGGCCACAGCCGATTCAACGGCATCGGCTGGACGCCAGGTGTCGAGGTTCGGCGTGGTACGCAGGCTGGTCAGTTGCTCGATCGGCTGGTGCGTCGGGCCGTCTTCGCCCAGACCGATGGAGTCGTGGGTGTAGACGTGGATCACGCGCTGCTTCATCAGAGCGGACATGCGCACGGCATTGCGAGCGTATTCCATGAACATCAGGAAGGTCGCGCCGTAAGGCACCAGGCCGCCGTGCAGGGTGACGCCGTTCATGATGGCGGTCATGCCGAATTCGCGCACACCGTAGTACATGTAGTTGCCGCTGGCATCTTCAGCGCTGACGCCTTTGCAACCTTTCCACAGGGTCAGGTTGGAACCGGCCAGGTCGGCCGAACCGCCAAGCAGTTCCGGCAGCAGCGGGCCGAACGCGTTCAGGGTGTTCTGACTGGCTTTACGGCTGGCGATGGTTTCGCCTTTGGCAGCGACTTCAGCGATATAGGCCGAGGCTTTCTCCGAGAAGTCAGCCGGCAGTTCACCGCTCAGACGACGGATCAGCTCGTTGGCTTCAGCCGGGAACGCGGCGGAGTAGGCAGCGAAACGCTGATCCCACTCGGCTTCAACGGCACGGCCAGCTTCTTTGGCATCCCACTCGGCATAGATGTCGGCCGGGATTTCGAACGGGCCGTGGTTCCAGTTCAGTGCCTGGCGGGTCAGAGCGATTTCCGCGTCACCTAGTGGGGCGCCGTGGCAGTCTTCTTTGCCCTGTTTGTTTGGCGAGCCGAAGCCGATGGTGGTCTTGCAGCAGATCAGGGTCGGCTGCGCGCTCTTGCGCGCGGTGTCGATGGCAGTCTTGATCTCTTCCGGGTCGTGACCGTCAACGTTGCGGATCACTTGCCAGTTGTAGGCTTCGAAACGCTTCGGGGTGTCATCGGTGAACCAGCCTTCGACTTCGCCGTCGATGGAGATGCCGTTGTCATCGTAGAAAGCGATCAGCTTGCCCAGACCCAGAGTACCGGCCAGGGAAGCGACTTCGTGGGAAATGCCTTCCATCATGCAGCCATCACCCAGGAAAACGTAGGCGTGGTGGTCAACGATGTTGTGGCTCGGACGGTTGAACTGCGCCGCCAGGACTTTTTCTGCCAGCGCGAAACCCACCGCGTTGGCCAGACCCTGACCCAGCGGGCCGGTGGTGGTTTCAACGCCCGGGGTATAACCGAACTCCGGGTGACCCGGGGTGCGGCTGTGCAGTTGACGGAATTGCTTGAGGTCGTCGATCGACAGGTCGTAACCGGTCAGGTGCAGCAACGAGTAGATCAACATCGAGCCGTGGCCGTTGGACAGCACGAAGCGGTCACGGTCAGCGAACGATGGATTGCTCGGGTTGTGCTTGAGGTAGTCGCGCCAAAGTACTTCGGCGATATCTGCCATACCCATAGGGGCACCGGGATGGCCGCTGTTGGCTTTTTGCACGGCATCCATGCTGAGGGCACGAATGGCGTTGGCACGCTCACGACGGCTAGGCATCGCTGATCTCCTGGGTGTGAATAGATTGAAACGGAAAAAAGGAGGGCATTTTCCCTCACCGGAGCGCCTCGGGGCAATGACAGATAGTCATCCGGAGGCGTTTTTCCCATGGTTAGCGGCCGATTGTGCGGGTGAAACCTTTCCGCTGCTGGTTTGTAGAGTTAACCCTTCAGCGAGAAGTGCCATCTATCGTGCAATATCAAAACTTTTTGATATTGCCCTTGCAGTGCTTTGTGCCCATCAATAGACTGCCTGCCCTATGAACTTACACGCGCCTTCCATTCGACATGATGATTGCGACGAGCTGGCAGCCCTGTGCAAGGCCGGCGGCGATCCGCTGCGGCTGAATGTATTGCGCGCGCTGGCCAACGATTCGTTCGGTGTACTGGAACTGGCGCAAATCTTCGGTATCGGTCAGTCGGGCATGAGCCATCACCTTAAAGTGCTGGCCCAGGCCGATCTGGTGGCGACCCGCCGCGAAGGCAACGCGATCTTTTATCGCCGCGCCCTGCCCCACACCGAACTGCTCGGCGGCAAACTGCACGCGGCATTGTTAGAAGAAGTCGACAATCTGACCCTGCCCGCCGATGTTTTGGCGCGCATCGCTCAGGTTCACGGACAACGTGCGGCGGCCAGCCAGGACTTTTTCGCCCGGGTGGCGGAGAAATTCCGCGCCCAGCAAGACTTGATTGCAGGCCTGCCGCAGTACCGCGACAGCGTGCTGGCCCTGCTCGACAAACTGAACTTCAATGGTGCTGCCACGGCCATTGAAGTCGGACCCGGCGATGGTGCTTTTCTGCCGGAACTGGCCAGCCGCTTCAGCACCGTCACCGCGCTGGACAACAGCCCGGCGATGCTCGAACTGGCGCGTCAGGTATGCGTTCGCGAAGAACTGGCTAACGTCAGCCTGCAATTGGCCGATGCATTGAACAGCTCCAGCCTTCAGGCCGATTGCGTAGTGCTGAACATGGTCTTGCACCATTTCGCCGCGCCGGCCGAAGCGCTCAAGCACATGGCCAACCTGCTGCAACCGGGCGGTAGCTTGCTCGTAACAGAGTTATGTAGCCACAACCAGAGTTGGGCCAGGGAGGCCTGCGGTGATCTGTGGTTGGGGTTTGAACAGGATGATTTGGCCCGTTGGGCCACCGCTGCGGGACTCGTTCCCGGGGAAAGCCTCTATATAGGCTTACGTAATGGTTTCCAGATCCAGGTTCGCCACTTTCAGCGACCGGCTGGCGACACTCACCATCGGTAAATTCAGGAAAACATCGAGATGAGCGAATACTCCCTCTTCACCTCCGAGTCCGTGTCTGAAGGACATCCGGACAAAATCGCCGACCAGATTTCCGATGCGGTGCTGGACGCCATTATTGCCCAGGACAAACACGCACGCGTTGCGGTGGAAACCCTGGTCAAGACCGGCGTGGCCATCGTAGCCGGTGAAGTGACCACCAGCGCCTGGGTCGACCTGGAGCAGATCGTTCGTGACGTGATCTGCGACATCGGCTACACCAGTTCCGAAGTCGGCTTCGACGGCGCCACTTGTGGCGTGATGAACATCATCGGCAAGCAATCCCCGGACATCAACCAGGGTGTTGACCGCGCCAAGCCTGAAGATCAGGGCGCCGGCGACCAAGGCCTGATGTTCGGCTACGCCAGCAACGAAACCGACGTTTTGATGCCAGCGCCGATCACCTTCTCGCACCAACTGGTGCAGCGTCAGGCCGAAGCCCGTAAATCGGGTCTGCTGCCTTGGCTGCGTCCAGACGCCAAGTCGCAAGTCACTTGCCGTTACGAAGGCGGCAAGGTTGTCGGTATCGAGGCGGTTGTCCTGTCGACCCAGCACAACCCTGAAGTGTCGTACAAAGACCTGCGCGAAGGCGTAATGGAGCTGATCGTCAAGCACGTACTGCCTGCCGAACTGCTGAGCAAAGACACCCAGTTCCACATCAACCCGACCGGCCAGTTCATCATTGGCGGCCCGGTAGGTGACTGCGGCCTGACCGGTCGCAAGATCATCGTCGACAGCTACGGCGGCATGGCCCGTCACGGCGGCGGCGCGTTCTCCGGCAAAGATCCTTCGAAGGTTGACCGTTCGGCGGCTTACGCTGGCCGTTATGTTGCCAAGAACATCGTCGCTGCCGGCCTGGCCGAGCGTTGCGAGATCCAGGTGTCCTACGCCATTGGTGTGGCTCAGCCGACGTCGATCTCGCTGAACACCTTCGGCACCGGCAAGATCAGCGATGACAAGATCATCAAACTGGTGCGTGAAGTGTTCGACCTGCGTCCATACGCGATCACCACCATGCTGGACCTGCTGCACCCGATGTACCAGGAAACCGCAGCGTACGGCCACTTCGGTCGCACGCCGCAAACCAAGACGGTTGGCGAAGACACCTTCACCACCTTCACCTGGGAAAAAACCGACCGCGCCGACACCCTGCGTTCTGCTGCCGGCCTGTAATTCCCTGGCGGCATGAAAAGCCCCGCACGGTTCGCGCCGTGCGGGGCTTTTTCTTGCCCCAAATGCGAGGCTGAATTCAACCGATACACCTGCACAAGCGGGCTTGCCCGCGAAGACACCCGAACAGGCGACATCAATTCCCGATCAGAAACACCCCGCAAAACACCCCACACACCCAATCTGGAATCCTCGCCTAGCCTTCAAGCACTCCCCTTGAGCAAGGACGCTCACGATGTTTGCCACACTGCGCCTGTTGATGACTTTTCTGCTGACGCTCCACAGCTTCAACGCCCAAGCCGAATGCCCGAACTGGCCTCCGGCCCAAGCCCAACGCGAAATCACTACCCTGCAAAACCAGATCGACCAATGGGACGACGCCTATCACCGCCAAGGCCGCTCATTGATTGCCGACGAACTCTACGACCAATCGCGCTGGCGGCTAAGCGATTGGCGCCAGTGCTTCAACTTGCCATTGACTGCCGCGCCTTTGCGCACAGCCTCTGGCACAGTGGCGCACCCCGTCGCCCATACCGGCCTGGACAAACTTCATAAAGCCGAAGCCGTTGAGGCCTGGCTTCGGGATCGCAAGGATGTCTGGGTACAGCCCAAGGTCGATGGCGTTGCAGTGACGCTGATGTATCGCGGCGGACATTTGCAACAGGCGATCAGTCGGGGAGACGGCATCAGCGGGCAGGACTGGACCGCATCGGCGCGCAAGATCGGCGCCATTCCCCAACAACTCAAGCAACCGCTGGATTTGCTCGTGCAAGGCGAACTCTATTGGCGACTGAGCGAGCATGTGCAAGCACGCGCCGGCAGCGTCAACGCCCGCGCAATCGTCGCCGGACTGATGGGCCGCAAAGCCCTGAGTTCGGAGCAAGCCGCCGGGATCGGACTGTTCGTCTGGGACTGGCCGCAAGGGCCTTTGGATCTGGCCGAACGAACATCCACCCTGGCGACATTGGGTTTCGCCTCGACCGAGCGATACAGCCATCCCGTCGCCCACCTCGCAGACGCGCAGAAGTGGCGCGATCACTGGTACCGCTCGCCCCTGCCGTTTGCCACCGATGGCGTCGTTCTGCGCCAAAGCCAGCGGCCGTCCGCCGAGCGCTGGCAGGCGCGTGCACCCTACTGGGCCATCGCCTGGAAGTATCCGTTCGCTCAGGCGTTGGCCGACGTGCGCAAGGTCAATTTCAAAATCGGCCGCACCGGGCGCATCACCCCCGTACTCGAATTGACACCCGTCATGCTCGACGACCGGGAGATCAAACGGGTCAGCGCCAGCTCTCTGAAACGCTGGCAGGAACTGGACATTCGCCCCGGCGATCAGGTGGCAATCAGTCTCGCCGGGCTGACGATTCCGCGCCTCGACCGTGTTGTGCTGCGCACGACCGAACGCGCAGACATTTACATCCCCGACTCCAGCGAATTTCACGCACTCAGCTGTTGGCAACCGACAGCGGGCTGCGAAACCCAGTTTCTCGCTCGCCTGACGTGGCTCAGTGGCAAACAGGGGCTGGCCATGTCGCAGGTCGGCCGGGGCACTTGGGAGAAACTTCTGGAAACAGGCCGTCTGAACAACCTGCTGGATTGGTTGACCCTCGACGAGCCAGAGCTTGCTAACATTGCCGGCTTTGGCGAACGCAGCAGCGTGCGCCTGATGGACAGTTTTCGCAGTGCACGGCAACAACCGTTTGCACGATGGCTCAAAGCGCTGGGCTTACCGCCCACCGGCCAGGCACAACTGGCTGACTCATGGCAGGCGCTGGCACAACGCGACACCGCACAATGGCAGGCAGAGCCCGGCATCGGCCCCGGTCGCGCAGCGCAGTTGAGCGCATTCTTCCGCGAACCGCAGGTGCAGGCACTGAGCGAAACCTTACACGCCGCCGGAATCGACGGTTTCTGAACATGCAAACCCGGCGCGCCGGGAACCCAACGGCCACCGAGGCGCTCCAACAGCGCAGTGCCCAACCGACCCGATTGCCCTTGCACATGGAGCTCTTATGAAATTTCTTGCACCGCTCGCCCTGCTCACCCTCTGCGGTGTGATGGCCGCCCCCGTGATGGCCGCTGAAGACGCTCCAGGCCTGACCGGCTGCGCAGCCAAGAAGCAAGGCATCATGAACCAGATCGAGCAGGCCAAGTCGCGCGGCAATGCCGATCAGCAGACAGGGCTGGAAACGGCGCTGCGCGAAGTCACCGAACATTGCACCGACGCCGGCCTGAAGAAAGAGCGCGAAAACAAGGTGCTCGATGCCAAACACGACGTCAGCAAGCGCCAGGCGGATCTGGACAAAGCCATGAAGAAAGGCGATCCCGAGAAGATCAACAAACGCAAAGACAAACTGGCCGAGGCGCGCAAGGCATTGCAGGAAGCGCTGGACGAAATCGATAAATAAGAAGCCGGCAAGCTGCCTGACGTCATCGCGAGCATGCCCGCGATGACGTCAGGCTACAAAGATCAATGATCCCGAAACTTTTTATGGCAAGCGCTGCAGGCATCTTCAACTTTCTGTACCGCAGGCCCCAGGTTACTGGCCTTGTAGGGCTGAACCTGGCTGGCGATCACCAGCTCACCGGTCGCCGCTTCAAGGGTACGGGCCATTTCCTGAAAACGGGCCTGGTTCTGCCAGACATCGTCCTTGGCGCTGGTGTGATCTTCTTCGCGAACTTGCGGGAAATGCTTCCAGGGCTCATGGGACAACGCATCGAGCTTGACGGCACCTTCGGCGAACTTCGGTCCGTCGAACGGAACGCGCCCACGCAACATGCCGCCCAGGTTTTCACTGGTCTTGAGCATTTGTTTGAAGATCGCTTTGCGTTGACCCAGCGGGGAATTCGGATCGACACCGCCACAGGCGGACAAGGTCAGACAGGCCAGCAATACAACAGAAATTCTTTTAAGAGTCATGGTGGCTTCAGGTCACGGAATTCGGCGGCCAGTATCCTCGCCTCACCGACAAACACCAATAGCCCTATTAAAAATACGGATTGCTTGAGCGCATGGAGCTCTCGGGCAGCCAGCACAGGAATCACTCCATGAACAGCCGTTTAAAAGCCTGGCGTCACCCGCTGATCGCAACGCTTGCGCTGCTGGCAATGCTGGCTGGTTGTACCGGCGGCGACGACGCCAAACCGAAAACCCACGCCTTGGCCACTTACTCCAGCGCAACGTGGGAAGCATTGCCGGCCGTGTCCGACAGCGATCTGGTGGCCGGTTTCGGTTCGTGGCGCAGCGCTTGCACCCGACTCAAGGCAGATCCGGTCTGGGGCGCCACCTGCGCAGCGGCGACCAATGTTTCGCAGAGCGCCAAGGAGATCCGCGCGTTCCTCAAGCAGAACCTCGACGTGTTCGGCTTGCGCGCCGAGAACGACAACCCCAACGGCTTGATCACCGGTTACTACGAACCGGTCTACCCCGGCAGCCTGACGCCAACCGAAACGGCCAATGTGCCGGTGTACGGCGTACCGGAGGACATGATCATCGTCTCCCTCGACAGCATTTATCCTGAGCTCAAGGGCAAGCGTCTGCGCGGTCGCCTCGAAGGCCGGGTGCTCAAGCCGTATGACGATGCCGCAACCATCGAATCCAAAGGTGTGAAAGCACCCGTGGTGGCTTACCTCACCGACCCGATGAATCTGCAATTCCTGCAGATCCAGGGTTCCGGGCGGATACAGACGGCGGACGGCAAACAACTGCGTATCGCCTACGCCGACCAGAACGGTCACCCGTACCGACCAATCGGCCGCTGGCTGGTCGAGCAAGGCGAGTTGAAGAAAGAAGACGTCACCATGGGTGCGATCAGCAACTGGGCCAAGGCCAACCCTTCGCGCATCCCGGAACTGCTGGCCAGCAACCCGAGCTACGTGTTCTTCACGCGCAACCCGGACAGCAATGAAGGCCCGCGCGGGTCGTTGAACGTGCCACTGACGGCCGGTTATAGCGCGGCGGTAGATCGCAAGGTCATTCCGTTGGGCAGCCTGTTGTGGCTGTCGACCACCCGTCCGGACGGCACGGCTTTGGTGCGGCCAGTGGCGGCGCAGGATACCGGCGGCGCGATTGCCGGCGAAGTTCGTGCAGATCTGTTCTGGGGCACTGGCGATGCAGCCGGGCAACTGGCCGGGGACATGAAGCAGCAGGGGCAGATCTGGATGCTCTGGCCCAAAGGTGTCGCGTTGCCACAAGTGCCGCAGGTGGCAGACACAGCCAAAAACAAACCTTAGGTTACTCGCGCTTTCGCGAGCAAGCCCGCTCCCACAGTTGGAATACATCCCCGTGGGTGCGGGCCTGCTCGCGAAGAGCCAGTAGCCACACCCCAGAATCAGATCGACACAAAGAAGAACGAAGCAATCAATCCCATCCCGACAAACCACACCAGCGACCGCAAAATCGCCCAGTCCGCCAGATAGCAGATGATGTAAAGCAGGCGACTGGTGATAAACAGCACCGCCAGCACATTGACCGTCACCAACTGCGCCGTGCCCACCAGATGCGCAACGATCACCGCCGCCGCAAACGCCGGCATCACCTCAAAGCTGTTCATCTGCGCCGCATGCGCCCGCCGGGCTACGCCACCGACGCTGTCGAGAAAATCCCGGGGATCATGATTGTCGCTCAGCCTGAAACCGCCCGAGACCTTGGCCACAATCGTGCACACATACGGCAAAAAGATCGCAATCAACACACACCATAAAGCCACCGTCATAACGCCATCCTTTTTCGAGTGATAGGGTTTGCGGGCGGTCAGAACTTCATGACCAGCATGCCGATCAGCACCAGCCCACAGGCTAAGAGCCGCGGCCGACCGAAAGGTTCTTTCAGATAACGCATGCCGAACAGCACCACCAGGATCACGCTGATCTCGCGCAACGCCGCTGCCTCGGCAATCGAGCCCAATTGCATCGCCCACAGCACCAGAGCGTAGCTGAACAACACGCAGAACCCGACCGCCAGCCCCAACTTCCATTGCTCACGCCAGAACTGTATGAACGCCGAGCGCTTGGAGGCCCACGCCAGCAAGGGAAATGGCCAGGCGCTGAGCAGCGTGACCCAGACCAGGTAATCCAGCGGATGCGACCAGCGCCGCAACGCTTGACCATCGATGTAGGTGTAGCAACCAATGCACAGGCCGATAAGCGCCACCACGGGCAGCATCGACCACGGTAAATGTTTACCGCCGCCGCCCTGCCACAGCAGGCATGCCATCCCGAACGGAATCAGCATGATGCCGAATATCTGCTGAGTGCTGAGTTCCTCACCGGCAAAGATCAGCGTCAGCGCCAGCACCACCAGCGGCGACAAACCACGCATCAGCGGATAGACCAGCCCGAGGTCGCCGACCCGATACGCCTGAATCAGCAGATAGCGATACAGCAGTTCAAAAGCTGCCGAAGCCAGAATCCACGGCCAGATGTCTGCGGGAGGCAAGCTCACAAAGGGCAACGCGACAGCGACAAACAACAGCGCCACGCTGTCCATGCACGCCACCACCAGCAGCCGCTCGGCGCTGAATTTGATCAGGGTATTCCACGCCGCATGCAGCAGCGCCGCTATCAACACCAGAGCCGTCGCCAGCACACCCCACTCCTTTTTTGTGGTTGACCCTGCACCCGTCAGTCAGGTTATGGATGCGTGATATATCAGCAACTGTTTATACCGCAAGCGATCACGCCGCACTCCATTGCACACTGATAAACAGCACCGGCTCCTTTCCCTCCGGGAGAGGGCCGGGGTGAAGGTCTCTTCATCGGATCACACCTCACTGTGTCCCCAGCCTGATTCAGCCCATCCAACCCTTGCACTGAAGAATCGGTGCGCTGTCTTTCCACACCTCATCCCAAGGACCCCGGATGCTCGAGCTCGTAGCCGCTTTCATCTGCCTCACCACCCTGCTCACCTTCGTCAACTTCCGCTTCATCGGCCTGCCGCCGACCATCGGCGTGATGGTGACCGCACTGATGTTTTCCTTGCTGCTACAGGGTCTCAGCGTGCTCGGCTATCCCGGCCTCGAAGAGCGTGTGCAGCAACTGATCGGCCAGATCGACTTCGGCGATTTGCTGATGAACTGGATGCTGTCGTTCCTGCTGTTCGCCGGCGCCTTGCACGTCAATCTGAATGACCTGCGCAGCTATCGCTGGCCTATCGGTCTGTTGGCAACCGTTGGTGTCTTGATCGCTACCACGCTGATCGGCAGCCTTGCCTACTATATTTTCGCGCTGTTCGGCTGGCACGTGAGTTTCCTCTACTGCCTGTTGTTCGGTGCGCTGATTTCGCCCACCGACCCGATCGCGGTGCTCGGTGTATTGCGTACCGCCAATGCCTCAAAACCACTGAAAACCACCATCGTCGGCGAGTCGCTGTTCAACGACGGTACCGCCGTCGTGGTGTTTACCGTGCTGCTGGGCATTGCCCAACTCGGCGAAACCCCGACCGTCAGCGCCACGGCCATGCTGTTCGCTCACGAAGCCATCGGCGGCGTGCTGTTCGGTGGGCTGATCGGTTATCTGGTCTATCTGATGATCAAGAGCATCGAGCAGCACCAGATCGAAGTGATGCTGACCTTGGCACTGGTGATCGGCGGCTCGGCGATGGCCAGTGAGTTGCATGTTTCGGCACCGATTGCGATGGTGGTTGCCGGACTGATCATCGGCAACCTGGGCCGCAACCTGGCGATGAACGACATGACGCGCAAATACCTCGACGGCTTCTGGGAGTTGCTCGATGACATGCTCAACGCCCTGCTGTTCGCGCTGATCGGCATGGAGCTGTTGTTGCTGCCGTTCAACTGGTTGCACGTAGCAGCGGCGAGCTTGCTGGCGGTGGCGATCCTGCTGTCGCGCTTGCTCACCGTGGCCCCAGCGATCCTGCTGTTGCGGCGCTGGCGCACCGTGCCACGCGGTACCATCCGCGTGCTGACGTGGGGCGGGTTGCGCGGCGGGGTCTCGGTGGCCCTGGCGCTGTCGCTGCCACTGGGGCAAGAGCGTGATCTGCTGCTGAGCATCACCTACATCGTGGTGCTGTCATCAATCCTGCTTCAGGGCCTGACCATTGGCCGCGTCGTTCGCGGGGTGACCCGTGCACAGAACGTCAGCGCTGCCGATTCAGCACACTGACAGCTCAATCAGGCACCTTCGCAGAGCACTCGCTCTGCGACGGCCTGCTCAGCATCCCGAGCAGATGCCACAGCGCCCACGTATTAACCAGCAGCTCTCAGCACCGCATCAACCTGCTCGGCAGCGTGTAACAGAATGCTGTCGCCTCTAAAACTTCCAATCATTTGAAGCCCTGCGGGTAACGCCCCGATATCGCGAACCAGAGGGAGGTTAATTTGAGGCAAGCCAAACGCCATCCAGAATTTGCTGAAATCGGAAGGTCCGGTAGCGCCCAGGCCCTTCGGAGCGACGATGCCACAACTTGCCCCCAGGACGGCATCGAAAGGCTCGAATATCGGTTCCAACACCGTGGCCAACGTTGCCAAACGCTTCTTTGCCGCTGACTCTTGCTCCCACGTCGTCAGACTGGCGCGCTCGATCATGGCCAATAATTCTTCACTTAGTTTGTCAGGATGCGCTTGCAGTTCTTTGGCCAATGAACGAGCGCCCTCGCAATCGTTTATCAGCAGATGGTCATCAAATACCGCAGCAAACTCCTCAGGCAGCAACACCTCGCTCACTTGATGTCCCGCCGATCTCAGTTCTTCAACAGCAGCGTCCAGTGATTGCGCCACATCCTCGTCGACCTGATCCCAACGGGCGGTACGACAGAAGCCGAACTTACATAAACGACGATCATTAACACCCTTGGCCAAACCGGGGATCAAGACTTGAGCCATCAGTTCCAGATCACGCACGGAGCGGCCATACCAACCCACCGTATCGAAGCTCGGCGCCAAGGGTTTGACCCCCTCTAGAGAAATCAACCCATACGAAGGTTTGAACGCATACAGTGCGCAATAGGATGCTGGCTTGATCAATGATCCGGCTGTCTGTGAGCCCAATGCGATTGGAAAAAAGCCTGCCGCCATTCCCGCTGCCGAACCGGCACTTGAACTTCCTGGAGTTCTGTCAAGATCATGTGGGTTGCGGGTTGGACCGGTATGCATGTAAGCGAATTCGGTGGTATGGGTCTTGCCCATGATGACGGCTCCGGCCTGGCGCAGAAGCGCGACGACATGAGCGTCACGCGAAGGCCGGTTGTCCTCATAGATGGGGGAGTAAAAACGGGTGGGATGATCCAGGGTGTCAAAGATGTCTTTGACCCCCACGGGCACACCCGCCAGGAGGCCTTTCGCATCGCTGTTTTTTAATTGGCAAGCTTGACTGCGCACCTTGTCCGGGTCGAAGGACACAAACGCATTTATGCTTCGCTCTTGCGATTCGACACATTCAAGAAAGTGCTCGGCGACCGTTTCTGCGCTCACGACACCAGAACGCACCATGTGCGAAATGGCAGTGGCGTCTGCGTTATTAAAAGTTTGCATATCGCTCCTTGGGCTTCCCTTCGAAAAGCACTTGATGGGAGTGCACTACATGGAAACTTCAAGCGGCAAAAACTGACTGCAAGTCAGTGAAGCCTTTTATCTCGATAGGATTTGCGGCGGGATCCAGAAAAAACATGGTTGCTTGCTCACCAGGCTCTCCTGGAAAACGAATGCTGGGGGGCAGAACAAAATTCACTCGGCCTTTGATCAAACGGTCTTTTAAAACAATCCAGTCCGACATCTTGAGTATCACGCCAAGATGGGGCATTGGTACGTCGTGCTCACCTACTTTCCCTGTGTTAGTTACCCTAAAGGGCTCTCCCAAATGCAACGACAATTGATGCCCGAAAAAATTGAAATCGACCCAGGTATCGGTGCTACGACCTTCCTCACATCCCAGCAACTCACCATAGAACTGGCGGGAAAGTTCCAGATCGCTGACGTGAATAGCAACATGAAAAATAGACTGCATAGGTAGCTCCTGAAGGTCGCCGGAAGACGGAAATAACTGGCGAGTTGAAGACTGTGCGATTTATATCAAAAGAGATAGCATGTAATTTTTTCGATATCGAAAGTATTTCTTATGGATACGCGTTACTTGAAGAGCCTCATCGCCGTCGTGGAATCAGGCTCCATAGCACATGCCGCACGCATCGAAGGGTTGACGGCAGCGGCGATCAGCCAGCGAGTGCTCGTGCTCGAACGGCAACTCGGTTTTGAGCTGCTATCTCGCGTCGGGCACGCAGCCAAGCCGAGTCAAGCCTGCCTTGGTTTATTGCCCAGAGCTAAACGCATCGTTCGCGAAATCGAATTACTGGCCGCAGATGCTGACGTGCGGGGGCTTACCGGGCAGTTGAGAATAGGCGCTGTTTCTACTGTTCTCACGGGGCTGCTACCCGGGGCATTGCGAGCACTGACCGAGTTGGCGCCGGGGCTCACGCCGGTCATCGTGCCCGGAACATCGCGGTCGTTGTATCAAGCGCTTCTTTCGGGAGAAGTGGACGCTGCGATCCTCGTCGTTCCGCCGTTTGAGTTGCCTAAAGCCCTGCAGGCGGTATCGCTACGCAAGGAACCTCTGGTGTTTCTGTCGAAGCAAGAGTGCGCCGATAGCATCCCGACCCAACTGATGACCCAACCGTACATCCGCTACGATCCTGATTCGTGGGGTGGGCGGCATGCCGAACATTATTTGGCGGACCATGGATTGATACCGACGCCGTTGGTAGATCTGGATGCATTGGAGACCATCGCCATGCTCGTGACTGGAGGTCTTGGCGTGAGCCTCGTGCCTTATTGGTCGGGCTTTGAACAATGGGGCCATAAATGTGCCGTGAGCCGGGTTGGCAATGATCGGTATGACCGAGAGATCGCGCTGATCCGCTATGTTCAGACTGACCGGCCGAACATGATGAGCGCTTTGTGCAAGGCACTTTCAACCGCGTAGCCTGACCGCACTCAATCCTTCTTCGATTTGCCATAAGCGTCGTCAGGGGCGGCGGATTTCACTGGCCGGCTTTCGCTACGGATTTGCGCATGACTGATCAGCGCGAAGATGAAGCTACCGCCAATGATGTTCCCGGCCAGCGTCGGCCCTGCGAACACCATCCAGAAATCACTCCACGGCAACTCGCCGGCAAACACCAGATACGACACTTCTGCCGAACCCACCACGATATGGGTGAAATCGCCGAGCGCCATGAGGTAAGTGATGAGGATGATGATCCAGATCTTCGCGCTCTCCATGGACGGAATCATCCAGACCATGGTGGCGATCATCCAGCCGGATACGATGCCTTTGGCAAACATCTGGCTTGGCTGGTTTTCCATGACCTTGCGACCGATTTCGAGAAAGGCCAGGTCCGTGTTGTTATCGAAAATCGGCAGTTCCAGCATTCCGTAAGCCACCAGAATGGTGCCGCACAAGTTGCCGACCAACACCACTGTCCACAGGCGGATCAGACGAGCAAAGTTGGCCAGGGAGGGTTTGCTCATCACCGGCAACACGGCAGTCAGGGTGTTTTCGGTGAACAGTTGCTGGCGGGCGAGAATGACCGCGAGGAAGCCGGCGCAGTAGCCGAAGCTGGCAATCACCTTGAACGCTTCACCGTCGGGCAGGCGAGAGTTGAGCAAGCCCATGGCCATGAGCGACAACCCCATGGTCAGCCCGGCGGCCAGCGCCGACCACCACAACGCAGCGATGCTGCGCTCCAGTTCATGATCACCTTGGGAGCGAATGATTTCGTGCAGCACCGCCGCACGGGGCGGTTGGCTTTCCTTGACATCGTCTTGCTCTTTGGCCGAGAGGTCAGGGGTCTTGCCGTCTGTAGGGGTTGTCATAGCGTCGGAACCGGTGGGGGCTTTTAGCTACGACCTCCGGCGCTCATGGCTGTTCAGTAGGCGGGAAAATCTTCGCCGCCTGCCACACCGCCCTCGCGGGCAAGCCCGCTCCCACAGGGGCTGCGCTGAAACTGCGGGAGCGTGACTTGCTCGCTGCCGATGTTACGGAGTGACCCGTTCATCGTCCTTGAACTGGTCTTTGACGTACTTGATCTCGGTCCGCCCATGCGGGGCCGGCAAGCCGTCTTCCCCCAGGTTCACAAAGACCATTTTCTCGACGGTGAGAATGCTCTTGCGGCTGATCTTGTTGCGCACTTCGCACGTGAGCGTGATCGAGGTGCGGCCGAACTCGGTGGCGGTGATGCCCAGCTCAATGATGTCGCCCTGACGCGAGGCGCTGACAAAGTTGATTTCGGAGATGTACTTGGTCACCACGCGCTGATTGCCCAACTGGACGATGGCGTAAATCGCCGCTTCTTCGTCGATCCAGCGCAACAGGCTGCCGCCGAACAGCGTGCCGTTGGGGTTGAGGTCTTCGGGTTTTACCCATTTGCGGGTGTGGAAATTCATGTTCACTCCTGAGCGTTTGCCGAAAGATGGGCGCCATCTTGGCAGACTGATCGGTCATGCTCCATGAGCCTTCGACTATGGTCGCCATTGGCGATCTTCATTTGGCCGACAGAAAGCCTTTGGAAGATCAGTCTAGACAGCTATAATCGCCCCCGTTTCAAAACGGTAACGTTCACTTGCTACCGTTTTCCCGCCACCTGTCCGAGGGGCGCTGCAGCAGGTTCAACCTGTCAGGCTCGGATGGGGCGTTGACTGGCTCAGGCCAGACACTAAACGCACAACGGCGCCCATTCGCATACATTACGAATGGAGGCTCTTCATGAGCGCTGTTATCACGCCTGCAGATTTTAACGATTACAAAGTGGCCGACATGTCCCTGGCTGCCTGGGGCCGTCGCGAAACCATCATCGCCGAATCGGAAATGCCAGCCCTGATGGGTCTGCGTCGCAAATACTCCGGCGAACAGCCGTTGAAAGGCGCCAAGATACTCGGCTGCATCCACATGACCATTCAGACTGCCGTGCTGATCGAAACCCTGGTTGCCCTGGGTGCCGAAGTACGCTGGTCGTCGTGCAACATCTTCTCGACTCAGGATCAGGCCGCTGCCGCTATCGCTGCGGCCGGCATCCCGGTTTTCGCCTGGAAAGGCGAAACTGAAGAGGAGTACGAGTGGTGCCTGGAGCAGACCATCCTGAAGGATGGCCAGCCATGGGACGCCAACATGATCCTCGACGACGGCGGCGACCTGACTCAACTGCTGCACGACAAGTACCCGCAGGTTCTGGATCGCGTTCACGGCGTGACCGAAGAAACCACCACCGGCGTACACCGTCTGCTGGACATGCTGGCCAAGGGCGAGCTGAAAATCCCGGCCATCAACGTCAACGACTCGGTGACCAAGTCCAAGAACGACAACAAGTACGGCTGCCGTCACAGCCTGAACGACGCGATCAAGCGCGGTACCGACCACCTGCTGTCCGGCAAGCAAGCGCTGGTCATCGGTTACGGTGACGTGGGCAAGGGCTCGGCCCAGTCCCTGCGTCAGGAAGGCATGATCGTCAAGGTCTCCGAAGTTGACCCGATCTGCGCCATGCAAGCCTGCATGGACGGTTTCGAACTGGTTTCGCCGTTCATCGACGGTATCAACGACGGCACCGAAGCCAGCATCGACAAAGCGCTGCTGGGCAAGATCGACCTGATCGTGACCACCACCGGTAACGTCAACGTTTGCGACGCCAACATGCTCAAAGCTCTGAAGAAGCGCGCTGTTGTCTGCAACATCGGTCACTTCGACAACGAAATCGACACTGCTTTCATGCGCAAGAACTGGGCATGGGAAGAAGTGAAGCCACAGGTACACAAGATCCACCGTACCGGTTCGGGCGCTTTCGACGCACAGAACGACGACTACCTGATCCTGCTGGCCGAAGGTCGTCTGGTGAACCTGGGCAACGCCACCGGTCACCCGAGCCGCATCATGGACGGTTCGTTCGCCAACCAGGTTCTGGCACAGATCTTCCTGTTCGGCCAGAAGTACGCCGACTTGTCGCCAGCCCAGAAAGCCGAGCGCCTGACCGTTGAAGTCCTGCCGAAGAAACTCGACGAAGAAGTGGCCCTGGAAATGGTTCGCGGCTTCGGTGGCGTGGTCACTCAACTGACCAAGCAACAGGCTGACTACATCGGCGTCACCGTCGAAGGCCCGTTCAAGCCGCACGCTTACCGCTACTGATTGACGCGGCGGCCTGCTCTCCCTGTGGGAGCGGGCTTGCTCGCCAAAGCGGTACATCATTCAACACAGATGTTGCCTGACCCACTGCTTTGGCGAGCAAACCTGCTCCCACATGGGCGGCGCAAGCCTCACAGGCTTCGTGTTTCCAAGGGTATTTCCCATGTCCCAAGACCGTCGCTACAGCTTCGAGTTCTTCCCGACCAAGACCGATGCTGGGCATGAAAAGCTGCTCAACGTTGCCCGTCAGTTGGCAACGTACAATCCCGATTTCTTCTCCTGCACCTATGGCGCTGGTGGTTCGACCCGTGATCGCACCCTCAACACCGTTCTGCAACTGGAAAGCGAAGTCAAAGTACCGGCCGCACCGCACCTGTCGTGCGTCGGCGACAGCAAGGACGACCTGCGCGGCCTGCTGAACGAGTACAAGGTTGCCGGCATCAAGCGCATCGTTGCCCTGCGTGGTGACCTGCCGTCCGGCATGGGCATGACCAGCGGTGAACTGCGTCACGCCAATGAGCTGGTTGAATTCATTCGTAAAGAAACCGGTGATCATTTCCACATCGAAGTGGCTGCTTACCCGGAGATGCATCCGCAAGCGCGCAACTACGAAGACGATCTCGCCAACTTCGTGCGCAAGGCCCGCGCCGGTGCCGACAGCGCGATCACCCAGTACTTCTTCAACGCCGACAGCTACTTCTACTTCGTCGACCGTTTGCAGGCGCTGGGCGTGGATATTCCGGTGGTTCCAGGGATCATGCCGATCACCAACTACAGCAAACTGGCGCGCTTCTCCGATGCCTGCGGTGCGGAAATTCCGCGCTGGATCCGCAAGCAACTGGAAGCCTACGGCGATGACAGCCAGAGCATTCAGCGCTTCGGCGAACACGTCGTCAGCGAGATGTGCGAACGCCTGTTGCAGGGCGGCGCACCGGGGCTGCACTTCTATTCCATGAACCAGGCCGAACCTAGCCTGGCGATCTGGAATAACCTGAAGTTGCCGCGTTGAAGCAGTTGCAAGCTTCACGCTAAAGCCGCAAAGCAAGATCAAGAGATCGCAGCCTTCGACAGCTCTCAAGAGCTGTCGAAGGCTGCGATCTTTTGCTTTTAAAGGCCCGAAACAGAGCTTGTGCAGGCACTTTCTGGCTCTTTCGTGTTTCTCGTCGTAATCTCAGGCCATGCCTTTGATCACGCAGTTATTCGCAGTGCTGGTTTTTGCTTGCCTGAGCTTCGCCGCTCGAGGCGAGAAGTTGCGTATTGTCACCGAGCCATGGGCGCCGTACGTGTACGAGGAGAACGGCAAGAAACTCGGGCTGGACTTCGAAACCACGGCCATCGTGTTCAAGCGCCTGGGCATTGAAGTCGAATGGCAATTCCTGCCCTGGAAGCGTTGCCTGTCGATGCTGGAAACCGGCCAGGCCGACGGCGCACTGGACATCTTTCACAGCGACGAGCGCGACGCCACCCTGCTCTATCCCAGCGAACCGCTGTCGGACGTCGAGTTCGTGATGTTCTATGCCAACGACCGGCCGCACCCTTTCAGCAAACTCGAACAACTCAAGGGCCTGACCATTGGCACCTCGCCGGGCTACCTCTACAGTCCCGACTTCAGCGAATCAACATTGTTTACCCGTGAGCCGGCCCCCACCCACGAAGCCAACTTCGGCAAGCTGGTACGCGGTCGTATCGACTTGTTGATCACTGATCGCCGCGTCGGCCAGCATTTGCTCGACGAGCTGAATCTGCGTGATCAGATCAGTGAAAATCCTGCCGTTATTAGCCGCCAGAGCCAGTTTCTGGCGGTTCGGCGCAATGCCGGGATGGATTTGCTGGTGCAGCGTTTCGGCGCAGAACTCAAACGGTTCAAGCGAGAACCGGCCTATGCCGTACTCAGCGCACGCTATGGCGCGGCACCTGTCGAGGACCCGCCGTTGGGCTCTGCTTCGGCCAGCCGCAAAACCGTTGAGCAGCAGGAAAGCAGCGCGCAGTGATTGCTCTGTTATACTCCGGCGTTCCCGCCAGGCTCACGCCCGGACGCCCGGAACCGTAACAGGCCTCTCGACCCGCTACAGCGCAGCTTTCCAGCCCGCGCGAGCGCTCCAGACGTGCCTTCGGAACCGCAGCAGGACCGGACGGGATTGCGTCCTCTTAAACGTCATTCGCGCCAGGCAAGACTCCCATTGGGCCAAGCCCTAACTAAAACAGGATTACTCATGTCCTTTGCTTCCCTCGGTCTCTCCGAGGCTTTAGTCCGCGCCATCAACGATGCGGGCTATACCGAGCCTACTCCGGTGCAACAGCGGGCCATTCCCGCCGTGTTGCAAGGTCGCGACCTGATGGTTGCGGCACAGACAGGTACTGGTAAAACCGGCGGCTTCGCCCTGCCGATCCTGGAGCGCCTGTTCCCCAACGGCCACCCGGACAAATCCCAGCGTCACGGCCCGCGCCAGCCACGTGTATTGGTTCTGACCCCGACCCGCGAACTCGCGGCCCAGGTTCACGAGAGCTTCAAGATCTACGCCCGTGACCTGAAATTCGTCAGCGCCTGCATCTTCGGCGGCGTCGGCATGAACCCGCAGGTTCAAGCCATGTCCCGTGGTGTCGACGTCCTCGTCGCCTGCCCGGGTCGCCTGCTCGATCTCGCCGGCCAAGGCAGCGTCGATCTGTCCCACGTTGAAATCCTCGTCCTCGACGAAGCCGACCGCATGCTCGACATGGGCTTTGTCCACGACGTGAAGAAAGTCCTCGCGCGTCTGCCGGCCAAGCGCCAGAACCTGCTGTTCTCGGCGACGTTCTCCAAAGACATCACCGACCTTGCCGGCAAACTCCTGCACAACCCGGAACGCATCGAAGTGACACCGCCGAACACCACGGTCGAGCGCATCGAGCAACGCGTGTTCCGCCTGCCGGCCAGTCACAAGCGTGCGTTGTTGGCGCACCTGATCACCGCAGGCGCCTGGGAACAGGTGCTGGTGTTCACCCGCACCAAGCACGGCGCCAACCGTTTGGCAGAATACCTGGACAAGCATGGCCTGCCGGCTGTGGCGATCCACGGTAACAAGAGCCAGAACGCCCGCACCAAAGCCCTGGCCGACTTCAAGGCTGGCGAAGTACGCATCCTGGTGGCCACCGACATCGCCGCTCGCGGTCTGGACATCGACCAGTTGCCACACGTCGTCAACTTCGAACTGCCGAACGTTGATGAAGATTACGTTCACCGTATTGGCCGTACTGGCCGTGCCGGCCGTTCGGGCGAGGCGATCTCGCTGGTTGCTCCGGACGAAGAAAAGCTGCTCAAAAGCATCGAACGCATGACCAAGCAGAAAATCGCCGATGGCGACCTGATGGGCTTCGATTCCAGCACCATCGAGGCCGAGAAGCCTGAAGTACGTGAACGTCCGGACGTGCGCAATCCACGCAACCCTCGCGGCCCACGCGGTGACGGCCCGAATGGCGGCGGTGGCGGCGGCGGTCGTAAAGACAAAGGCAAAGACAAGGGCAAAGACAAGCCCGCCGGCGAACGTGGCGAGCGCCCTGCCCGTCAGCAGAAACCACGCGAAGGCAGTGCGTCCCGCGAACAACGTCCAAGCCAGCCACCACGCGCGGCCGCTGACCGTGCACCGGACGAATTTCTTGACGACGATATCGATAACTTCGGTAACCGCGTTGATTACGTACCCAAGCCAGCCCCTGCCGGCGGCCGTGGCCGTCGTCCAGGCGCGCCGGCTCAGGGCGCAGGTTCGGGCGCACCACGCGGCGGTCAGTCGCAAGGTCGTCAGAACGGCCCGCGCAACAGCAACGGTTCGAGCACCGGTACTCCGCCGGGCAAACGCAACGGCCCGCGCAACGGCGCTCCGCGTGATGGCCAGGGTCGTCGTGACGAATCCTCGTCGTCCTCCTCTCGCAACCGCCGTCCGGCCCGTGACGATCAGCCACGCACCGAACCGGCTGTGCAGAACCCGCGCAGCAATGGCCCGAAGATCATGCACAAGGAATCGAAAGCCGACCGCTTCCCGACGCCTGAGCAACTCGATCAACTGCCAAGCCGCCCGCGTGGCGAAAAACCAGCGTTGCTGACCCGCAACCGCTGAGTTAACGCTGCCATGAAAAATGCCCTGGCTCGAAAGAGACGGGGCATTTTTTATGCTGCGCCTACATTCTCCTGTGGGAACCGTGGTGAGATGCAGACAATAAAAAACGCCCCCGATCTTACGACCGGGGGCGTTTTTGTGTAGCGGGCGAAAGTTACTTCGCTTTCACACCTTCAAACGAGATGTACAGGTCGACGTTGTCGGACTGTGGGCCCAGATCCATCATCTTGCCGAAATCGGAACGCTTGATGCTGGTGGTGCCTTCGAAGCCGGCACGGTAGCCGCCCCATGGATCCTTGCCTTCACCCAGGAACACAGCCTTGACCACGATTGGCTTGGTCACGCCGTGCAGAGTCAGGTCGCCGGTCACGTCAGCCGTGTCTTTGCCCGCGGCGTTCTTGCCAGTGGACTTGACGCTGGTGGAGACGAACTTGGCGTCAGCGAATTTGCCCACGTCCAGGAAGTCTTTGCTGGCGATGTGCTTATCGCGTTCGGCGTGGTTGGTAAATACGCTGGCGGTGCGCACGTTGAATTCGATTTTGCTCGCTTCAGGCTTGGCAGCATCAAAGCTGAACTTGCCGTCGATGTCTTTGAACGTACCGGTGATGTAGCTGTAACCCAGGTGACTGATCTTGAAGTCAACGAAGGCGTGTTGGCCTTCCTTGTCGACGATGTAGTCAGCGGCCATTACGTTGGCGGACAGCACGGCAGAACCGATTGCCAGAGCGGCCAGAGTCTTTTTCAACATGCTTTCTTTTCCTTTGAGTCGAGGTTGAGCTTCAGGCTTTGCGACCGAGCATTCGAGTGAGGGTCGCATCACGATCAATAAAGTGGTGCTTCAATGCTGCCAACGCATGGAGGCCGGAAAAAATTACCACCACCCACGCCAGCCAGAGATGAATCACCCCAGCGGTATCTGCCTGATCCGGTAGCCCGGAGAGCAGTGCAGGAACTTCAAACAGGCCAAACACCGGGATCCCGACACCGTCTGCGGTGGAAATCAGGTAACCGGCAATCATCACAGCGAACAACGCCAGGTACAGAAACCCGTGGCCGAATTTAGCGCCGATGCGGGTCATGCGGCTGTAGCTTTGCAGCGTCGGCGGCGGTGGGCTGATAAAGCGCCACAGCACCCGCAACACCATCACACCCAGCAGCACCAGACCGATGCTCTTGTGCAGGTCCGGCGCGTCTTTGCGCCAGGTGCTGTAGTAATCCAGCCCAACCATCCACAAGCCCAGCGCGAACAGTCCAAAGACCACCAGCGCCACGCCCCAGTGCATGAAGATGCTGACCCAACCATAGCGCGAAGAAGAGTTACGTAGCGGCATTGCCCAAATCCTGTGAGAACTGCGAACCAAGACTAGCGAGTTATCTATCGAATTAAAGCGGAAAATTTCGCTTTGAAATATCGAGAAATACGATCAAGAGCTTCTGGCCTCCGCGTTAAGGAAAAATTAACCAAAAACCTCAATCCTATCCCGACAGGAAAAAATTCTGACACAGAAAGCATTCTCAGAACTGATTCAGTGTCGGAAATCTCCACAAAAAATTAGGAATCAACCTTGTTTTGTGTAGGTTGACGCTTAGAGGACATCGTCTTTTATAGCCAAAAATGGCAAAAAATATTGCCCTTGTCGCCGCGGCTAGACCGCTCACTAGTCGTCTACTACCCTCCCAATGATCAAGAACCGGAATCTGCGGCAAGTAGCCGGATGCCAGTTCAATATCAGTACAGGGATAAGGGATGCGATTTGACGGCGAATTCGACGAGTTAAAAATAAAATTATTGTCACTGCAAAATGCAGGCGAGTGGAGGACTGTCAACCAAAATCAACATCAGTTCAGAGCCAACAATAGAGGAATAATGAATTGGTACCCGTCGACGGGAAACATTACCTTCCAAGGAGACCAGAATTCCTCAGAGCAACTAAAATCGCTGATAGAGGATTTACTGAATCATCAGGCACACGAAGAAATTTCTGAAACCGGAGAAATCACCACTGAAACAGAGGCTGCTGTAGCAGAACTTTCAGCAGACTCTCAAGGGCCAGACACTTATTTTCTTGACGATTCTTATTCCGACTCAGAACTAGTGATCGGCCTAGTCGGCACGATTGGAACCAACCTCGCCGAAGTCGCAGGATTAATAGAGGAGCGCCTACTTAAATTCAACTATACCGCTGATCGTATAAAAATCTCTACCGACATAATTTCAAACCTGGGAAATCCATCTCCCAGCTCAGACGAGTATGGAAGAATTACTGCTTACATGGAAGAAGGAAACAACCTAAGAAAAAACAGCAAGGACAATTCAATACTGGCACTAGGTGCTGCTGCAAGAATCAATTTACTTCGAAAAGAGCAGGAAGCATTTCGCAGGAAGTCCTTTATTATCAACTCTTTGAAGAACCCGACTGAAGTGCAGAGGCTTCGAAAAATTTACTCAAATGGATTTTTCCTGATTGGTGTGCATGCCGATCACACAAGGAGACATAATTATCTGACTAAAGACAAATCAATTTCCGAGGAGCAGGCGTCAAAGTTGATCGATAGAGACGCAGACGAACGAGACGATTATGGCCAGCATACCCGAGACACGTACCATCTTTCAGATTTCTTTATTAACTATAACGGAAACTCAGATTCGCTAAAGAAGCAAATCTGGAGAGTTTTTGATTTACTTTTCGGGAAGCCCTATATAACGCCAACATTTGATGAATATGCCATGTTCATGGCATTTTCGGCATCGCTGAGATCAGCTGATTTATCCCGACAAGTTGGCGCGGTACTGACAAAGGATAAATGTATAGTTTCCACGGGAGCTAACGATGTACCAAAAGCACACGGCGGACTATATTGGCCAGAAATAGATGAAAGCACACAGGAAATCGTAGACGCAAAAGATGGTCGCGATTATATGAAGGGAGAGGACTCCAATGCCACTCAAAAAAGGCTGATAATCGACAGCATCCTGAAGGTGATTCCGATGGAGTATCGTGAAGAGCTTCGCCCCCTCATTAAAAAAAGCAAAATCAAAGACATTACGGAATATGGCAGGGTCGTTCATGCCGAAATGGAAGCGTTGCTTTCGAGTGCACGACTAGGGATCAGCACCTCTGGCAGTGACTTATACTGCACAACTTTCCCGTGCCACAATTGCGCCAAGCACATAGTCGCCTCCGGAATAAAAAGAGTAATATATGTTGAACCTTACCCGAAGAGCAAAGCCTTGGACTTTCATTCCGACTCCATATCACTAAATCAGCAAAGCGACAATGTCGTATTTGCTCCCTTCATCGGAGTTGGGCCTAGGAGTTTTTTCAATCTATTCTCTACCAACCTAGGTAGCGGCTATCCTGTCATCAGGAAGTCTGACGATGGACAATCTCTTGACTGGAGCGAGCACGATGCTAAATTACGAACCCAAATGCTACCTTGCTCGTACATTGAACGCGAAACGATAGCCGCAAACCTTTTATCAAAGTACCTAGAGGGAAGCCAAAATGACACCAACTAAAGAAGACTTTCTCAACCATTTAGCGGAGTCTCGTCGCACTGTTGAGCAATGGCCGTCCTGGAAGCAAGAAGCACTTAAGGCATCTCCGCAGCATAACAATGCAGCTTCAACACCATCACAGCAAAAAGAAAAACGTTGATACGCTCGAAACATAAGAGTTATCGGTCGCACCTACAACTGAGCCGACTGCAATAATTGATATATAAATAATAGCCGCATCGAATATAGAAACATGGTTTCAATCCAATAAAAAGCGCGGCATCAGAGCCGCGCTTTTTTGTTTACCGCAAGGCCTTACTGCGCCTTGGTTTCGGTCGTTGCAGCAGGCTTGGCGGCAGGTTTTGCCACTGGTTTCTTCGCCGGCTCAGTCTTTTTCGCTGCAGGCTTGACCGCAGGTTTTTTGGCTTGGGTTTTGGCCGCAGGCTTCTTCGCAGCCGGCTTGGTCGCCGCTTTCTTCGCTGGCTCAGCTTTTACCGCAACAGCAGGCTTCGGCGCTTGCACCGGAGCTGGCGCAGGTGCCGGCGTTGGCGCTGGAGCCACGGGGGCTGGAGCCGGTTCCGGGGCCTTGGCTGGCGCTGGCTTCTTCTCGTCATCGGAGCCGCCAAACAGGTTGCTGAAGAAGTTGCCCTTCTTCGCCGCCACAGCACCTGCTGCGCCTGCCGCTGCAGCGGCCGGAACCACTTTGGCCGGTTCGAACGATTTGCCTGCCGCCAGATCTTCAACCTGACTGGCCGCACGCTGACCGGTGCGCAGTGCGCCTTCCAGCGTGCCCGGGTACAAGGTGTCGGTGTGTTCGCCAGCAAACGCTATGCGTTGCAGCGGGCGTTCCCACAGGCGCCAGAACTTGCTGATCTGGCCTGGACCGAAGGCCAGGTAGGCGCCGCCCATCGACGGGTCGATGCTGTAGCGGCGGATCTCATAACCGGTGAACGAGCCGCGGGCCTGTGGATAAAACGCGTGCAGACGAATCAGCACCTGATCGACCACCTGCTTGTCGCCGAACGCTTGCATCACGCGAGCATTGTCGCCGGACAGGTTGATCACCACGTTGGCGCCGCCCTTCAACGCCGGCTCGATCCACAACATGCCCAGACCTGTGTTGCTGTAGATCTCGCCGGACATGCGCGCCTTGCTTTCCCACACGGGCGTCTTGAACTTGAGCATGATCTGGTCGCGCCAGCCGTAGTTGGTGCCCTTGATCGCCGCCAGGTGCTGAGCGTCGAGTGCCGGCGTCATCTGAATCTTGTTCAAGGCGCGCAGCGGCACGGCCAGCACCACGTAATCAGCCTGATAACCCACAGCGCCGACTTTGACGGTCACACCGTCCTTGTCCTGGCTGATGGCCGACACCGGCGAGTTGGTCTTGATGACCTTGATCTGTTTGACGAAAGCCTGGGCCAGCACCTGGCTGCCGCCAACCAGACGCGCGGCGCGCAGGTCACGGTCCGAGACACCGCGATAAACGCGGTTCTGCTGGGCGAAGTACAGCAGCGACAGACGCGAGGGTTCGTCGTAGTGGGTGCGGATGTCCTGGTTGATCAACTGACGCGCAGTGGCCGGCAGGTTCTGCTTGTCGAGCCAGCTCGACACGTTGATTTGGTCCAGTGCGTGCAGCGTGTTGGTGGCCGCCGGGTTCTGCGGATCGTCAATCGAGCGCGCCAGATCGTCGAGGGTTTTCTGATAGCGTTTAATCGCCTCGGCAGTGGCCGGTTGCTTGGTCGCCAGATCAGCGGCGGAGAAATACTCACCGTCGATCAGATAACCCGGCGTGCGCACGAATTCCGGCGCCGGCGTGGTGCTCAACTTGAACGTCGAGACGTACTTGTTCAGCACCGGCTGAGTCTTGTCGTTGCCGATCCACTCGCTGGTGGCCATGCCCGAACGGCCGCCCAGGCTTGGCTTGGCTTCCAGCAACGTCACCTGCCAGCCCTTGTTTTGCAGCTCGTAGGCGGCAGTCAGACCCGACAGGCCGCCGCCGATCACGATTGCAGTTTTATCCTTGGCCAGCGCTGTAACGCTGAACAGCCCCAACATCACCAGCGCACAGGCGCGCAGCCAACCGACAGACATTCAGCGAACTCCGGAAATACACGTAGGAAAAAGCAGTTTTGCGGGTCAGACGACCCAAAGAACCGCGAAGAATACGTTAGCCATCAAAGCGCCGCCAGCGACGTCTATCGGCTCATACAAAGTAGCTCAATCGACACAATGGGTTGTTCCCGCGCGATGCATTGCATAGGCTTGCGCGATTGTTTGCCCGCGCCTGACGCGAGCCGCCTCGAGGAGACTGTAAATGGGCCTGAATAACCAGTGGATGCAACGCGACCTCGCAGTGCTGTGGCATCCCTGCACCCAGATGAAAGACCACGAACAACTGCCGCTGATCCCGATCAAGCGCGGTGAAGGCGTCTGGCTGGAAGACTTCGAAGGCAAGCGCTACCTCGATGCCGTCAGCTCCTGGTGGGTCAACGTGTTCGGCCACGCCAACCCGCGCATCAACCAACGCATCAAGGATCAGGTCGATCAGCTTGAACATGTGATTCTGGCCGGTTTCAGCCATCAACCGGTGATCGAGTTGTCAGAGCGTCTGGTGAAGATGACGCCCGAAGGCCTGAACCGGGTGTTCTACGCCGATAACGGTTCGTCCTGCATCGAAGTCGCGCTGAAAATGAGCTTTCACTACTGGCTCAACCGCGGCCAACCGAACAAGAAGCGCTTTGTCACCCTGACCAACAGCTACCACGGCGAAACCATGGCCGCGATGTCGGTCGGCGACGTACCGCTGTTTACCGAGACTTACAAAGCCCTGTTGTTGGACACCATCAAGGTGCCAAGCCCGGACTGCTACCTGCGCCCGCAAGGCATGAGTTGGGAAGAACACTCGCGCAACCTGTTCGCGGCGATGGAACAGACGCTGGCCGAGCACCATGCCAGTGTCGCGGCAGTGATCGTTGAACCGTTGATTCAGGGCGCTGGCGGCATGCGCATGTATCACCCGATATACCTCAAGCTGCTGCGCGAAGCCTGCGACCGCTATGGCGTGCACCTGATCCACGACGAAATCGCCGTCGGCTTCGGCCGCACCGGGACGATGTTCGCCTGTGAACAGGCCGGCATCCGTCCGGATTTCCTCTGCCTGTCCAAGGCCCTGACCGGCGGCTACCTGCCGCTGGCGGCGTGCGTGACCACCGATGACGTCTACAGCGCCTTCTACGACGACTATCCAACCCTGCGGGCCTTCCTCCACTCGCACAGCTATACCGGCAACCCGCTGGCCTGTGCGGCAGCGCTGGCGACGCTGGATATCTTCGAGCAGGACAACGTGATCGAAAACAACAAGGCCCTCGCCCAGCGCATGGCTTCGGCCACCGCGCATCTGGTCGATCACCCGAACGTGTCCGAAGTGCGCCAGACCGGCATGGTGCTGGCCATCGAGATGGTCAAGGATAAAGCCACCAAAGAGGCCTACCCTTGGCAGGAACGGCGCGGCTTGAAGGTGTTCCAGCATGCGCTGGAGCGTGGCGCATTGCTGCGTCCGCTGGGCAGCGTGGTGTATTTCCTGCCGCCGTACGTGATTACCCCGGAGCAGATCGACTTCCTCGCCGAGGTCGCCAGCGAAGGCATCGACATCGCGACGCGTGACAGCGTCAGCGTGGCGGTGCCGAAGGATTTCCATCCCGGCTTCCGTGATCCGGGCTGATTCGGTTTGCTTTAGATTTGCGGTGTTTGGACTGCCGCTTTCGCGAGCAAGCCCGCTCCCACATTTTGGAATGCATTTCCCTGTGGGAGCGGGCTTGCTCGCGAATGAAGTCGACACCGATCCACCTGATTCACATTTTTCCAGAGATCCGACATGAGACTGTCCCGCTTCTTTATCGACGCCCCGCTGAGCACTGGCGAACACGAACTGCCGGAAGCCCAGGCGCATTACATCAGCCGCGTGCTGCGCATGGCCGAAGGCGATGCGGTGCAGATGTTCGACGGCTCCGGCCATGAGTTTCGCGGTTCCTTGGTGGACGTCGGCAAGAAGCGCGTCGTGGTGCAGATCGACGAACAGTTGCCCGGTCAGGTTGAATCGCCGCTACAGATTCATCTCGGCCAGGGCCTGTCCCGCGGTGAGCGGATGGACTGGGCGATTCAGAAGGCCACCGAGCTGGGTGTCACTGAAATCACCCCGATCTTCAGCGAGCGCTGTGAAGTGCGACTCAAGGACGAACGCGCGGACAAACGCCTGATGCACTGGCGTCAGGTTGCAATCAGTGCGTGTGAACAGTGTGGTCGTTCGCGGGTGCCGGTGATTCATCCGCCCGTGTTGCTGGCCGATTGGCTGAAGCAGACGCAGGCAGACCTGAAACTGGTTTTGCATCCGGTGGCCGAGCCGCTGGTGAGCCATGCAAAACCTGCGACGCTGGCGTTCCTGATTGGCCCTGAGGGTGGTTTGTCCGATGCCGAGGTCGAGTTGGCCAAGGGCAATGGTTTTCACGCTGCGCGCCTCGGCCCGCGAGTGCTGCGCACCGAGACCGCACCGGTGGTGGCACTGGCGGTGGCCCAGCAACTTTGGGGTGATTTCTAACCCTTATGGGAGGGGGCTTGCTCCCTCCCACGACGATTGCGTCTACAGGACGTAAAACAGAATCGCCACAAAATGCAGCAGACTCCCGGCGATCACGAACAGATGCCAGATCCCGTGGGCGTGGCGCAACCGATGGTCGAGGGCAAAAAAGATAATCCCCACGGTGTACAAGACCCCGCCCGTGGCCAGCCAGGCAAATCCGGTGGTGCCCAGCGCCGCCAGCAACGGCTTGACCGCCACCAGCACAATCCAGCCCATTACCGCGTAAATCACGATCGACAGAATCCGCGCTTCGGAGCGCGGCTTGATCTCTTGCAAAATGCCGATCAGCGCCAGCCCCCAGACAATCCCGAACAGCGTCCAGCCCCACGGCCCGCGCAGCGTCACCAGACAGAACGGCGTGTAGCTGCCGGCAATCAACAGGTAGATCGAAAAGTGATCGACCTTCTTCATGATCGCTTTCTTGCGCCCGCGCACGCTGTGGTACACGGTTGAAGCGCTGTACAGCACCAGCAAGGTAAAGGCGTAAATCGCCACACTGACAATCTTCCAAGGACTGCCGTCGAGGCTGGCGATCACCAGCATCCAGACCCCGCCGATAAAAGCCGCCACCGCCCCGACCAGATGGGTCCAGGCGTTCAATCGTTCCCCGTGATACATGTGTCGCTCACCTCAAATTCATTACCGCAGCGCGCAAGGCTCGGGCCTTGAGCGTAAAAGCGCAATGTTTCTGTTAAACACGAGCCTGCACAGGTCGTGGTAATTGGGCACAATCGGCCGATACCAAAAAGAGTCCGCGCCATGCTGATCGACGAAGAGTTGACCCTGAAAAAACTCGAGGTGTTCCTCGCCTTCATGCGCACCGGCAATCTGGCCCGTGCCGCTGCCGAGTTGCAAACCAGTAACGTCAGCGTGCATCGCGCCATTCATTCACTGGAAAGCGCCCTGCGCTGCCCGCTGTTCAAACACGAAGGACGCAACCTGACACCGCTGGAAAGCGCTTATGTGCTGGAAGAGCGCGCGCAGAAGCTGATCCAGGACGTGGTCGAAAGCGTGCGCCTGACCCGCGAGGCTGCCGGGTTCTCTGCCGAACGCTTCAAGCTCGGCTCGCTGTATTCGCTGACGGTCAAGACCGTGCCGCAACTGATCATGGGCCTGAAGATCCGCCGCAGTGAACTCAACATCGATTTGATTCTGGGTTCCAACATCGACCTGCTCTACAAGCTGAAAAACATGGAAGTCGACGCGATTCTGGTGTCACTGGACGACAGCATCAACGACCCGGACTGCGAGCAGATTGCGCTGTTCTGCGATGACATCTTCCTCGCGACGCCGGCCGATTCAACGTTTGCCCAGCGCAGTGAAGTCGATCTGGCAGAGGTGCGCAACGAAACCTTCATCACCCTGACCCAAGGCTTCGCCACGCATCAGGACGGCAATCGGGTGTTCAAACAGGCAGGCTTCGAGCCGAAAGTGGCGATGCAGGTCAATGACATCTTCACCCTGCTGAGCATGGTCAGTTCCGGTGTGGGGTATGCGTTGCTGCCGGGGAGGATTGCAGCGGTGTACGAGAACCGGGTGAAGCTCATCCCGTTGCAGGAGAAGTACCGGTTGCAGCAGCACATTGGCGTGGTGTTTTTGAAGGCCAAGGAGCGCGATCCGAATCTGCTGGCGTTGTTGGCGGAGTGTCGAATGTATGCCAATCGGCAGGTCTGAAACCGAGTCGCGTCCTTCGCGAGCAAGCCCCCTCCCACAGGAAAACGCATTTCCCATGTAGAGGCGGGCTTGCTCGCGAAGGCGTCAGACCCGACAGCAGGCTGTCTTAACCCATCAACCCACGCATCAGCAAAAACAACACCGAAGGCCCGAGCAAACACCCCAGCGCGGTATAGAACGCGGCGGTGAGGCAACCATAAGGCACCAGCTTCGGATCCGTCGCCGCCAAGCCGCCGGCCACGCCGCTGGACGTGCCCATCAACCCGCCAAAGATCACCGCACTGCGAGGGCTGTTCAGGCCAATCATCGGCGCCACGAACGGCGTCATCACCATCACCAGAATCGCCTTGATCAGCCCTGCCGCAATCGACAGCGCCATGACTTCGGAAGTGGCGCCAATGGCGGCACCGGTCACCGGGCCGACGATGTAAGTCACCGCCCCTGCGCCAATGGTGGTCAGGCTCACGGCATCGGTGTAACCGAACGCCATCGCCACGCCGACGCCTGCGATGAAGGACGTGCCAACGCCGACAAACAGCGCCAGCACCCCAACAAATCCGGCACGTTTGAGTTCATCGACACTCACGCCGAACGCTGTGGCGACGATTGCGAAATCACGCAGCATCGCCCCGCCGAGCAAGCCGATGCCCGAGAGCATCGGAATATCCACCACGCCTTTCTGGCCCCCGGTCACCGCACCGCCGATATACGACAGCAACAGCCCGAGCAAAATGGCGATGGCCGAACCGTGCAAGCGGCCCTTGGTGAAGGTGTTGGACATCCAGTAGGACACCCACATGGTCAGGCCGACAATCAGGAACCCGCTGATCAGACCGTAACCGGTGATGACTTTCATCAATGATTCGTACATGGCGCTTACCCCACAGTCTTGGGTGGAATGACGGCGGCCGGTTCCTTGTTACCAAGGCGTACCAGCACGGGCACCATGGCAAAGGCAATGACCACCGCCAGCGTTCCCGCCAGAATCGCCATCGGCCCGCCCTTCAGCGCGCCATAAACATTTTGCTGGGCCGCCATCGCCACCACGATCGGAATGTAGATCGCGCTCCAGAACTCCACACCCTGCTCGGTCTTGCCCTTGAACCAACCGGATTTGTTGAGGTAACTGCCCAGACCGATCAACAGCAGCATCGCAATACCGACGCCGCCGACGTTGGCCGGCACGCCGATCAACTTGCCCAGCATTTCACCGATCCAGATACCCGCCAGGGTACAAAACGCCAGAAACGCCACACCGTAAATAATCATTGCTGTAGTCCTCAAATTGCATCGTCGAATGTTGTTTTTGTTGTTCGAAGCTTGAGTCGGCGGTCTTAGAGTTGGCGGCTTCCCTCCTCACGCAACAGCGCCTGCAAGGTGTCCAGGCGAGCACTGTCAAACGCAGTGACCGTGCCCTGCTCAAACACCCGGCGCGCCAGCCCGGTCAGCACCGCACCGGGCGGCAGTTCGATCTGTAGCCGCACGCCGCGTTCGTAAGCGCTTTGTACGGTGCCGCGCCAATCCACCACGCGGCACATGTTGAACGCGAGGTCGTCACGCAAGGCTTGGACCTTGACCACCGGCCGAGCGCGACTGCCGCTCAGGTAGGCGATTTTCGGGTTTTTCAGCTCAACGCTGGCGAAGGCCTCTGCCAGTCTCTGCGCGGGCTCATCCAGTAACGGACAATGCGACGGCACGCTCACCGCCAACCGTTTCGCCAGTCCTGCGCCACGGCTGCGCGCCAATTCAGCGACCGCGTGCATCGCCTCATCACTGCCGGCAATGACCACCTGGTTATCGGCATTGATGTTGGCCAGATAAACCGGCGACTCCTCGCCGTGAACCTGCGCCAGCAACGTTTCGACTGTGGATAATTGCAGACCGATGATCGCGGTCATGCCAAAGCCCTGTGGATAAGCCTGCTGCATCAACTCACCGCGCAGGCTGACCAGATGCAACGCATCGCTGAAGCGCAAAGCCCCCGCCACCACGGCTGCCGGGTAAGCACCGATGGACAGACCGGCGACGTAATCGGCCGTGAGGCCTTCACGCAGCAACTGCCGCGACGCCGCGACCCCGGCGATCAGCAGGCACAGTTGAACCGCCCTTGTGCGGCGCAACGCGTCGGCAGAATCGAGCAACAACACATCCTCGCCGAGCACGTCGCTAGCCTCGGTCAGCGTCTCCCCAGGCAAACGCTGGAGCATGCCCGGTTGTTGCGCGCCCTGGCCGGGGAACACCAGCAAACTGCTCACGCCGCCTGCTCCTGCGGATTCCATGGATCAGAAACCAGGCAGGCCTGATGCGCGTTTTTCAGCAGCACATGAGCCGAAGCGCCCGCCCACTCACGCAGGGCCACAGCGCCGAACGGCGTCTGCAATTGCATATCGACCCGGCATGAGGATTGATCGAAAAGCGCCACCAGTTTGCGTGCCTGATTACGGGTAATCAGTTGCGGCGTACGCAGGATCAAATCGAGATCGCTGCCCTCGTGCATCGCGGCAAAGCCGCTGGCCAGTTCAAACCCGGCACTGCCGCTGACACCCCAGACCCAACCGCAATCGTCGAGCATCGGGCGCAATTGCTTGAGGGCGCGCATGACGGGCAGATCACGCTCACTGTCGACATGACTCAGCGCCTCGGGGCTGACCCGACAGACCATCGAATCGACCGCCATGAACGCCGCCAAGCGCTGCTCACGCGAGACACCGCGCGCACCCACCGCGACAAAACCCTCAGCGCTCAAGGCCCGGCGCACCACCACCGGTTGCCCGGCGCTGAGCGACTCGATAGCCCAACCCGGCGCATCCGCGGGCAATTGCGCCGGGGTCATGCCCCAGAGCAGATCGTGGGCCAGAGGTGTGTTCACCACTGCGCCCTCAACAGTTCCCGCACGCGGCTGGACGCGGCACGATTCTTCGCGCCCAGACGATTGCTCAGCCCCGTGTTGGAGATATCGCTGATGGCGTGGGTCAGGCACTCAGTGACCCGCGCCAGATCCTGCGCTGTCGGCTGTTCGATCTGTTGCACCGACAGGGTTTCCCAGAGCAATCCGAGGCTGGCGTAGCTGTCGATGTCATAGGCCATCGGCGGCACACTGGCGGCCAATGCTTCGAGTTCTTCGACGCTGCGCAAGGTCACCCGCGCCGCCGAGGCTTTGCCCATCGCATGCACCATCACCCCGGGATCACGCAGGGCGATCAAACGGTTGGCCTGATAACCATGGGCCAGAAACGCACCGGACATGGCTTTGCCCACCAGCAGTGCAATCACCGTGTGCCCGGCCAAACGTGCGCGGGCATAGCTGTCTGCCGCACCGGCCAGCGCTTGATGAATGCCGAGGGCTTCCTCGCGACGACCGTAAGCCTGGCTCGGCACATCGACGATGGCGATCAACGCACGCTTGTGCGTTTGCTCACGGTCGGCGCTGATCGCGTCATCGACAGCCTTGGCCAGACCCCAGCCTTCCAGCAAGCCGACTTCGCCATCGCGAGCGCGAGGGAAACGGTTGTCCGGGTCAGCGACCACGGCCAGCAAGCGACCGAGCGCCGTGTCCGCCACCCGCAGTGACGCCGGCAAACCTTCGACGGTTTTCGCTCCGGCGCACAAGGCGTTGAACCAGTTCAAACCGCGCAATGAATAACCACTCATGAGCGCTCTCCTTGATACAGATCGCGAACCACCGAAGGCTCGATTTGCGTGTCAGTGTCCAGGCTAGCCAGACGTTGCAGGAACCACTCGGCCCTTTGACTGCGCGGTTGCGCCGGCAAGCCTTGCTGCAACAACTCGCCGACCTGCTGACGAATCTGCGCCACATCATCGCCGACATAGCGATCCACCAGACCACTGGCAAAGCGTTGCTCGCCCCCGGTCAGGCTCCAGATAAACGGCCGGTCGCGAGAATCGTATTCTTCGATCCCGGCTTCCTGTTCGATCACTTGCGGGCCGTTCAAACCAAGGCGCGCTTCCTGAGTCACCAGCAAATAGCTGCACAGCGCTGCCGCAATCGACATGCCGCCGAAGCAGCCGACGCTGCCCGCCACCACGCCCACCACCGGTTGGTACTGCTGCAAATCGACAATCGCCGCGTGAATGTCGGCAATCGCCGCCAAGCCAAGATTGGCTTCCTGCAAGCGTACGCCGCCGGTTTCCAGCAGCAGGATGGCGCGGGTCGGGAGGCCTTTGCGGTTGTCTTCGGCGGCCAGTTCCAGCGCGCCAGCGATCTTTGCCCCGCCGACTTCGCCAAGGCTGCCGCCCTGGAAAGCGCCTTCGATGGCGGCAATCACCACCGGCAAACCGTCGAGGTTGCCCTTGGCGATCACCACGCCGTCGTCGGCCTGCGGCACCACGCCTTGGCGTTCGAGCCACGGCGACATGACGCGTTGAAACGGGTCGAGCAATTCGCGAAAGCTGCCGGCGTCGAGCAAGGCTTTCGCCCGTTGCCGCGCGCCGAGTTCGACGAAGCTGTGCTTGTTGAGAAGCGCTGCGCTGTCAGTCATGGCCGATCTCCTCGAAACCTTGTTCCAGACGCAAGCGCACCACACCCGGTGTCGCGCCGAAGTCGTGGATATCGATGGCCATCGCCGGTGGCGTGGTGCCGTCGAACATCCGCGCAAACAAATGCTGCCAGCGCTGCTGCGCGCCGTTGACCGAGGTCTGCACATTGATCGTCAGCTTGCCGGCCAACCCCGGTTCGATCAGCACTTCCAGATCACCCGAGCCGACACAACCGACCAGCGCACGCCCGCGTGGCGGCTGCCCGGCGGGGAATTCAAACGATAGGGTTTCCATCAAAACGCTCCCTGAAAGATGCCGTCGTGCTCGATACGGTCGAGCAACAGCGTGGCGGCGAGCAAGTCGGCGGCGCCACCGGGCGAGGCATTCAATGCGATGAGTTGTTGATCCAGTTCGTGCAGGCAACGGCGACCGTTGAGGCTGGCGCTGCCTCCGGCGTCGAGCACCGCTTGCGCACCCTGTTGCATGGTTTGCAGGCCTTGTTCGCCGGCGCGATAGAGCACGCAGGTGTCGGCCAGGTCGGACATGATCGCGAGCAAGGCGTCGAGTCGGGCGTTCTGTTCGCCGTGGCCATGGGCGCGGCTTTTTTTCAGTTGCGGCAGGCCACGTTGCAGCACGGCCGGGAAGCCGAGTTGCGCTTCTTCGCGGGCACCGCGGGCGCCGTAGCGCAACGCGACTTGCGCGCCGTGGCTGAGCGGGCGCGGTGCGTAGCGGTCGTCGAGCAACGCCAGACGTGCGGCGCGCACAGAGATGGCACTGGCGCTGCTGGATCTCGTTTCCAGTGCAGCCGCCGTGACGATCAGGCCCAAGGCCCAGATCGCGCCGCGATGGGTGTTCACGCCGTGGGTGGTGGCGAGCATGGCTTGCTCGCCTTCACGGCCGATGCGGCCAATGCTTTCACGCAACGTCGGATTGATCTCGCCAATTTCAATGGCGGCCTCAGCCATCTCCTTGAACGCCGGCCACAACGACAGCGCCGACGCGTGCATCAGGCCCAGGTGCAGATCGGTGTGCGCGCCATTGCCGCGACGGTCGACCAGCGCCGGTTTCGGCGACAGATCGGCTTCGTCGATCAGCGCATCCACCGCCAGATCCGCCAGGTGCTCGGCCAGAGAAAGCGGTTTCGCTTGCAGGTTGAGTGCGTGCATTACCAGCTCCTGAACTTGGCGGGCGGGTTGTAGAGGCCGCCGGACCACTCGACCAGATCGGCGACGCTTTTCGCCGCGAGCAATTCGCGGGTGGCGTCAGTGCGGCGGATGCCGAGGTCTTCGGGCAAGGCGATCAGGCCTTCGCGGCGCATGCGTTCGGTGTCTTTGGGGTTGTGGCGCAGGCCGATGGCGGTGACGCCTGCGACCGCAGCGATCATCGCTTGGCGCTCTTCCAGCGAACGCGCCTTGTACAGGTAGGCGATGCCTTCCTCGGTCAGCAAGTGGGTGACGTCGTCGCCGTAGATCATGATTGGCGCCAGTGGCATGCCGCTTTTTTTCGCCACCTCCACCGCGTCGAGGGTTTCGACGAAGGTCGGTTTGCCGCCCTCCTGGAAGGTCTCGACCATTTGCACCACGAGTTTCTTGCCGCGTTCGAGCATCGGCTGCTGCGAATCGTCGTGGCGCATGTCCAGCCACGCCGGGGTGCCGTGACGGCGACCACGCGGGTCGTGGCCCATGTTCGGCGCACCGCCGAAACCGGCGAGGCGACCACGGGTCACTGTCGAAGAATGACCATCGCCATCGACCTGCAACGTCGCGCCGATAAACAGATCCACCGCGTACTGCCCGGCCAGTTGGCAGAACATCCGGTTGGAACGCAGCGAGCCGTCGCGGCCGGTGAAAAACACATCTGGTCGCGCGGCGATGTAATTTTCCATGCCCAGTTCGGTGCCGAAGCAATGCACGCTTTCGACCCAGCCGCTCTCGATCGCCGGGATCAGCGTCGGGTGCGGGTTGAGCGTCCAGTTGCGGCAGATCTTGCCTTTGAGGCCGAGGGATTCGCCGTAGGTCGGCAGGATCAACTCGATGGCGGCGGTGTTGAAACCGATGCCGTGATTGAGCGACTGCACGTTGTGTTTTTCGTAGATGCCACGGATCGCCATCATCGCCATCAACACATGCACAGGCTTGATATGGCGTGGGTCGCGGGTGAATAGCGGTTCGATGTAGAACGGCTTGTCGGCGACCACGACGAAATCGACCCATGAGGCGGGGATGTCTACGCGAGGCAATTCGCTGACGTCGTCGACCAACTGGTTGACCTGGACGATGACGATGCCGTCGCTGAACGCGGCGGGCTCGATCAACGCTGGAGTGTCTTCGGTGCTGGGGCCGGTATAGATGTTGCCGGCGCGGTCGGCCATGAACCCGGCCGAGAGCACGACATTGGGGATCAGGTCCACCACCAGCCGTGCATAGAGTTCGATGTAGGTGTGAATGGCGCCGATTTCCAGTAAGCCGTCTTCGAGCAACTGGCTGATGCGCAGACTCTGCGTGCCGGCGAAGGAGAAATCGAGCTTACGGGCGATGCCGCGTTCGAACAGGTCGAGGTGCTCGGAGCGGCCGACGCTGGGCATGATCATGTGCAGGTCGTGGAGCTTTTCCGGGTCGGCTTTGGCCAGCGAACGGGAGAGGAAATCCGCCTGCTTCTGGTTATTGCCCTCCAGCACCACGCGGTCGCCGGGATGAATCAACGCTTCGAGCGCGGCGACGATTTTGTCGGTGGGCAACACCGCACCATCGGCCATCCCGCGCACCTTGTCGAGGCGGCGCTGCTTCTCATCGCGCCGCCGCGTCCAGCGCGAGTCGGGGGAAATTGTTGTTGTCATGCTCACTCCACGGGGTTCGCTGTCGTGGAGCTAAGGTAGGTGTGTGGAGTGTGGGCATCAATCAAGCTGGGCGATGAATCATTACGCTCAAAGTAACGGTCTGGTTGGACCCAACGTTGCATTAAACAGGACAAGAAATTCAATATTGAGTGTCCGGCCTTATGGAGATTGAGCTCAATTTTAAAACAATCATGTCTGAGACGCGATTCACGCCTTTTAAATAAAGTCCCAAAAAAATGATTACCTCAGACCATCCCAAGAACAAGACGATCAAATTCTTATAGCGCTACAGCTTTTTTATTTCTTAACATTATTAACACCTGTCATACATGACAGGTGGACGCAAGTTTTAAATGTGAAATGATGTCCGTGCAAAAGGTTTTACAGCATCGGAACATACGCAACTCTAAAATGGAGCGTTTGAAATGAAAAAAATTGAGGTTTTAATTGTGGCGACAATATCGGCATTTGTTAGTCATGTTGCATTTGCAGAAATCGATGCAGGATGTAAGCAACTATGGGATGCCACAAGCGCTGCCCAGACATGCAAACTATCAAACCTTACAAAATATGAGGCTGGAGGTGCTGCTATTTGTACGATAGAAGCTACTTGCCTGGCCTCGAGCACACATCGCGAGATTGAGAATCGTATCAACTCGAGAGAAATCAATGACACGGTATATAACAAGGAAAGCGTTTCGGCATATACGATTCTTGAAACCGGGCTAAATAATTGCAATGGCAAACTTACGTATAACCCTTGCTAATGCCACAAACATGCAGCTCAACTAAAACCCGACTTAGCCTGCTGCACACGTTAAGTTAAGGCACAAAAATCACAAGAAGGCTGGATCAGTCCGCCGATGATCGTCCTCATGCTATGTATGGGAACGATCATTAAGACGAGTCAACATCATTGAAAAAAACTGGATCAATCTGTGGGCACTAACTTGTCCAAAATACGATTCACAGCCATCTCCGCCACCATCACCACCTGCGCAATACCTTGCACAGTCTTGCGGTGCGTACCTTCCACCATTGCCGCATGGTTGTTGAGCATGACCGTAGCCGAGCCGAGGGTTTCGCTGGCGTCGGCCAGCAGGGATTCGGTGTCGGCATTGGGGTTGGCCATGTACAGCGTGTTGGGGGTGTAAGGCGTGGCCATCAGGTCGGCGTTGGTCGGGCCGAGGTAATGGTCGAGGGCGCGTTCGGCGGCTTCGTGGAATTTCTTTGAATCGGGGGATTCGTAGGGGGATGCCGGGTCTGTGAGCGGGGGGTTAGGCGTAGGTTTAATCATCTTCAGGTTCCGAAATAAAGCTGGAACCGCTTCTCTGCTAAAAGAAGGGGTGGCAGCTGAACGCAGGTTAGCAGACCGGGGAACCTAAGGAAGCCGGCGCGCCGAAGCGCCCTGCGCACAGCCGCCATCGAATGCAGGCGCTGAGCCTGACGATGATGTATGTGCACCCTTAGATTAGCCACGGGCTGCTAAACCCGATCACTGGAAATCAGTGACGGAATCAAGTTACGCAGCATGCCAAAGGCGCACAAGCCGGCGGATTCTGGTGCATGCGTAGGCAGCGGCGCAAGGATTTGTAGGCTAGGGAGCCGTAACACCTAGTGTCTTTAAACAACGCGACTGGAAGGCGTTTATTGCGCACAGAGATTGAGGATTTGTCTGTCGGATTGAGGTGTGGCGACTGGCGCTTTCGCGAGCAAGCTCGCTTGTATGGTAGGACTTGAAGGGAGGAGGAGGGACAAGGCTCGATTCTGACTGTTAGCGCAGTACAGACCGTGGGAGATTTCACCCTCCTCCTTTCACCCAAGCGCCGATAAAGAATGCATCTGG